>CAMLKW010000125.1 GCA_946480605.1 uncultured Roseateles sp. | reverse complement strand
GCGATGCCGGCGTCCAGGTGATGGCAGACCATCAGCATGTCCAGGTGCTCGTCCAGCGTGTTGACGGTGAACGGTCGCGTCGGATTGGTGGAGCTGGGCAGCACGTTGGCCTCCCCCACCACCTTCATGATGTCCGGCGCATGGCCGCCGCCCGCGCCTTCGGTGTGGAAGCTGTGGATGGTGCGGCCCCTGAAGGCGGCAATCGTGTCCTCGACGAAGCCGCTTTCGTTCAGCGTGTCCGTGTGGATGGCGACCTGCGTGTCGGTCAGCTCGGCCACGCTGAGGCAGTTGTCGATGGCGGCGGGCGTGGTGCCCCAGTCCTCGTGCAGCTTCAGGCCGATGGCACCGGCGTCGATCTGCTGCATCAGACCCTCGGGGCGGCTGGCGTTGCCCTTGCCGAGGAAGCCGAGGTTCATCGGGAAGGCTTCGGCGGCCTTCAGCATCGTGGCGATGTGGCTCGGCCCTGGCGTGCAGGTGGTGGCCAGCGTGCCGGTGGCAGGGCCGGTGCCGCCGCCGATCATGGTGGTCACACCGCTCATCAGCGCCTCTTCGATCTGCTGCGGGCAGATGAAGTGGATGTGGGTGTCGATGGCGCCAGGCGTCACGATGAAGCCCTCGCCCGCGATGATTTCGGTGCCGGGGCCGATGACGATGTCCACGCCCGGCTGCACGTCGGGGTTGCCGGCCTTGCCTATTGCCGAGATGCGGCAGCCGCGCAGGCCGATGTCGGCCTTGACGATGCCCCAGTGGTCGACGATGACGACGTTGGTGATGACGGTGTCCACCGCGTCGCCGGGGCCGGGCCCGTTCACACGCTGCGACTGGCCCATGCCGTCGCGCACGGTCTTGCCGCCGCCGAACTTCACTTCTTCACCGTAGCCGCCGGCACGCAGCGTCAGGTCCTGCTCGATCTCGATGACGAGCGAGGTGTCGGCCAGGCGCAGCTTGTCGCCGACGGTGGGGCCGAGCATCTCGGCGTAGGCGCGTCGGGAAATCTTCATAGCTTGCCTTGCACCAAACCGCGGAAGCCCCAGACAGCGCGGTCGCCGCCGAGGTCGACCAGCTCGACGGTGCGCGTCTGGCCGGGCTCGAAGCGCACGGCCGTGCCGCTGCAGATGTTGAGGCGCATGCCGCGAGCGGCCTCGCGGTCGAAGCTCAAGGCGGCGTTGGTCTCGGCGAAATGGTAGTGCGAGCCGACCTGGATGGGCCGCTCACCGGCATTGGCAACCTTCAGCGTCAGCGTGCGGCGGCCGGGGTTGAGTTCGTGCTCGCCCTCGGCGGTGATCAGCTCGCCGGGAATCATCAGGCCACCCCACTGACGCGGGCCACGGCCAGCGCGGCGACGCTGGCGCCCAGCAGCGCGCGGGCCAGCGTCGGCGCGTTGCGCAACTTCCAGCCCATGGCAAGGCCGATACCGTGCAGCACGGCGGTGCCGACCACCATGCCGGCCAGCGCCGTGGCGCCGTGCAGTTCCAGGCCATGCGCGGCGCCGTGGCTGAAGGCCAGGATGGCCGCGGTGGCCGCGCCCGCGGCCGGCGGCATGGCCAGGCGCAGCGCCACCAGCAGGCCCAGCACAGCCAGCGACACGGTGATGGCGGTTTCCATCGCCGGCATGTGCCAGCCGAAGAACATGGACAAAAGCGCGCCAGCCAGCAGCGAGGCGGCGAACGCGATGGGCGCGCGCAGCGGTGATTTGAGCGCCATCGCGCTCCAGATGCCCACGGCCAGCATGGCGGCCAGGTGGTCGGGCCCGGTCAGCGGGTGCAGCATGCCGTCGACGAAGCTGGACATGTGGCTGTGGTCGCCGGTGTGGGCCTGGGCGGCGGTGGCGGCCAGCAGAGGGAGGGTCGCAATCCAGCGTTGCAGTTTCATGGGCGGTCTTCAGGCAATGGGTTGGTGGACGGTCACGAGCTTGGTGCCGTCGGGGAAGGTCGCTTCGACCTGGATCTCGGGAATCATCTCGGCGATGCCGTCCATGACGTCGGCGCGGGTCAGCACGGTGCGGCCTTCGCTCATCAGCGCGGCGACGGTCTTGCCGTCGCGGGCACCTTCGAGGATGGCGGCGCTGATGAGCGCGACGGACTCGGGGTAGTTGAGCTTGAGGCCGCGGGCCTTGCGGCGCTCGGCAAGCAGAGCTGCGGTGAACAGCAGCAGCTTGTCTTTCTCTCGGGGAGTGAGTTCCATCTCGCTTTGCTCGATATTTGTGAGTCAGACCGAGCGGCCAGCAAAGCCAGCCGAACTCGGGGAGTGAGTTCCATAGTTCAGTGTCTCTTGCAAGGCAGGTGCCAGTCGATCAGCACCTGCCCAGGGGCGGGCTTGCGGGACGGGCCGGCGGGCTTGCGGGACGGGGTGCCCAGCGCGATCCAGCCGACCAGGGTCTCGCCAGGCTCGCAGAAGGCCGCAGCGATGGCGGGGTGGCGCACCTTGGCGCCGCTGAGCATCTTGCCGCCAAAGCCCAGCAGATGCGCCGCCAGCAGGAAGTTGCCGATCGCGCCGCCCACCGCCGCCCACTGTTCGTGCGCCGGCACCAGCGGATGGCCCAGGTCGATGCGTGCCACCACCGCCACGGTGACCGGCGGGCGCAGCGCGCGCTCGGCGTCCAGCGCTGCGCCCTCCTCGCCCTTGCCGGACGCGCGGGCGGCATCGGCAAACAGCGCGGCCATGTCGGCTTTGGCGTCGTCGCGCACCAATTTGAAGCGGTAAGGCACCAATTCGGCGTGGTCGGGCGCACGCAACGCGGCGGCCGTCATCAGCGCGAGTTGCTCGGCGCCCGGGCCGGGCTCGACGAGGTGCTTGGGGCCGACCGAGTAGCGGTCGAGCAGGGACTGCAGCAGGGGTTCTGGATTCATCGGGTGAGGTGGCGGCGAACGGCCCAGGACAACGCATCGACCAGGCCCACCAGCGCCATCATGCCGGCCAGCACGGTACACGTTTCGCGCATCTGGAACAGGCCCAGGTGGTAGCTCAGCATCTGGCCCAGCCCGCCGGCGCCCACGACGCCGAGCACGCTGGCCGCGCGGATGTTGTTCTCCCAGCGGTACAGCGTGTAGCTGACCAGCTGCGGCAGCGCCTGCGGCAGCGTGGCGAACAGCCACACGCTCAGCGGCCCCACGCCGCGCTGGCGCAGCGACAGGGCCGCGTCGGCCGGCGCGTTCTCAAAGCTCTCGGCGAACAGCCGCCCCAGCACGCCGCTGGTGTGCAGCGCCAGCGCCAGCGTGCCCGGCAGCGGCCCCAGGCCGGCGAGGATGAGCAGCAGCGCCGCCCACACCAGCTCGGGCACGCTGCGCAGCGCGTTCAGCACCAGCCGCGCGAGCGCCCGCGCCGGGCCGCTGCCCGAAGCCGGCAGCGCGAGAGCAAGGCCACCCACCACGGCCAGCAGCGTGCCCAGCGCCGACATCGCCAGCGTCTCCAGCAGCGCCGTGCCCGTCTTGGCGAGGAAGGCCGGCGCCGTCTCGGGCGGGAAGAAACTGACCGCGAAGCGGCCCATGCTGGCCAGCGCATCGGTCCCCAGGAAGGCGGCCCATTGCAGGTCCAGCGACCAGAAGCTGGCGATGACCAGCGCGGCAAGGCCCAGCAAAACGGCGGCGGTACTGATCCTCATGCGAGCCTCCCGCGCAGCCAGCGGCTGAACGCATCGCTCAGCATGACCAGCGCGATGAACACCAGCAGGATCGCGCTGACCTCGGCGCCCGCGAACATCTTGGCCGCGTTGTCCAGCTGCTGGCCCAGGCCGCCTGCGCCGACGAAGCCCAGCACCACCGACGAGCGCACCGCGCATTCCCAGCGGTAGACGGTGTAGCTCAGCAGTTCGGGCAGACTGCTGGGCAGCGCGCCGAACAGCAGCGCCTGCCAGCGCGGGCTGCCGGCGCGCAGCAGGGCCTGCGTGGGCGCGGCGTCGGCGCTTTCCAGGATCTCGGCGTAGACCTTGCCCAGCATGCCGCCGTAGGCGATGGCGATGGCCAGCACGCCGGCCGTCGGCCCCAGGCCCACGACGCGCACGAACACCAGCGCCCACACCAGCTCCGGGATGGAGCGCAACGCCACCAGCAGTGCGCGCACGCCGCGGCGCAGCCAGCGCGCCGGGCCGGGGCGGCCCTCCAGCGTGCTGGCCGACAGCCGCGCCGTGGACAGCAGCGACAGCGGCACGGCGATGACCAGCGCCAGCGTCAACCCGGCCGTGGCGATGGCGACCGTGCGCCAGGTTTCACGCGCCAGCAGCACCAGGAACTCGGCATCCGCACGCGGCGGTACGAAGTCGGCCAGGAAGCGGCCCGTCGCGCGCAGGCTGCGCTCGTCGAACAGCGTCCACGGCTTGAACTCGGCGAACACCAGCAACGGCCACAGCAGCACCAGGCCGGCCAGCAGCGCCAGCCAGCGCCGGCCCAAAGCGGGGTCGCGCAGCGCAGGTGCCATCACCGGCACATCGCCTGCGGCAGCGGTAGGGGCTGCGCCGGCAGCGCCACCTCGGGCGGCGGCTCCAGCTGGCTGCGGTACAGCTCGTCCAGCAGCTCGCCCCCCAGCGCGGCGGGCGGGCCGTCGAACACGACGCGGCCGACGCTCATCGCCACGACGCGCGGGAAGCGCGCGAGCGCCAGGTCCACCTGGTGCAGGCTGCACACCAGCGCCGCGCCGGCCGCACGCGCGCCGTCCTGCAGCGCGGCGAGCGACCGCTCGGCGCGGGCCGGGTCCAGCGCGGCCAGCGGCTCGTCGGCCAGCCACAGCCGCGTGTCGGACACCAGCAGCCGCGCCAGGCCCACGCGCTGGCGCTCGCCGCCGGACAGGCGGTCCACGCGCAGCCAGAGCTTGTCGGGCAGGTCCAGCTTCTCCAGCGCGGCCTGTGCGAGCGGCGCGTCGGGCGGGCTCCACAGCGTGCGCAGCGCACGCCCGAAGGACATGCGCGGCAGCCGCGCGGCCAGCACGGCAACGGCCACGCGCTGGCGCGGCGGCAGCGGCGGGTGCTGCGGCGCCAGCGCGATGCCGGTGCGCAAGACCTGGCGCTCAGTGCGGGCGAGCGCCCAGGGATCGTGGCCGTCCAGCGTGAGGCGGCCGGCCAGCGGCGCCTGCATCAGCGCCAGCAGGTTCAGCAGCGTCGTCTTGCCGGCACCGGACGCGCCGATGACGGCGACCTGCTCGCCGGCAGCCAGTTCGAGGTCGATACCGTGCAGCACCGGCGCCGCGTCGCCCAGCGCGGCTGCGGCGATGCCGGTCAGCGAGATCACTTCAGCAGGCCGGCGTTCTCGGCGGCAGCCTTGATGCCCGTGTAGTTCTCGGGCTTGCTCGGGATGAACTTCGTCGCGCGCTGCAGGCCCAGGATCTCCTTGCCTTGCGGCGTGTTCGGATCCAGCGCCAGGAAGGCGGCCTTGATCTTGTCCTGCAGCGCCTGCGGCATGTCGGCGTGGACCGACCAGTTGTAGTCGTAGTAAGGCGGCGTTGTGTAGAAGACCTTGACCTGGGCCGGGTCCACCTTCTTCTCGGCGACGAACTTCTCCCACACCGAGATGTTCAGCGCGCCGGCATCGACCTTGCCGCTGGCAACGGCCGCGATGGTCGCGTCATGCGCGCCGCTGAAGGCCACGCGCTTCAGGTCCGTGTCGGGGTTGATCTTGGCGCCCAGCAGGAAGCTGCGCGGCATCAGGTGGCCCGAGGTGCTGCTCTGCGAGCCGAAGGACAGCGTCTTGCCCTTCAGGTCTTCCAGCTTGTTGATGCCGCTCTTGGCATCGGTGATGAAGACCGAACGGAACTTCTCGTCCTCCTCGCGCTGCACCAGCGGAGCTATCCTGCCGGCCGAGCGCACATGGGCCTGCACGAAGGTGAAGCCACCGAACCAGGCCAGGTCGATCTTCTTGTTGACGACGGTCTCGACGGCCGCGGCGTAGTCGGTCACGGGTGTCCACTCGACCTTCATGCCCAGCTTGGCTTCCAGGTACTGGCCCAGCGGCGCGAACTTGCGCGCCAACTCGGTGGGCGACTCATCGGGAATGGCGGTCACGCGCAGCACCTGCTGAGCCTGCGCCGCGGCACCCGCCAGCGCCAGGGACATCACCACGCCACGCGCCAGACTGGCGACGACACGAGAGAGGGCCATTTGAGAATCTCCTGAGGGGGTTAGAAAACGAGTGTCGCCCATGCCGAGTGGGCGGCGCGGGAGGCGTATTGGACAGCACCGCCATGGCGGCGGCCGGCGGGAATCAGCTCCGCCTGCGTCAGCCCCTGGGCGGCCAGCGCATCGGAGCAGGCGAAGAAGCGTGCGCCATGCTCAAGCGCATCGTTCATCCAGTCGGCGATGGTCTTGTCGAAACGCTCGGAAGCACGCAGCCGCCCGGCCACGCCGGGCTTGAGCAGCAGCACGGACCGGGCCGTGAAGTAGACCTCGACCTGCATCTCCAGCGCGGCCGCCGCGGCGGCCTGTGCGAAGGGCGTGGCCAGGCGCGCGGGGTCGTCGGGGTCGGCCGCCCAGAGCAGGATGGCGAGGCCGGTGCGCTTCATGGCGCGGCGGTGTCCAGCTTGTTCAGCCAGGCCCAATGGGTCAGGGCTTCGCGGATGGCGGCATCGCCGATGGCCAACTTGTCCTTCTCGGCCTCCAGATTCGAGGGTGCCAGCTCGGCGAGCCAGCCCGCGTCATAGGGCGACAGGTGGACCAGCTCGGGCCGGTCTTCCAACGCCGCGTTGACTTGCGTCACGACACCCGACAGCGGCGACTTCACGGACACGACCGATTTCGCCAGCTCGACCACGCCGATGGAGCGGCCCTGCGCCACTTCGCTGCCGACAGCCTTGGGGCGGCACATGTAGATGTCGCCCGACGCCTTCAGCCCCAGCGCCGTGATGCCGACGCGCACCCGGCCATCGGCCAGCGGCTGGGCCCAGGTCTGGTCGTCGGCCCAGAGCCAGAAGCCGGCAGGCAGCTCAGTCATGCGCGCCGCCCTCGCGAGTGGCGGAAGGGGGTGGGAGTCGAACCCACCCAGCGGCGCGTGGCGCCACCCACCGGGTTTGAAGCCCGGCCGACACACCGGTGTCGTTCCCCTTCCTCATGTCTGCAGACTTTCAGAAAACAGCGCGCTGTCCGCCCGCAGCCGGTGCTCGTCGCCGACACGGCGCAGCAGCCCGACGCGGTCGAAATGTTCCAGATGCTGGATGGCGCGCTTGCGGCCCAACTGCGTCGCGTCGCGGAAGCTGGCCGCCGTGACCTTGCCCTGGACAGCACCGATGCCGCGCGCGATGGCCGCGAGGCGTGCCATCGTCGGCGTGTCGCAGTAGAGATCCTTGACCACCTGGTGCAACTCGCCCTGCTGGGCCAGCCGCGCCAGCGTCGCGCGCAGCAGCGGTTCGGGCTCGGCGCAGTCGCGGGCCAGGTCGCGCGCCCAGGCGCCCTCGGCACCGGCCGCAGCCAGCCGCGGCGCGACCTTCTGCGCGATGCGCTGCTCCACGGCCGACAGCTGCACGCCGTGCGCCGGCAGGTGCACGAAGGCGCCGCGCAAGGCGATGCGGCCGGCGGCACGCAGACCGGCGAGCAGCTCGCGCCACAGCGGCTCGGCGATGCGCGGCGCCACCAGCCGGCGCAGCCGCGCGGCATCGGGGCCGAGTTCGTCGGGCGCCTTGGCGTGGAAGTCGGCCAGCGCGGCCAGGGTCCTCTCGGTCAGCGCCGCGCTGGCGTCCTCGCCCAGCGCCCAGCCCTGCTGCGGCTCGGCCAGCCCCTCGGCCTGGGCGAAGCGGGCCAGGTCCAGGCCCAGTGACGACAGCGTCAGCAGCCGCTCGCGGCGGCGCGCGGCGGTGGGCAGCTCGCAGGCAGCCAGCTCGGCCAGGCGCTCGGGCGTGCGGCGGTAGCGCGTGGGCGCGAAGGGGTCGAGCACGACGCCGCCCGCCAGCGTGCGCGTGGCGCCGGCGTCGCGCAGCACGAGGCGGTCGCCGCGCCATGCGCCCATCGGGGCGTGGCAGACCAGCTGCACGCGGGCGGACGCGCCGGGCTCGATGGCGTCGCCGTCCAGCACGGCAACGCTGGCCATCACGCTCTGCGCACCGAGGTGCAGATGCACGCGCGCGCCCGAACGCAGCGGCCGGGCCTCGCCGGGCCAGAGCTTGACGCGGGCATCAAGCCGCTCGGTGGCTAGCGCCACGTGCGGCACCGTCAGCCACGCGCCGCGCGGCGCCTGCTCGCGCGCCAGGCCCGCCAGCGCGACGGCGCAGCGCTGGCCGGCGCGGGCGCGCTCGACCGCCTGGTTCTGCGCATGCAGGCTGCGCACGCGCGCGCGATGGCCCTGGAGGGTCAGCTCGTCGCCGACGGCGATCTCGCCCGCATGCAGCGTGCCGGTGACGACGGTGCCGACGCCGTCCAGGCTGAAGGCGCGATCCACCGCGAGCCGCGCGGCCAGGCCCTGGGTAGCGCGCGGTGGCGTGCGGCGGGCGGCGTCGAACAGCAGCTCGCGCAGCTCGGCCAGGCCCTGGCCGGTGTGGGCCGAGACGCTGAGGATGGGCGCGGCCTCAAGCCCGGTACCGGCGAGCAGCGCGCGGATCTCGCCGCGCAGCGCGTCGAGGCGCGCCGGATCGGCACGGTCGGCCTTGGTGATGGCGACGACACCGCGCGTCAGGCCCAGCAGGCTCAGCACGGCCAGGTGCTCGCGCGTCTGCGGCATGACGCCATCGTCGGCCGCGACGAGCAGCAGCGCGAAAGCGATGCCGCTGGCACCGGCCAACATCGTGTGGACCAGCTTCTCGTGGCCGGGCACGTCGATGAAGCCGATCCGCTCGGCGTGGTCGGGAACGTCGAGGTAGGCATAGCCCAGCTCGATGCTGATGCCCCGCGCCTTCTCCTCCGGCAGCCGGTCGGTGTCGACGCCGGTCAGCGCGCGCACCAGCGTGGTCTTGCCGTGGTCGATATGGCCGGCCGTTCCGACGATCACGCCAGCGACTCCTTCAAGGCGCCGAGTTGCGAGCTCAGCAGCGCGGGCTCTTCGAGGCAGCGCAGGTCCAGCAGCAGGCGCTCGTCCTTGACACGGCCGAGGACGGGGCGGGGCAATGCGCGCAGGGCCGTGACGAGGGCGTCGAGCGTGCGGCCTCGACCATCGGTCGCGGTGAGCGCCAAGCCGGCCGATGGCAGGCGCTCGACCGGCAGCGAGCCCGAGCCGATCTGGCTTTGCAGCGCGACCGTCTCGACGCTGAAGCGCGGCGCGACGGCGGCGGCCACGTCGGGCAGCAGCTGCCGGGTCAGCGCAGCGATCTGCTGCTGCGGGCGGGTCAGCAGGCGCAGCGTCGGCAGCTCCCGCACCAGGCGCTCGGGGCGCAGGTAGAGCCGCAGTGTCGCCTCCAGCGCGGCGAAGGGCAGCTTGGACAGGCGCAGCGCCCGCTTCATCGGGAACTTGCGGATGCGCTGGACGGCAGCCTTGCTGCCGACGATGAGCCCCGCCTGCGGCCCGCCCAGCAGCTTGTCGCCGCTGAAGGTCACGACATCGCAGCCCGCGGCGAGCATGGCCTGCGGCAGCGGCTCGGCGGGCAGGCCCCATTTCGACAGGTCCACCAGCGCGCCGCTGCCGAGGTCGGTCATCAAGGGCAGGCCGGCCGCGTGGGCGATGGGCGCCAGCGTCGCCTCGTCGACGGCCGCCGTGAAGCCCTGCACCTGGTAGTTGCTGGTGTGGACCTTGACGATGAGGCCGGTGCGCGGCGTGATGGCCTGCTGGTAGTCGCGCGGGTGGGTGCGGTTGGTCGTGCCCACCTCCACCAGCGTCGCGCCGGCGGCGCTCATCACGTCGGGCATGCGGAAGGCGCCGCCGATCTCGACCAGCTCGCCGCGCGACACGATGGCCTCCTTGCCGCCGGCCAGCGCCGCGATGCCCAGCAGCACGGCGGCGGCATTGTTGTTGACGACGGTGGCGGCCTCGGCGCCGGTCAGTTCGCAGAGCAGGCCCTCGATGAGGTCGTCGCGGTCGCCGCGCGCGCCCGCGGCGAGGTCGAACTCCAGGTTGTTGGGCTCACCCATCAGCGCCAGCACCTGCTGCAGCGCCGCGTCGGCCAGCAGGGAGCGGCCCAGGTTGGTGTGGATGACGGTGCCGGTCAGGTTGATGACGGCCTGCATGCGTGGGCTCATGCGCTTCAGGACGCGCTCGGTCAGCTGCGCCCGCAGCGCGGCCAGGTCGACGGCCTGCGGCGCCAGCTCGCCGGCCAGCGCGCGGATGCGCAGCGCATCCAGCAGCGCCCTCGCCTCGCCGGCCACCAGCGTGTGGCCGTGCTCGGCCAGCAGTGTTTCGCAGTGGCGCAGCAGCTTGTCGGTCGAGGGCAGGTCCTTGGGGGCTGCCTTCGAGCCGTGAACCACGGACTCGGGAGGCGGGGCCATCAGGGACTCCCGGGCGGGTCGGACGGTGGGCCGTCGGGGTCGCCGAACAGCAGCATCAGGTTGACGCCGTGGCGGCGCAACCCGGTCTCGGACACCAGCAGGTCGAGCGTGACGCTGGCGAGGTCGTCGGCCAGCGGCTCGACGAAGGGGTCCCGCTCGGTGTGGACGATCTTCAGGTAGTGGCCGCAGTCGTCGCAGGTCTCGGCCTGCACGGCGGCGGTGTTGGCGGGCGCGTCGCCGTCCAGCGCCTGCAGAGATTCGTAGGCCAGCTTCAACCCCGACAGGCAGTGCGGGCACTGGATGCGCACCATGTGCCATTCGCTGGCGCATAGCGAGCAGTGCAGGTAGCGCTGACCGGCCACGTCGGCCACCTGGCGCGTGATGCTGGCGGTGGGCCGGCTGCCGCAGCAGGGGCACAGCGACTCGTCCTCGGTCAGCGCGAAGGCGGGCTGGCCGGGCTGGTCGAAGCGGGCCGCGGTGCGCTGAACCAGCGCCGTCCAGTACACCTGCAGCGCCGCGGCGACCAGCGGCGCGGCGGCCAGGTCCAGGCCGCGCATGACGCCGGTCAGCAGGCAGTCGGCCTGGATCTCCAGCGTGTCGGCATCGGCCGCGCGCAGGGCCTGCAGCGTCGGCTGCACGGCGGCCGGCGCGCGCGGGCCCAGCGTGTCGACCAGGTCGCGCAGCAGCGCATGCCAGGCCGGGTCGCGCTGCCAGTCGGCGGCCGGCAGCGGCGCGCGGCCGACCACACGCGCCGCGGCGATGTTCGAGGCGGTCGGCAGCGGCAACTCGCCCACGGGGGCCAGCACCTGCTGCTGCGCCTGGGCCAGGTCGGCCATGAAGATCAGGAAGTCGCGCATCGCATGGCCGGCGGCCAGCTGGCGCAGGCGCAGCGCGCGTTCGGCGAACAGCGTCGCGCCCGCGGGCAGGCGCAAGGGCGGCGGCGCGGCACCGCCGGCCCGGGCCGAGATCTCCTCGGGAGACATCAGCTTGATGGTCGCCTGCGTGACTCCCGTCATTCGCTCGCCTCCCCCGTCTGTTTCGTCATTTGCCGTCGCGCGTCACTTCCGCGTGCCACAGCGGATGGTTCTTGCGAGCCCAGGCCTCGCTGACCGTGCCGCGCGTCATCGCGCGGATGGTGCCCTTGACCCAGATGGCCGCATAGATGTGGATGATGACCGCCAGGATCAGCACCGTGGCCGCCACCGCATGCAGCAGCGCGCCGAGGCGCACGCCGGCGATGGGCAGCAGGTGGGCGAACCAGGGCCGCCAGAACATGAAGCCGGTGATCAGCAGCACCACAAGGCTCCAGACCAGCGCCCAGAACACCAGCTTCTGGCCGTAGTTGTAGCGGCCCACCGGGGGCAGGCCTTCCTTGCGGCCCTGCAGCATGTCGCCCATCTGCGCCCGCCAGGCGCGGTCGGCGTCGGTAAAGCGGTTGTGGCGGGTCAGCTTCAGCATCATGGGCACGAAGCACAGCACCATGGCCAGGCCGAAGAAGGGATGCAGGATGCGCGCCCAGGCGCCACCGCCGAACAGGTTGGACAGAAAGAACAGGGCCGGGTGATAGAAGGCCAGGCCCGACAGGCCGGCGAGGAAGAACAGCAGCGCAATGAGCCAGTGGTTCATGCGCTCGCCGTCGTCATAGCGCTTGAGCAGCTTCATGAGACCTCCTTGTCGTCGGCCTTCTCCTCGGACTCGACCGGTCCCACCTTCATGTAGTGGAAGAAACCGGCCACCACGGCGCCGATCATGCCGGCCACCGCCAGCGGCTTGGCCACGCCCTTCCACAGCGACACCATGGGGCTGATGCTGGGGTTGGCGGGCAGACCCTCCAGGCCCGGCTGGTCGGCATGCTTGAGCACATACATCACATGCGTGCCGCCGACGCCCTGCGGGTTGTAGAGCCCGGCCTTCTGGAAGCCGCGCTCCTTCAGCTCGCCGGCGCGCTTGTCGCCGTAGGCCACCATGTCATCCTTGGTGCCGAAGCTGATGGCACCGGTCGGACAGGTCTTCACGCAGGCCGGCTCCAGCCCCACGCCGACGCGGTCGGAGCACAGCGTGCACTTGTAGGCCTTGTTGTCCTTCTTGCTGATGCGCGGCACGTCGAAGGGGCAGCCCGCCACGCAGTAGCCGCAGCCGATGCAGTTCTCGGAGATGAAGTCGACGATGCCGTTGGCGTACTTGACGATGGCGCCGGGTGCCGGGCAGGCCTTCAGGCAGCCCGGCTCCTCGCAGTGCATGCAGCCGTCCTTGCGGATCAGCCACTCGAGGTTGCCTTCCTTGGGCTCGA
>CAMLKW010000124.1 GCA_946480605.1 uncultured Roseateles sp. | reverse complement strand
GCTGAACTTGTCGCCCTGGTAGCGCAGGTAGCTCTCGATCTGGAACTCGATGTCCTGCGTCGAATAGCCCAGCGCACCGGTCTTCAGCTCGCGGCCGAACTTCTCGGCCATGACGTCGTCGGACAGATAGGTGATGTGGCCGATCATGCGCGCCACGCGCAGGCCGCGCTTGGGCACCACGCCGTGCTCGTAGTAGTGGCCGCCGTGGAAGTCGGGGTCGGTCACGATGGCGCGGCGCGCCACCTCGTTGAAGGCGATGTTCTGCGCCGACAGGTTGGGCGCGGTCGCGATGGCGATGCAGTGGCCCACCCGGTCGGGGTAGCGCAGCGCCCAGTCCAGCGCCTGCATGCCGCCCAGCGAGCCGCCCAGCACGGCCGCCAGTTTCAGGATGCCGAAGCGCTCGACCACGCGGGCCTGCGCGTCCACCCAGTCCTGCACGGTGACGACGGGGAAGTCCGCGCCCCAGGCGCGGCCGGTGGCCGGGTTCACATGCATGGGGCCGGTGGAACCGAAGCAGGAGCCCAGGTTGTTGACGCCGATGACGAAGAACTTGTCGGTGTCCAGCGCCTTGCCCGGGCCGATGAGGTTGTCCCACCAGCCCTCGCTCCTGGCCTGGCCCGCATAGGTGCCGGCCACGTGATGGCTGGCGTTCAGCGCGTGGCACACCAGCACCGCGTTGCTGCGCTCGGCGTTGAGCTGGCCGTAGGTTTCGACCATCAGGTCGTATGCGGCCAGGCTGGCGCCGCTGCGCAAGGGCAGCGGTTCGTCGAAATGAAAACTCTGCGGCGACACGTCGCCGATGCTGCGGCCCGTCATGGCCTCACTCCAAAAAACAAAACCGGCGCCACTTGCGGGACGCCGGTTGACCGGAGCGTCCTGTTTAGCGGCATTTATAGAGCGCCCGCAATCCGGATCAAATCGGCGCTGTGGCCGGCATTCTAGCGGCCGTCGATGTGGAACTGCGCCACCGCGCCGGTCAGCAGCTGCAGCTGCTGACGCAGGCTGTCGGCCGCCGCGGCGGACTGCTCGACCAACGCGGCGTTCTGCTGGGTCATGTTGTCAAGCTGGGTGACGGCGCCATTGATCTTCACGATGCGCGCGCTCTGGTCGGACGCGCCGGTGGCCACCTCGCCGATCATGTCGCTGACCTTCTGCACGTTGTCGACGATCTCCTGCATCGTCGTGCCGGCGTGCTGCACCAGGCGGGCGCCCGCCTCGGCGCGCTCAACGCTGGTGGCGATCAGGGTCTTGATCTCGCGCGCCGCGCCGGCCGAGCGCTGCGCCAGCGCCCGCACCTCGCTGGCCACCACCGCAAAGCCCCGCCCCTGCTCGCCCGCACGCGCCGCCTCGACGGCCGCGTTCAGCGCCAGGATGTTGGTCTGGAAGGCGATGCTGTCGATCAGGCCCACGATGTCGGCGATGCGCCGCGAGCTGTCGTTGATCTGGTCCATCGTGCTGACCACCTCGGACACCTCCTGCCCGCCGCGCCGCGCCACCTCGGCGGCGCCCTGCGCCAGTTGGCGGGCCTTGCCGGCGGCGTCGGCGCCGTGGCGCACGCCGCTGGTCAGGTCTTCCATGGAGCTGGTGGTCTGCTGAAGGCTGGACGCCGCCTGCTCGGTGCGCTGGCTCAGGTCCTGGTTGCCCGACGCCACCTCGCTGCTGGCCGTCTCGATGCTGTGTGCCGAAGTCTTCACCTGGCGCACCAGCTCGCGCAGGCTGGACTGCATCGAATCCAGCGCCCGCAGCAGGTCGGCCGCCTCGTCGCGCCCCTGCACGCGGATGGCGTTGCCCAGCTCGCCGCTGGCGATGGACTGGGCCACCGTGCCCGCGTAGCGCATGGGGTTGATGATGGTGGCGGAGTTGATCAGCGTCAGCGGCACCACCAGCACCATGACCAGCACCAGCACGGCCAGCGAGCGCCAGCCGATGCGCGCCATCTCGGCGCCGAACTCGGCCTCGGCCGCCTTGGCCTGCTGCTCGATGAGGCCGGCCACCTTCTCCACGCGCTGCTCCATCTCGCGCATGGCCGCCTTGGGGCGGTTCAGCATGCGGTCGGCCACCTTGGCGGTGTCGAAGCCACCGGCCTCGATCTGGTTCAGCACGCCCTGGGCGCCGCTGCGGTAGTCCTGCAGGAACTTCAGCGCCTCGGCCGCCACGGCCTTGTTGTCCTGCTGCTTGCCGTCCTGCAGGCCTTGCAGTGACTTCTGCAGGCGCTCCGCGGCCTCGTTCCAGCGCTGGCGGAACTGCTTGACCTGGTCGGCGTCCTCGTAGGCGATGACCATTTCCTTCTCCTGCAGGCGCACATCGGCCAGCCCCTGGCGGATGGCGGCGAGGTTCTGCAGGTCGCGCATCGCGTGCGTCGTGACCTCGCTGTTGAGCGTCATCAACTGCCGCCCGCCCAGCAGGCCGGTCAGGCCCAGCGCGGCAAACATCAGCAGCACCAGCAGGATGGCCCCGTGCATGCGGGTGCGGATGGTGAAGCTGCGCATCCAGGTGGCGAGGTCCATGGCGTCTCCTTGATGTTGGACGGTCATGCTAATGAAGCGGGCGTCGAAGGCAAGTCCCCGCGGGCCGGACAGGGGCCGGCCGCCATGCAGGGCCAAGATGCCATGACGCCTTCGTCGAGCGTGCAAAATCGTCTCGGATCATGAGCCCCACACCTGTCCTTCCCCCCTCGCGACGCTTGGTCCCCCGGCCCAGCTTCGGCCGCGTCAGCGTGGGCGTGCACGGCCGCGTCATGGTGTCCATGGCCGAAGGCCCCTTCGACACCGAGCTGATGGTCGCCACCCGGCGCGCCATCGCGCTGGCCGGCAAGCGCCTGCCCATGGACCGCCGCTTCGGCGACCTGCTGGAGATACGCGGCAGCCTGCAGATGGACGCCGACGCGCTGGCCGCGCTGCGCGCCAGCATCGACAGCTTCGGGCGCCGCGGCATCGTCGCGCTGTCCACCGTCTTCCTCGTCAGGCCCGGCATCCCCGGCATCGAGCGCCTGCCGGCGCTGATGGACATCTGGCGCGCCAGCCGCCCGGTGCGCCGCGCCGAGACCTTCGAGGCCGCCTGGTCGCTGGTCAACGCCGACCTCGTCGCCGCCGGCCTGCCGCCGCAGCACCCACCGCCACGCCCATGAGCGACGCCGCCGGCCTGCAGTGGCCGCCCGATGCCAAGGGCCGACGCGCATCCGGCGCGCCGGGCCAGCGCATCGTCGCCGCCGCGCTGCGCGGGCTGGATGCCACCGCGGCCGACGCCGTGCTGGCCGAGCGCGACTGGCGCCACGCCTACCCGCGCCACTGGCGCGCGCTCGTGCAGGCCCAGGCCGCGCGGCCGGTGGCCGTGGTGGCATCGGCGCGCGCGGGGCTGGATGCCGCCTGGCGCGAGCTGCCCTTCGTCCGCGCCGGCCAACCGCTGGCGCTGGCCGACGCGATGCGCGCGCCGCAGCGCCCGCTGCAAACACTGCAGCTGCGCGGCATCGGCGATGCCGCGCCCGCGCCCTGGACCGTGCCCCACCACGGCCGCGAGCTGCGCGGCGACGCACTCGCGAAGCAGATTGACCGCTGGGAGCGGGCCGGCGTCTGCGAGCCCGCCCATGCCGCCGCGCTGCGCGACTGCCTGGCGCACCCGGAATGGTTCGACCTGTCCGACCAGCGCCTGGTGCTGCTGGGCGCCGGCAGCGAGGCCGGGCCGCTGGCCTGGCTGGCGCGCTGGCGGGCCAACCTGGTCGGCGTGGACCTGGCCCGCGCGGCGACCTGGAAGCGCATCGCCGCCACCATCGCCGCCGGCAACGCCACGCTGACCGCGCCCGTCGCGCCGGGCCAGCCGCTGGACGCCGCCCATGCCGGCGCCGACCTGCTGGCCGACACGCCCGAGATCGCCGCCTGGCTGGCCTCGTTGGGCCGGCCGCTGTCCATCGCCAACCTGGCCTACCTGGACGGCGAGCGCCATGTGCGCGTGTCGCTCGCGATGGACGCCATCAGCGCCACGCTGTGCGCCGCCGACGCGCGCACGCAGCTGGCCTACATGGCCACGCCCACCGACGTGTTCGCCGTGCCCGAGGCGCTGGCCGTGGCCGTCATGCAGCGCTATGCCGACCGCGGCCTCGTGAAGAAGCTGGCGCAATGGGGCGCGCGGCTGTCCAGCGGCGGGCGCGGCTTTGCGCCGCACATCGAGACGCTGATCGACGCCGGCGACTTCGGCCGCTGGGGCCTGGTGGACGCGCTGGTGGTGGAGCAGGGCCCCAACTACGCGCTGGCCAAGCGGCTGCAGCAGTGGCGGGCGCTGGTGGCGCGCGCCGACGGCCACCGCGTGGCCTTCAACGTGGCGCCCAGCACCACGACGACCTCGGTCGTCTCCAACCCGCTGCTGGCCGCGGGCTTTCGCGGCGCCAAGGCCTTCGACGTGGAGGTGTTCGAGCCGGCCACCACCAACGCGCTGATGGCCGCCCTGTGGGTGCACCAGCTGCGCACCGAGGCGCGCGACTTCGCTCACCCGCTCAAGCTGCTGGTGCACACCGCCAACCACGGCGGCCTGTGGCGCCTGCCCTATCTGCCGCGCTCGGTGCTGCCGATGGCGGCGTTGTTGGGGTTTGTGAAGCGGGGGTGAGGGTGGGGCGGGGAGGGGTGAGGCCTGACAAGCAGCGGCGAGTTGGCGGGGTTGCGAACGGCTGCTGTGCAGCGATTGCAGCTGTTCAATCCGCCCAGCGCGTCCGGCACCTTGCGGCCAGGAGCTGCCGCTCTGACCTGTGTCCGCTTCAGGGGCGCACGGACGACCTAGTAGGCAGCCTGTGCGAAATCGTCAACGATCCGCTTATAACGCGTTATGAAACCGATCGCTGGCCCAGGGTAGCGCTGAACGTACACCGCGGTAGCCGGCACATCTGGCTTTATCTTCGCGCTCGGCGCAAGCTCTACAAGCGATGCTGACGCCTAACTATTTCTTGGATTTGACTGCCCTCGGCGGCCGCTCACCTTCAAGCCAACTAAATGAGTAGCACCGAAGATACGCCCATCGTCTGCTCAAACTGCTTCAACGATGTTGGTCTCCGACTGGACGCGGAGCGAATCGGCAGGGAACTTCCCGGCACTTGCACCAACTGCGGGTCGGAGGGCTTCAAAAAGCTGCCTCACGCCGGCCTTGGTGCGCTAGCACACCGCTACTTTGTATGGGGTTCACTCTGGCGTGCACGGTATGGCGCAGCTCCGTTGATTCAGTTCAACGAGCACCAGACCACGACTATCGATATTCAGCCTTGGCTGCAGTCTGATGTCCGTCTCATCGAGCGATTGTTGGGAGTGGGCTTCTTTCACTATGGACCGCGCCTTTGGATGGTCGGCGAGATTGAGCCGCTCAAGGCCATGGAGCGTGCGCGGACGCGTAGTGCAATCATCAGCCGGATCCTGGCTGAGTACCCAGCCAGGATCTTGAAGCCCGACGAACACTTCTATCGCATCCGCGTCAACCCGACCTCTCCTTCTGACAAGACGCAGTACGACAGCCCGCCACCGGATCACGCTGGGCACGGGAGGCTGGACGTCAAGGGACGACCCGTCCTCTACGGTTCGCCGGATCTCGAAGTCTGCATCCATGAGTGCCGCGTTACGGCAGAAGACGACACTTTCGTTGCCACTCTTCGCCCTGCGCGGGAGCTACGTCTGCTCGACTTGTCCGTCCTGCTGCGTGAAGACTCCAGCGTCACCGAGTTCGAGAGCTTAGATCTCACCGTTCATATGCTCTTCCTCGCCGGCCGTCACTCGTACAAGCTCACCCGCAAAATCGCTGAGTCAGCACGTACGGCAGGCTTTGACGGTCTGGTTTACCCGTCCTACTTCAGTCTGCTGCGTATCGGGCAAATGCCCTTCCCAACCGTCTACGGTATCTCTCATCGCCGCATTGAGCAGTTGCAGGATCATGAGCAATCAAAGACCATCCCTAACCTAGCTCTCTTCGGAAGGCCCGTCTCGTCTGGTGCAGTTGATGTTCATTGCATTGATCGCATCATCATCAGCCGGGTAGGTTACGAGTACCACTTCGGCCCAACGGGTGCATGAAGCCTACTTAGCCGCTGAGTGCCTGCTTCTCGACGGTCAGTTCAGCGATGCCGATGTCTGCATAGGGTCGGTTGGCCGCCGGTGGCGAGGCCTTCTGCGAACGACCGCAACCAGCCTGAAGCAGCCGCCAGCGCTACCTACACCACACCCCCGTCGCACCGGCACTCCCCTCCACTCGCCCCACCACCCCCAACGCCGACCGCACCGCACTCTCCAGCAACGGCACACCCGCTTCGGCGTAGGAGCCGCACCACCACACGCGGCGGCCGGGCTGCGCGTGCAGCCGCTGCAGCGCGGCCAGCGCCGCGGCGCTGCCGGCGTCGACCAGCGGGCGCTCGAAGCGGGCCTGGCCGATGACGCTGTCGGCGCGCGGCGCGCGCTGCGGCATCACGGTCTGGAACAGCGGCGCGGCGTGGCGCAGCGCCGGCTGCACGCTGTTGATCCAGATCGTGCTCTCGGGCTGCGCATGCTCGGCGCAGACGCGGGCATTCACCGGCGACCAGTCGGCGCGGCGCGCCGGCATCAGCGCGGTGTCACGGTGCATCAGCACCTCCAGCGCCCGATAGCGGAAGGCGGCCAGCGCCGCGGCCTCGTCGGGTGCGGCGTCGGCCAGCAGCGCGAGGGCCTGGTTGGCCTGGGTGGCGAAGACGACATGGTCGAAGACCTCCGCGCCCGCCGCGTGCTGCACCAGCACGCGCTCGCCGCCGGCCTCGCGGCGCACGGCCGCCACGCCGGCGCTGCACTGCACGCGCGCGACGCCGGCCAGCAGCCGGGCGGCCACCGCGTCGGCGCCGTCGCGCGCGCGGCGCACGCTCTGGCGCGCCACGCCTGCCGCGGCGTAGCCGGCGACCACGGCGGCGGGGTAGGCGCGCGCGTCGGCGGTGCTGCAAGTGGCGATGGTGGCGAGGGTCGGCAGCAGCAGGCCGTCGACGAAGTCCGTTTCGATGCGCTCGGCCGCGACGAACTCGCCGATGCTGGCGCCCCCCAGGCCGCCCGCCGCCAGCGCCGCGCGCACCCGGGCCTGGAAGCGCAGCGCGCCGCGCAGGATGCGCCAGGCGCGCGGGCTGGCCACGTCCTGCGGCAGCACATAGGGCAGGGACCCGCCGCACAGGCGGGCATTGCGCCAGCGGAAGTAGGCGCGGCCGTCCGCGCCGGTGAAGGTGGTGGCGTAGTTGACGGGCTCGGTGGCGATGCCGAGTTCGGCGTACAGCCGCATCAGCGTCGGGTAGTAGCCGGGGTAGAAGACGCGCAGCGGCACGTCGACGCGCAGGCCCGCGGCGCCGTCGTCCAGCGCCACCGAACTGGCGATGAAGCCGGGCCGGGCATGGCGTTCGAACAGCGTCACCCGGTGGCGCCGCGACAGCTGCCAGGCGGCCACCAGGCCGGCGATGCCGCCGCCGATGACGGCGATGTTCATCGCAGCGGCAGCGGGCCGGGGATGGCCCGCCGCTTCAGTCGGCACCCAGCGGCCACGCGGGCGGCTCCGGCCGCAGTTGCTCCCAGGCCGCACCGAGCGCCAGCACGCCGGCGTCGTCGAAGCGGCGGCCGATGATCTGCAGGCCGATCGGCAGGCCCGCCGCCGTGAAGCCCGCGTTGACGGCCAGCGCCGGCTGCTCGCTCATGTTGAAGGGCAGCGTGAACGCGATGTGCTCGAAGGGCCGCGCGGGGTCGTGCAGCGGGCTGGCCTGGTGGGCCGGGAAGGCGGGCATGGGCGCCACCGGCGACAGCACGAAGTCGAAGGGTTCGCAGGCGGCGTTGGCGGCCTCGCGCAGCGCCTGCATCTGGCTGTAGCCGTGGAACACGGTGGCGCCGTCGTAGCCGGCGGCGGGGGCCACCCAGTCGAGGATGTAGGGCAGCACGCGGGCGCGCCGCTCGGGCGGCAGCGCCGAGATGTCCAGCCACGAGCGCATGCGCCAGAAGCGGTCCATGCCGTCGCCCATCTCGCGCGTCGTGAAGGCCGGCAGCGGCTCGACGACGGCGCCCTGGGCCTCGAAGGCCCGCGCCGCGGCGCTGACGGCGGCCGCCACCTCGGGCTGCACGGCCGCGCCCCAGCCGGCGTCCAGCCAGAGGGCGATGTGCAGGCCGCGCAGGTCCAGCGGGCGCGGCAGCACCTCTGCAGGCGGCAGCTGCGTGGCGTCGCGCGCGTCGGGCCGGGCGAGCGCCGCAAGCATCAGCGCGGCGTCGTCCACCGTGCGCGCCAGCGGCCCAGCGACCCTGCCCGCATAAGCCGGCTTGATCGGCACGCGCCCATGGCTGGGCTTCAGGCCCACCAGGCCGCACCAGCCGGCGGGCAGCCGGATGGAGCCGCCGATGTCGGTGCCGAGGTGCAGCGGGCCATAGCCCGCAGCGGCTGCCGCCGCGGCACCGGCGCTCGAACCACCCGGCGTCATGCGCACATCCCAGGGGTTGCGCGCAGGCTCGGGGTACAGGCTGGACAGGCCGGAACTCAGCATGCCGTAGTCGGGCATGGTGGTGCGCGCCCAGGCAATGGCGCCTGCCTCGCGCAGCCGCGCGGCGGGCGGGGCCTCGAAGCCGGCCACCGCGTCGTCGGGCGTGGCGGCCGTGCCCAGCCGGTAGGGCGCGCCGGGCACGGCGATGTTCTCCTTCAGCGTGACGGGCACGCCGTCCAGCGCGAGCGCGGTGCCGGCGCGCCAGCGCGCCTCGCTGGCGCGGGCGGCGGCCAGCGCCGCGTCGGCCTCCACCGCGCACAGCGCATGCAGCTCGCCCTCGCGCGCGGCGGCCTGCGCGAGCACCGCCTGCATCACGTCCACCGGCGACAGCGCGCCGCTGCGGTAGCCGTCCAGCAGCGCGCGGACGCCAAGGGCGGCGATCACTTCTTCAGCTTCTCGGCGGCCTTGAGCATGGCGTCGATGTGGCCGTCGGGGTTCATGCTGGCGTGCACGGCGGCCACCTTGCCGTCCATGCCGATCAGGTAGGACACGCGGTCGGCCATGGTTCCGGGCACCATCTTCAGGCTGACGTCGTAGTCCTTGATGGTCTTGCCGTTGGCATCGGCGGCGACGGCGAACTTGTTGCGGCAGGCCTCCACGCTGAACTTCTTCAGCGTGTCGATGTTGTCGTTGGACATGCCGATGACGGTGGTGTTGAAGGCCTTGAACTTGTCGGTGGCCTCGGCAAACTGGTGGGCCTCGACCGTGCAGCCGCTGGTGAAGGCCTTGGGATAGAAGTACAGCACCACGGGGCCTTTCTTCAGGGTCTCGGCGAGGCTGAACTTGAAGGCCTGGCCGCCCACGGCGGCTTCGGCGGTGAAGTCGGGCGCCGGCGCGCCCACGCTCAGGGCGGCCTGGGCGGTGGGGATGAGCAGCGCGGTGAACAGGGCAGTCAGCAGTCGGGACATGGCAGGGCCTCGGTGGTCGGGTGGGGCGCAGGATAGCCAAGCCGGCATGACCCGGCGACCGGGTCGGTCAAGTCGATCGCAACAAGCCGTCAGCCAGCCATTGCTGCAGCGCGGCGACCACGGCCGGCGCGGTGGCGGCGCGCTCGCACAGCATGGCGAACGGCTCGCCGTCGGCCACGGCCTGCAGCAGCGCGGCCTCCAGCGGCTCCAGCGAACGCCAACGCGTCTCGCCGCGCTGGCGCCAGGCCAGCAACGCGTGCGCGTGCGGCGGCGGCTCATCCAGCTCGGGCTGTTCTGCGCCCGCTTCGGGCTCCCACTCGCGCAGCGCGCGCCAGCCGGGTTCGATGGCATGGGCCAGCGCCACGCGCTGCACGCTGGGATGCAGGTGAAGCCGCAGGCCAGCCCAGTCGTCCGGGCCCAGCGCGGCCAGCGTGGCGTGCTGCAGCAGCGGCGCGTCGGCGGCGTCGAAGGCGCTGCGCAGCGCCCAGTCCATGCGCGCGAAGTCGACGAGGCTGGCATGCGGCACGAGCTCGTCGCCCGCCGCGGCCATGAAGTCGGCCAGTTGGTGGCCGAACCAGCGGATGGATGGGTGGCGGCTGGGCAGTGCGGCGATGTAGGCCTGGGCCAGCGCGTCGAAGGCCTCGTCGCCCAGCGCGCGCGCCAGCACCGTGTAGTTGTCGGCCAGCGCCTCGGCCAGCCGCGCGCGGTAGGCGTGGCGGTAGACGGCCAGGCCCGTGGAGAAGTCGCCGGCCAGCAGGCCGGTGGCGTCGGCGCCGTCGCGGATGGCGGCGGCCAACTGGTGCTGCTGTGCGGCCGTGCTCATGCAGCGAGCGCCCGCGCGCGCCCCAGTTCGGCCAGCAGCTCCGGCAGGGGTGGAATGTGGTCGTCGCGCTCGATCATGGTGGGCACGCGGCCGAAGCGCTTCAGCGCATGCGCGTACAGCGCCCAGACCTCGTCGCGCACCGGGTGGTCGTGCGTGTCGATGACGATGTCGCCACGGTCTTCATGGCCGGCGAGGTGGATCTGGCGCACGAGATCCACCGGGATCGCGTCCAGGTAGGCGACGGGATCGAAGCCGTGGTTGCGGCCGGACACGTAGACGTTGTTGACGTCCAGCAGCAGCCGCGCGCCGGTGGCCTGCAGCAGCTGGACGATGAAGTCCCATTCGGGCATTTCGTCGGCTTGGAATCGCACGTAGCTGGACACGTTCTCCAGCATCAGCGGCCGGCCGAGCAGATCCTGCGCCTGGGTGATGCGGCCACCCACGTGGTCCAGCGCGGCGCGCGTCAGCGGCACGGGCAGCAGGTCGTGCAGCTGGCTGTGGGCGTCGGCGCTCCAGCACAGGTGGTCGGACACCCAGCCGGGCTGCAGCCGGTCGGCGAGGGCTCTCAGCTCGCGCAGGTAGGCCAGGTCCAGCGGCTCGGGCCCGGCGACGGACAGTGACACGCCGTGCATGACCAGCGGGTAGTCGGCGCGGATGCGCTCCAGATGCGCCAGCGGCGGCCCGCCGGGCACCAGGTAGTTCTCGGAAATGATCTCCAGCCAGTCGGGCCGCACGGTGGCGTCGACGCCGGCCTCGAAGGCGGCGTAGTGCTCCACGCGCAAGCCGAGGCCGAAGCCTTCAATCTTGGTCATATCGAAAAGGAGAGATGGCGCGGCGCCGCCGGCGTCGCGCCTCATCAAGCGGCAGCTGTGGAACTGGCTCTGCCAGGCCACTGGCTGCGCCCCCTTGAGGGGGAGGCGCGTCAAGCGCCTCGGGGGTGGGCTTACTTCTCGACTTTTCCGCCGGCCTTGGTGCACTCCTCGGCGGACTTCTTGTGCACCCAGCCCTGGCCCTTGCAGCCGTTCTGGCCCTTGCAGCCGCTCTTGGCGGTCTTGCACTCGGAGCTGCCCTTGCAGCCGTTGACGCCCGAACACTTGACCATGCCATCGGCGGCGGCGGCGGTGGTGGGTACGGCGGTCGCGAACAGCGCCGCGGCGGCGGCGGCAATGCCCAGGCCGGTCTTCAGGGATGCGTTCATGGAGGTCTCCAGAAAAAAGGAAGTGGTTGAGATCGGGTTCACCACAGGTCGCGGCGGGTTGTGCCGCATCGACTTGCCTGCCTGCGTCGGACGGAGAACGGGAGTCCTTACAGCCGGCCGGCAGATTCTGATTACCTGCCGTTATGGCCGCAATGCCGCGTGGCATTCGTCATGCCCCGATGCCAGGGGCTAGAGTGCGGCAGCTTTGCTGCCGCCACCCATGCTGAACACCGAGACCCCGAGCACCCGCCACCCCGACCTGGACAGCTACGCCACGCCGGCGCTGCTGGAGGCCTTCATCGACGACCAGAACGCCGCCGTCGCCGCCGTGAAGGCCGCGATGCCGCAGCTGGCCGCAGCGGTGGACGCCGCGCTGCCGCGCATCCGCGCCGGCGGCCGGCTGCTGTACGCCGGCGCCGGCACCTCGGGGCGCTTGGGCGTGCTGGACAGCGTGGAGCTGTACCCGACCTTCTCGTGGCCGCGCGAGCGTGCCGTGGCGGTGATGGCCGGCGGCGCCGGCGCGATGTTCGTCGCCGTCGAGGGCGCCGAGGACGACCGTGCGCAAGGCGGTGCCGACCTCGCCGCGCTGCAGCCCGGCCCCAACGACGTGGCGCTGCTGCTGGCTGCGTCCGGCGGCACGCCCTACGTGCTGGGCGCCATCGAGGCCGCCCGCGCAGCCGGCGCGCTGACCATAGCCTTCGCCAACAACCCGAATGCGCCCGTCACGCAACAGGCCGACATCGGCATCACGCTGGACACCGGCGCCGAGGTCATCTCCGGCAGCACGCGGCTGAAGGCCGGCACCTCGCAGAAGATCGCGCTGAACACCTTCTCGTCGGCGCTGATGGTCAAGCTGAACAAGGTGTACGGCAACCTGATGGTGGACCTGAAGGCCACCAATGCCAAGCTCGTGAAGCGCGCGCTGGCGCTGACGGTGCGCGCCTCGGGCGCCAGCGAGGCCGATGCACAGGCGGCGCTGGCCGACTGCGACCACCATGTGAAGACGGCGCTGGTGATGCTGAAGCGCGGCGTCACGGCCGGCGAGGCGCGCACGCTGCTGGAGGCTGCGGACGGCAGCGTCAGCAGGGCCCTGGCGGCATGACCCGCTCCCCCTGGGTCTGGATTCCCAGCCTCTACTTCGGCCAGGGCATTCCCTACGTCGTCGTGATGACCTTGTCGGTCGTCATGTACAAGAACCTGGGTTTCTCCAACACCGACATCGCGCTCTACACCAGCTGGCTCTACCTGCCCTGGGTCATCAAGC
>CAMLKW010000123.1 GCA_946480605.1 uncultured Roseateles sp. | reverse complement strand
AGCCGGTCAGGTCGGCCGAGCCGCCCAGCAGCTCGGGCAGCGCCTTGGTGAAGGCTTCCAGCGCCAGCTGGCTGGCCTTGCGGCTGGCCACGGTCTGCGCCTGGGTGTGCGCGGCGATGGCGGCATCGACCACCGTCTGCGCGAAGTTGGCCGGCAATTCGCCCGCGATGCGGCGCACGAATTCGGCCGCCAGTTCGGGATGCGCCGCCTTGTACGACGCGAAGCGGGCCTGCCACGCCGCCTCCGACTCTTCGCCGGCCGCCTTGGCGTCCCACAGCTCGTAGGCGGCTTCGGGCAGCACGAAGGGCTCGTGCGTCCAGCACAGCGCGTCGCGCGTCAGCTTGCACTCCTCCGGCCCCAGTGGCTCGCCATGGGCCTTGGCGCTGCCGGCGCGGTTCGGCGAACCCTTGCCGATGGTGGTCTTCGCGATGATCAGCGTCGGCTTGGTCGACGAGCGCTTGGCCTTGTCGATCGCGCGGTCCACCGCGTACACGTCATGGCCGTCGACCGGGCCGATGACGTTCCAGCCGTAGGCCTCGAAGCGCTTGCCGGCATCGTCGACGTACCAGGGCGCGACCTGGCCGTCGATGGAGATGCCGTTGTCGTCGTAGATGGCGATCAGCTTGTTCAGCTTCCAGGCGCCGGCCAGCGCGCAGGCCTCGTGGCTGATGCCTTCCATCAGGCAGCCGTCGCCCATGAAGGCGTAGGTGTGGTGGTCGACCACCGCATGGCCGGGGCGGTTGAACTCGGCCGCCAGCAGCTTCTCGGCCAGCGCCATGCCCACCGCGTTGCTGATGCCCTGGCCCAGCGGGCCGGTGGTGGTTTCCACGCCGGGCGTGATGCCCACCTCGGGGTGGCCCGCGGTCTTGCTGTGCAGCTGGCGGAAGGCCTTGAGCTCGCTCATCGGCAGGTCGTAACCCGTCAGGTGCAGCAGCGCGTAGATCAGCATCGAGCCGTGGCCGTTGGACAGCACGAAGCGGTCGCGGTCGGCCCAGTGCGGGTTGGCCGGGTTGTGCTTCAGGTGCCGCGCCCACAGCGCGACGGCAATGTCCGCCATGCCCATGGGGGCGCCCGGGTGGCCGGAGTTGGCGGCCTGCACGGCGTCCATCGCCAGCGCGCGGATCGCGTGGGCCATGAGGGTGGGGGAGGCGGTCGATGCGTCAGTCATGGCCGGGGCTTTCCTTGGGCTGGGGCAAAGCAAGGGATTTTACGGGGGTGCCTCACCGCGGCTTGATCCAACGCAAGGACCCTGCGTCGCCGCCGCGCGACGCTTGCGGCATGAACTCTTCGCCCATGCCGCTGGCCGTGCGCGTCATCCGCGCCGAGCACGACGCGCTGGCCGCCATGCTGCGCACGCTGCCCCTGCTGCTGCAGGCGCAGCGCCGCAGCGGCACGCCGCCGGATTTCGGCGCGCTGCGGGCCATGCTGTTCTACGTCGACGAATTCCCCGAACGCTTGCATCACCAAAAGGAAAGCGAGCTGCTGTTCCCGCGGCTGCGCGCGCGCGACCCTTTGCTGCGCACGGTGCTGGACGAGCTGGAGGCCGACCATGCCCAGGGCGAGCGCGCCATCCGCGAGCTGCAGCACAGCCTGCTGGCCTGGGAGCAGATGGGCGAGACCCGGCGCGAGAAGTTCGAGCAGCAGATCAAGGTCTATGCGGCGCGCTACCTGCGCCACATGAAGCGCGAGGAGACGGAGATCCTGCCGCGCGCCGCAGCGCTGTTCACGCCCGAGGACTGGGCCCAGCTGGACGAGGCCTTCGGCAGCCATCAGGACCCGCTGGCGCCGCGCCCGGGCCAGCCGGTGGATGCCGCCTATGCGCCGCTGCGCCAGCGCATCCTGGCGGCGTTGCCCGAGCCCTTCGGCTGGGGGCCGGCGCTGGTCAGCCCCCACTCCTGAGCACGCGCAGCCGCTCGCTGGCCAGCCACTCCACCGGCGGGCGGCCCAGCAGCTCGCGCAGCGCGTCTGCGTCCAGGCCGGCGTCGGCGCCGACCACGCCCACCCAGCGGTCGCGGCCGCTGCGCTTGGCCTCGTAGAGCGCGCCGTCGGCCACGTCGATGACGGTGCTCCAGTCCAGCGCCTGCGGCTGGGCGGCGCTGAGCGGGAAGCAGGCGAAGCCGATCGAGCAACTGCGCGTCAGCCGCTGGCCGTCGGGCAGCTCGAAGGGCCGGCGGCCCACCGCCAGGCGCATGCGCTCGGCCAGGTCGGCCGCGTGCTCGCGCGAGCCGTCGCGCGCCACGACCAGGAACTCCTCGCCGCCCCAGCGCACCACGTGGTCGCTGTCGCGGCAGACCTCGCGCAGCCGCTCGCGCATCTGCACCAGCACCGCGTCGCCGGCCGAGTGGCCGTGGCGGTCGTTGACCTGCTTGAAGTGGTCCACGTCCACCAGCATGAAGACCAGGTCGCCGTTGTCCGACGGCCCGCTGCCGGCCGCGTGGCGGCGCAGCGCGACGGCGATGTCGGCGTCGATGTGCTGGGTCAGGTAGCGGCGGTTGTGCAGGCCGGTCAGCGGGTCGCTGAGGCTGGACTCCTTCAGCGCCTCGGACAGTGCCTCCAGCTCGGCCGTGCGCTCCTGCACACGCCGCTCCAGCTCGGCCTGGCGGCGCTCCAGCGCGCGCGTGCGCCACTGCACCAGGCCGTAGATGGCCAGCCCGGCCAGCAGTGCGGCCAGCGTGCGTGCCCACCAGGCCTGCCACCAGGCGGGCTGCACCTCGACCTCGATCTGCAGCGGCGGGTCGGTCCAGTCGCCCAGCCGGTTGCTGCCCTGCACCTGCAGCGTGTAGTGGCCCGGCGCCAGGTTGGCGTAGCTGGCCACGCGCAGTTCGGCGCCGGTGGCGATCCAGTCCTCGTCATAGCCCTGCAGCCGGTAGCGGTACAGGTTCTGGGCCGGCGCGCTGAAGTCCAGCGCGGCGAACTCGATCGAGAAGGCGCGCTGCTGCGCCGTCAGCGCCAGGCCCTCGCGCAGCAGGCCCAGCGGCTGGCGGCGGCTGTCGATGCGCAGCTCGGTGGCGACCACGGGCGGCTGGAAGTCCCAGCGCCTGAAGTGCTGCGGCTGTGCCACCAGCAGCCCGGTGCTGCCGCCGAACAGCATGCGGCCGTCGGCCAGCTGGCCGTAGGCGCGGAACCAGCCGGTGCCGATGTCCACGCCGTCGATCTTGCCGAACTCGGTGTAGAGCCGGGTGGCCGGGTCGAACATGCCGCGGTGGGTCCAGATGCGGCCCTGGGCGTCGGCCAGCAGGTTGGCGCCGAAGCTGCGGTCCTGCGGGCCGCGCTGCATGGCCACGCGCTCGAAGTCCGCGCCGGGCGGGCGGCGGAACAGGCCGGCGCTGGTGTCCACCCACAGCGTGCCGTCGGCGGCGACCAGCAGGCCCAGCACGCCCTCCGGCGGCAGGCCGGCGCCGGCCGGCTGCAGCGCGCCGTCCACCAGGCGGAACAGGCCGGCCTCGGCGCCCACCCACAGCTGGCCGTCGGCGGTTTCGGCGAGCGCGTTGACGTTGCCGCCCAGGCGCCTGCCGCCGGCCAGCGGCAGGCGGTCCAGCGCGGCGCTGCCGGCGGGCAGGCGATGCAGGCCGTCGGCCGTGCCCACCCACAGCGTGCCGTCGCGGCCGGCCAGCAGCCGGCGCACGCGTGCCTGGCCGGTGGAGATCACCTCGCGCAGGCGGCGCTGCGCGTCGAAGCGGAACAGCTGACCGCTCTCGGTGCCGGCCCAGACGCTGCCGTCGCCGGCCTGGGCCAGCGCGGCCACCAGGCCGCTGAAGCGGGCGTCCGGCCGGATCGCGCCGGTCAGCCGCAGCTGCGGGTCCAGCACGGCGATGCCGCGCTCCAGTGTGCCCAGCCAGATCTCGCCGCTGCCCAACTGCAGCACGCTGCGCACGTCGGTGTCGGCCAGCGGGCTGGTGGGGTCGTCGTCCTGGCGGCGCACCCACAGCGCGCGGTTCTCGGGGTCGTGGCGCTGCAGGCCGCCGCCGTAGCCGCCCACCCACAGCGTGCCGGCGCGGTCGCGCAGCAGCGCGTGGAAATCGGTGCCGCCCAGCGTCCAGGGGCGGCGCTGGTTGCGCTTGAGCAGCTGCAGCAGCCGGCCGTCGGTGGTGCGCAGCTCGACGCCGGTGACGCGGCCCACCCAGACCTCGCCGTCGCTGACGCTCAGCAGGCTCAGCACCGGCGAGGGGCGCGCGCCTTCGCCGGCCTCCAGCGGCTGCGGCGGCTGTCTGCCGTCGCGGTCCAGCAGCAGCAGGCGGCCGTCGCGCGTGCCGACCCAGATGCGGCCGTCGCTGCCCTGGGCCAGCGCGTTGACGGGCCAGCCGCCCTCGACCGCCTCGAAGCGCTGGCCGCCGGCGCGCAGCCGCGCCAGGCCCTTCCAGGTGCCCACCCAGAGATCGCCGTCGCGGTCCACCAGCAGCGCGCCGATGCGGTCGTCCGGCAGGCCGCTGGCGCTGCCGGCGCGGAAATGCTCGAAGCGGCCGGTGCTGGGGTCCAGCCGGTCCAGCCCGCCCAGCAGGCCCACCCAGATGCGGCCGTCGTGTGCGCGCGCCAGCCGCTGCACGCTGCCCGGCGAGATGGAGTGGGGCTGGGCCGGGTCGTGCTGCAGGAAGGTCCAGCGCTCGGCCTGCGAGTCGAAGCGGGCCAGGCCCTCGCTGGCGCTGCCCACCCACAGCACGTCGCCGCGGTCGGCCAGCAGCGCGCGCAGGAAGCGGTTGGCGCGGCCGGCGGGGCGGTCGGCCTGCGCCATCGGGTAGGACCGGGTCTGGTAGCCGTCGTAGCGCACCAGGCCGACGCTGGTGCCCACCCAGATCAGTCCGCGTTCGTCCTGGGCCAGTGCCGCGACGATGCCGTCCACGATGCCCGCCGTGCCGCTGGCGCTGACGAAGCGCGGTTCGGACATCGGATCACGCTCGGCGCTGGCCCCGGGTGGCGCCAGGGCGCAGATCAACAGCAGGAGCAGGGCAGGCAGCAGGCGCATCGGCGCAGTCGTCGTCTCGGGGGGCGCCGAGCGTAGCAGCCCGGGCGGGGCGGTTTCAGCTGCCCGACTGCACCAGCCGCAGCCGGCCGCGCGCGGCCCAGCTCTCCAGCGGCCGGCGCACGTCGCGCTGCAGCTCGTCGTCGCTGGACGCGTGTGCGCTGATCAGGCCCACCCAGGCGTTGCGGCCGGCGTCCTTGGCCTCGTACAGCGCGGCGTCGGCCAGGTCGATGGCGGAGCGCCAGTCCAGCGCGCGCGGCAGCTGCGGGCACAGCGGGAAGGCCGAGAAGCCTACCGAGCAGGTCTGCGCCAGGCGCACGCCGCCGTCCAGCTCGAAGGGCTGCGACGCCACCGCCTGGCGGGCGCGCTCGGCCAGCTCGGCGGCGCGCGAGCGCGGCGTGCCGCGCGCGACGATGAGGAACTCCTCGCCGCCCCAGCGCACCAGGTAGTCGGTGGCGCGGAAGACCTGCTCCAGCCGGCCGCGCATCTGCTCCAGCACCGCGTCGCCGGCCATGTGGCCGTGGGCGTCGTTGATGCGCTTGAAGTGGTCGATGTCGATGAGGAAGAACAGCAGGTCCTGTTCGCTCTCGCCCTCCACCGGGGCGTCGCTGATGGGCTCGTAGTGGCGCAGCGCCAGCGCCGCGTCGGCGGGCATCTGGCGGTCCAGGAAGCGGCGGTTGCGCAGGCCGGTCAGCGGGTCGGTCAGGCTGGCCTCCTCCAGCTCGGCGGACTTGGCCGTCAGCGCGGCCTTGGCGGCCTCCAGCTCCTCGGTGCGCTCGCGCACGCGCTCCTCCAGCACACGGCGGTGGCGCAGCAGCAGCCGCGTGCGCATGCCGACGATGCAGGCCACCAGGCCGGCCGCGGCGATGACGGCCAGCGCCAGCGCCCAGCGCGTCTGCCACCAGGCGGCGCGCACTTCCACGGTGTACTGCAGCTCGCCCGGGCCCCAGGCGCCGTCGCGGTTGCTGCCCTGCAGGTGCAGCGTGTACTGGCCCGGCGACAGGTTGGTGTAGGTGGCCGTGCGGCTCATGGCGCCGGCCTCCACCCAGCCGTGGTCCAGGCCCTGCAGCCGGTAGCGGTAGCGGTTGCGGGCCGGCTGGCTGTAGTCCAGCGCCGCGAAGGCCAGGCTGAAGCTGCGCTCGCCGGGCGCCAGCACCAGCGGCTGGCCCGGTTGCGGCACGGCGCGCTCCTCGCCCTCCACGCGCAGCTCGGACGCGACCAGCGGCGGCTGGTAGTTCCAGGGCGCGAAGCGTTCGGGGTCGATGGCCAGCAGGCCGCGCGCGCCGCCGAACAGCATGCGGCCGTCGTCCAGCCGCGCATAGGCGCGAAACCAGCCGGTGCCCAGGTCGGCGCCGTCGGCCGGCCCCAGCTCGCGGCGCTCGCCGGTCTTGGGGTCGTACATGTTGCGCTGCGACCAGACCCGGCCGCGGGCGTCGAACAACAGGTTGGCGCCGAACGCGCCGCCCAGCTCGGCGGCCGGCACGGTCTCGAAGCGGGCGCGCTGGCCGTCGCTCTGCACCAGCCGGTGCAGGCCGTTGCCGGTGTCCACCCACAGCCGGCCGTCGGGTGCCACGGCCATGCCCAGCACGGTCTGGCCGGTCAGGCCCTGGGGCTCCACCCATTCGGCGACGGGCTCGGCGTCGCCCGGCCTGGCGACGCGGAACAGGCCCGCCGCGCCGCCGGCCCACAGGCTGCCGTCCGGCAGCGCGGCGAAGGCGTTGACCTCGCCGGTGCCGCCCACCAGGCCGGCGGTCGGGATGGCGCGCATCTGCGGCTTTGCCGGCGTCCAGCGCATCAGGCCGTCCAGCGTGGCGATCCACAGCGAGCCGTCGGCGCCGGCGTGGAAGCGCCGCGGCACGGCGTTGCCGCTGCGCAGCGTCTCCTGCCAGCGGCCGCGGATGTCGAAGCGCAGCAACTGCGTGTCCACGGCCACCCAGACCGAGCCGTCCTTGGTCTGGCCCAGCGCGTTGACGCGCCCCGCCGGCAGGCCCGCGCTGCCCGGCGCGATGGCGGCGATGGGCTGCAGCTGGCGGTCGCGGCGCTCGATGCCGCCGGCCAGCGTGCCCAGCCAGACCTCGCCGTTGTCCAGCTGCAGGATGCTGCGCACGTCCAGCCCGCCCGCGCCGCCTCGCAGCGGCTCGCGCACCATGCTCAGGCCCGGCAGCGAGGGCACGTGGCGCATCAGGCCGCCGCCGTAGCTGCCGGCCCAGACGGTGCCGGAGGGGTCGCGCATCAGCGCGCGCAGGTCGCTGCGCGGCACCGAGCCGGCGTTGGAAGTGCCGGCGGGCGGCAGGCGCTCGATCAGCTCGCCGGTGGCGGCATGGCGGCGCGTCAGGCCGGAGGCGTCGCCGAACCACAGCTCCTCGGCGTCGGGCTGCACCATGGCCATGACCGGCGACACGCCAGTGGCCGCACCCGGCTCGGCGCCGTTGCTGAAGGGCAGCACCTGGCCGGCGCTTGAGAGCGCACGCAGCCGGCCCTGGGCCGTGCCGACGACGATGCGGCCGTCCAGCGTCTCGCCGATCAGCGTGACGAGCTGGTCGGACAGGCCCACGTCCAGCGTCTCGATGGGGCCGTCGGCGGGCTTGCGCGCGAGGCCGCGCCAGGTGCCTATCCACAGCGTGCCCTGGCGGTCCACCAGCAGCGTCTGCACGCGCGGGTCGGGCAGGCCGTCCTCGCGGCCGCGGTGGTGGGTGAAGCGCTGGGTCTTGACGTCGAAGCGGTCCAGCCCGCCGCTGCCGCCCAGCCACAGCGTGCCGTCCTTTTCCAGCGCGAAGCTGCGCACCGTGTTGGCGGCGGGCGCGGCGTCGTCGGCGGAGTTGCCGTCGCGCGCCCAGCGGTCCCAGCGGTTCTGGTTCAGGTCCAGGCGCACCAGGCCGCTGTTGCCGGCCGCGACCCAGATCCAGCCGCGCGGATCGGGCAGCATGGCGCGCACGAACTGCTCGGGCAGCAGCTGGCCGTCGGGGGCCTTGAGCGGATGGCGCCGGAAGCTGTAGCCGTCGTAGCGCAGCAGGCCCTCGGGCGAGCCGGCCCACAGCAGGCCGCGGGCGTCCAGGGCCAGCGCCGACACGACGTTGTCGCGCACGCCGCCCGGGTCGCCGATGGGCTCGAAGCGCGGCACGACGGCCCACGCCGACGTGGCCAGCCCCGCAACGACCATCAGGGTTGTGCACCCTTTTGTTATCCAAGCCCACATGGCGCGCATTCTCAGCCAGCAACGGCGCCGCGCCGGCCGGGTCTTGCCCTCAGTGAACGTGAATCGTCACTGCGCCAGGGGCTTGGTGATCTCGTCGATGCGCGCCACGACCTCGGGCGTCAGCCTGGGCGTGACGGCCAGCGCGCCGAGGTTGTCGCGCAGCTGCTCGATGCGGCTGGCGCCCAGGATGACGGTGGACACGCGCGGGTTGCGGTTGATCCAGGCGATGGCCAGCTGCGCGGTGCTGCAGCCCAGCTCGGCGGCAATCTCGCCCAGCTGGCCGACGGCGTCGTTCCTGGCCTTGTCCTGCAGCTGCTCGCGCATCCAGCCCATGGTCTCCAGCGCGCCGCGGCTGCCGGCCGGGATGCCGCTGCGGTACTTGCCGGTCAGCAGGCCCGAGGCCAGCGGGCTCCAGGTGGTCAGGCCCAGGCCGATGTCGTCGTACAGCCGCGCGAACTCCTGCTCGACCTTGCGGCGGTGGAACAGGTGGTACTGCGGCTGCTCGACGACCGGCTTGTGCAGGTGGTGGCGCTCGGCGATCTCCCAGGCGGCGCGGATGTCGGCGGCGCTCCACTCGCTGGTGCCCCAGTACAGCGCCTTGCCCTGGCGGATGATGTCGCTCATGGCCCAGACCGTCTCCTCGATGGGCGTGTGCGGGTCGGGGCGATGGCAGTAGATCAGGTCGATGTGGTCCAGCTGCAGGCGCTTCAGCGAGCCGTCCACGGCCTGCATCAGGTACTTGCGGTTCAGCGTGTCCTTGCGGTTGGTCGTCGTCACGCCGTCGCGAGCGAGGCCCCAGAAGAACTTGCTGGAGACGATGTAGTCCAGCCGGTTCCAGCCCAGCGCCTTGAAGGCCTGGCCCATGACGACCTCGCTCTGGCCCTGGGCGTAGACCTCGGCGTTGTCGAAGAAGTTGATGCCGGCATCGAAGGCGGCGGCCAGCATCTCGGTGGCGGCCTTGGTGTCGACCTGGTTGTGATACGTGACCCAGGAGCCCAGCGAGAGTTCGGAGACCTGGAGGCCGGCGCGGCCGAGGCGGCGGTATTGCATGGGGTGATCCTTGGCAGGGGGCTTGGGAAAGGGCGGCAGCTTAAGCGCCGCCCCTTGCCCCAGGTATCGTTAGGGCCATGAACCTCGCCGTCATCGGCGCGGGCCCCGCCGGCCTCGCGCTCGCCCTGCTGGCCGCCGAGCGGCTGCCGCAGGCGCAGATCCATCTTTTCGACACCCGCCCGCTGGACCGCGACATCAGCGGCGACGCACGCACGCTGGCGCTGAACCTGGGCAGCGTTCGGCTGCTGCAGCGTCTGCAGGCCTGGCGGCCCGAGGTCGCCCAGGCCATCAAGACCGTGCATGTCAGCCAGGCACCGCCCGCACCCATCGCGGGGGAGGTGTGGATACGCGCCGCCGAGCAGGGCCTGCCGCAGCTGGGCGCCGTGCTGCCCTATGGCGCGCTGGTGGCGCCGCTGCAGCAGCGCTGGCTGGACCTGGCCGCCACGCAGCCCGCGCGGCTGTTCACGCGCTTCGGCACGGCGGTGCATGCGATCCGCTCGCGCGCCGACGGTGTCGACCTGGACAGCGGCGAAGGCCCGCTGGTGGACGGCTTCGACCTCGCCGTCGTCGCCGAGGGCGGCGTGTTTGCCGAGCAGGATCACAAGTCCATCACCAGCGACTACCACCAGAACGCCTGGGTGGGCAGCGTGCGCCTGGCCGCGCCGGGGCTGCAGGGCCTGGCCATCGAGCGCTTCACGCGCAACGGGCCGCTGGCGCTGCTGCCGCTGCCGGACGATGCGCAAGGCCATCGCGCCGCGCTGGTCTGGTGCCTGCCGCAGGCCGAGGACGACATCGCGTCGCTGAACGACGCGCAGCGCCTGACCGTCATCCAGCAGCAGCTGCCCGCCGTGGCCGGCCGGCTGACGGGCATCTCGCCGCTGAAGTGCTTCCCGCTGGGCCTGAACGCCGAGACGCGGCTGCTGCAAGGCCGCGCGCTGCGCATCGGCAATGCGGCGCAGACGCTGCATCCGGTGGCCGGGCAGGGCTTGAACCTGGGTTTGCGCGACGCGCAGGCACTGGTCGATGCGCTGCGCGAAGCCGCCGAAACCGGACAGAACCTGGACGCCACGCTGGCCCGTGTGGATTGGCAGCGTGCGCCGGACCGCTGGCCCATGATCGCGGCGACCGACTTCCTGGCGCGCAGCTTCGCCTGGCGACTGCCGGGCCTGCCCGCACTGCGCGGCCTGGCGCTTGCAGGGCTTGAGGTGGCCAGCCCGCTGAAGACCGCCATCGCCCGGCGCATGATGTTCGGGGGGTGAGTGGAAATCCGCCCCATCCAGCCCGACGAGGTCGAAGCCGCACGCCAGCTGCTCATGGACAACGCCTGGGGCCCCCGGGTGCAGGACGCGGAGGTCTTCCGCTTGCTGCTGGAGCGTTCTCAGACGACCTTGGTCGCGGTGGAGGGCACGCAGGTGGTGGGCTTTCTGCGTGCCATCACCGACGGGCTTTTCAATGGCTACATCTCCATGGTGGTCGTCGCGGCGTCGCACCGCGGCCGCTGCATTGGCAGCGCCCTCGTGCGGACAGCCATGGGCGACAACGACCGCATGACCTGGGTGTTGCGTGCAGGGCGCGACGGCGTCTGCGCCTTCTACGAGAAGCTTGGCTTCGGCGTCTCGGAAGTGGCGATGGAGCATCCGGGTCTGCGGCGCTGAGGTCGCATCCACAGGCTTGAGCTTGTGAGCCGCAGATGCCGGTGGGACGATGGCGCCGCCCTGAACGCCTGGAGGCTCCGCCATGAAGACGCCCCGCCTGCTTCACGCCCTGTCCGCCGCCGGCCTCGCCGCGCTGACAACCGCCTCCGGCCCCGCCGGCAGCGGCCCGGCCTTCGACCCGCTGCTGGATGGCGGCGGCCTGTGCCGCCCCGGCGCGGCGGGCCAGCCCGTGCTGCTGCAGGCGCTGCTGGCCGCGGCCACCACCAAGTCCGAGACCCAGCCCTTCCAGCCCGCCGCGATGAAGGCGGCCGGTGGCGACGTGCCGCTGTACGGCGACCTCGGCGCCATGACCTTCAAGCTGGGCAAGGCCGCGCCCCGGGTGCAGGCCTATTTCGACCAGGGCCTGCGCCTGGCCTTTGCGTTCAACCATGCCGAGGCGCAGCGCTCCTTCCAGGCCGCGCAGAAGCTGGACCCGAACTGCGCGATGTGCTTCTGGGGCGAGGCGCTGATCCTGGGCCCCAACATCAACGTGCCCATGCAGCCCGAAGCCGTCGCGCCCGCCTGGGCCGCTTTGCAGCGCGCCGCCGCGTTGAAGCGGCAACTGCCGCCGCGCGAGAAGGCGCTCATCGAGGCGCTGCAGGTGCGTTACCTGCCCGAGCAGCCCGCCGACCGCGCGCCGCTGGATGCCGCCTATGCCGACGCGATGAAGCGCGTGGCCGTGCAGTTCCCCGGCGATGACCTGATCCAGACGCTGCACGCCGAAGCGTCCATGGACACCCAGCCCTGGGACTACTGGGAGGCCGGTGGCGCGAAACCCAAGGGCCGCACGGCCGATGTCGTCACCGCGCTGGAGACGGTGCTGAAGCGCAGCCCCAACCATGCGGGCGCCATCCACCTCTACATCCATGCGGTCGAGGCCTCCACGACGCCTGAGCGCGCGTTGGCCCCCGCGCGCCGCCTGGCCGCGCTGATGCCAGGCGCCGGCCACATCGTGCACATGCCCTCGCACATCTACTACCGCGTGGGCCTGTACCGCGAGTCGCTGGAGCTGAACCGCAAGGCCACGGAAGTCGACGAGGCCTACTTCAACAAGTCGCCGTCGGACCCGCTGTACCGCTCGGCCTACTACCCGCACAACATCCACTTCCTGATGGTGTCGGCGCAGATGGGCGGCGACGGGCGCACGGCCGTGACCTCGGCCGCGAAACTGGACGCGTCCATGCCGGTGGATGTCGTGAAGGCCTATCCCATCATGCAGCCCGTCAAGGCCGCGCCGTACACGACGCATGCGCAGTTCAGCGCGCCCGAGGCCATCCTGGCGCTACCGGCGCCGGCCGACGATCTGCTGCTGGTCAAGGTCATGTACCACTACGCCCGCGCCGTGGCGCACGCCCAGCGCAAGGACGCAACTGCCGCCGGGCATGAGATCGCCGCGCTGACGAAGCTGGAGGCCGCCGACTTCAGCGCCTTCGACGCCTGGGGCATCCCGGCCAAGGCCATCGCGCAGACGGCCCGGCTGGTGGCCGCCGGCCGGCTGGCCGACGCCCAGGGCGACCTGGCCGGCGCGGCGGCCGCGTTCGAGCAGGCCGTGGCCATCGAGGACGGCCTGGCCTACACCGAGCCGCCCTACTGGTATTACCCGGTGCGCCAGTCGCTGGGCGCCGTGAAGCTGAGGCAGGGCAAGCTGGATGAGGCCGAGACGGCGCTGCGCGACTCGCTGGCCCGCGTGCGCAACAACGGCTGGGCGCTGGCGGCGCTGGCCGAGGTCTACAAGCGCAAGGGCGACGCCAAGGCCGAGCAGAGCGCTCGCCAGGCGTTGAGCAAGGCTTGGTTCGGCGCGGAGGGCGGGCCCGACCTTACGAAGCTCTAGCCCGGGGCTTCTTGGGACAATGGCGGCCATGAGCCTGACCGCCTACATGGACGACCTCGGCCGCGCCGCCCGCGCCGCCGCCACGCAGATGGCCGCCGCCTCCACGGCCGCCAAGAACACCGCACTGCTTGCGCTGGCCCGCCGCCTGCGCGAGGCGGGCCCAAGCATGGCCGCAGCCAACGCCCGCGATCTGGCGGGTTCGTCTGAACTCAGCGGCCCGCTGCGCGACCGCCTGAAGCTCGACGCCAAGACGCTGGCGACGGTTGCCGAAGGCTGCGAGCAGATCGCCGCCATGCCCGACCCCATCGGCGAGATCACCG
>CAMLKW010000122.1 GCA_946480605.1 uncultured Roseateles sp. | reverse complement strand
ATGCACGATGCCCTGGCGTCTATCGTTCATCTTGAACTGGCGGATGCCGTGGCGATCGCAGTTCGCGTCCAGGGTGTCGACCTGCAGCTTGCTGATCGGGTCGGCAATGCCGGCGGCGCGGTCCGTGGTCGGCACGTTGTGGTCGCTGACCGCCAGATTGGCGGCGATGCGCCAGACCTTGCGGCCGGCCAGCTCCAGGCCTTCGAAGGCCTGCGGGCTGGTCACCTCGTGCACGAGGTGGCGGTCGATGTAGAGCAGCGCCGTGCCGTCGGGCTCGGTGTGTACGACATGCTCATCCCAGAGCTTGTCGTAAAGGGTTCTAGCGGTCATTGCTTTTCTCGGGGAATGAGGGTGTCCACGAAGCGTTGCACCACGGTGGGCAAGCGCTGTTGGCGCAGCACACCCAAGTAATAGTCGCGCTCGGCCCAGGACTCTTCAAGTCGCAGTGCGCGCACGCCGAACACGCGCGTGAAGCGCTCGGCGGGTTGTTCCGGCAGCACGGCAACGCCCAGGCCGGACTCGACCAGTTGCGCGATGCCGTCGAAGCCGCGCACCTGCAGGCGCGCGTTCAACGTCTGGCCGCGGGCCGCCGCCTGTTCGCGCATGAGCTCCTGCGCGCTGGCGCCGGCGTGCAGGCCGATGAGGTCATAGGCCAGCAGGTCGTCGAAGCTGACAGCCTCGCGGCTGGCCAGGGGGTGTTTCAGCGGCACCAGCGCCGCCAGACGGCTGCGGGCGAACACCCAGGTCTGCACCCGGTTGTCCTGCAGCGGGCCGGTGAAGATGCCCACGTCCGCGCGCCCTTCGGCGACGGCCGCCTGCACCTCGGTGCTGGTCAGGTCTTCCAGGCTGATGCGGATCTGCGCATGAGCCTGAGAGAACTCCACGAGGTACGGGGGCAGGCATTCGGCGATGGCGCTGGTGTTGGAGGCGATGCGCAAATGGCCCTTGATGCCGCGCGAGAATTCCATGACCTCGGTTTCGAGGGCATAGAGCGACGCATGCAGCGAGCGGATATGGCGCACCAGCGCCCGGCCGGCCTCGGTGGGCTCGACGCCGCGGGCGCGGCGCTCGAAGAGCTGCACGCCGAGGCGGCTTTCCAGGTCCGACAGCCGCTTGCTGGCCGCGGCCAGCGCCAGGTGTTCCTGGGCGGCGCCGCGCGTGATCGAGCGGGTCTGCTCGATGGCCAGCACGAGATTGAGGGTGGTGAGGTCGTGGCGCATGTTCGTCTCCGGCGTCAGCATAGCCTTCGTGAAGAGCGCAATTCTGCGCCAGATTCACACCAAGGCTTCGCAATCAACGAATTTAAGTTGACGCCTGGCTGTCCGGATCTGGCCGGCTGCGCGGAGCTTGTTTCTGCGATGGACAGCCCCGCCACGACCTACCATGCCCGCCCATGAAGACGCCGCCCCCGCGCATCACCATCGGGATACCGAGCTACAACCGCAAGGCTGCGTTGCTCGACGTACTGACGCGCGTCGATGGTGCCCTCACGGCAGAGCACCGCGAGCGGATCGACGTGCTGGTCATCGACGATGACTCCCCGGACGGCGCCTTTGATGCGGTGAGCGCCCTGCCCTTTGCGGCGGCCGGCGGCTGGTTGCACGTCCGCAAGAACGCCGAGCGGGCGGGCTTCTGCGGCAACTTCTTCAACCTGATCCGGGCCTGCCGCAGCGACTACCTGCTCGTCAGCACCGACGACGACTGGCTGAATGCGGACGAAGTGCTGAAGCTGGCGCGCTACCTGGGCGACCTGGACACGCCGCCGGCCTGGGTCACGACGGTGTTCCGAGCACCGGACGGCAGCGTCTACCGTGGCCGTGAGGACGTCGCGCGCATCGAGACGCACGAGTACCGCAACTGCTGCAACCACCTGCCCGGCATCACGCTGAACACGGCCTGGGCCCAGCGCCTGCTGCCGCTGATCGAACCCGTGGCCAACACGCGCGACAACGTCTATCCGCAGGCCTGCCTCAGCCTGGCCCTGCTGCTGCTGGGTGCCCCCTGCATCTACCACCCGGCGGAGCCCGTGCGCACCGGCCACGACCTGCCCTCGGGCATCGCGGGCTACAGCACGCTGGAGGCGCGCTGGCGCCAGTTCAGGTTCTTCGACCAGTACATCGGGGCCTTGCAGGCGCTGAGCCCGGCCGAGCCCTTCCAGCAGGCCCGCTCGCAGATCCACCAGTTCCACCGCCAGCAGCTGTTCCGCACCCTGGGCAACGGCCTGTCGGAGGAACGACCGGACCTGCTGCCCCACTTCCTCGACGGCGCCCGGCAGTTCCTGGCACACCAGGGCTGACGCCGCGCCTCTTCCATCAGCAATCAGACTTCCCCATGGCAACGACCACGCTGGACCTGGGCTGCGGCCCCAACCCGCAGAACCCGTACAACGCCGATGAGGTCTACGGGCTGGACATCCGCCAGCTCGACAACCCGCGCATCCGCTCGGCCGACCTGTTCGTGCAGCCCATCCCGGGCCCTGACTGCGAGTTCGACTACATCACCGCCTTCCACTTCATCGAGCACCTGCCACGCGTGCTCTACGTGGATGGCCGCACCATCTTCCCGTTCGTGCGACTGATGAGCGAGGTCTACCGCAAGCTCAAGCCGGGCGGCATCTTCATGTCGGCCACGCCCAGCTTCCCGCACCCGCAGGCCTGGCAGGACCCGACCCACGTCAACATCATCACGGCCGAAACCTTCCCGGTGTACTTCGCTGGGCCCGAGCCCACCGCGCGCATCTACGGCTTCAGCGGCGGCTTCGAGATGGTCAAGCAGGAGCAGCGCGCCCACGTGCTGTTTTCCGAGCTGCGTCGCCCGCCGTCCTCCAGCCAATAAGCCCTGCGGCGCAGCAGGCCTGCGCGCGCTTCAACCACCGCCCCACCAGACGCGCCTGAACGAAGATCAGGCCGCATGCCGGCGGCCACGCGACCTTCACAGGTATGGGCCAAACGGACAGCCAAAGCCGATCAATGCGCCCTGCGCAGGCTTTGATCCAGGAACATCTCGTCGCACTCGCTGGTCAGCGCTGCTTCCAGCTTGCGGGCAAGCTCATCGTCAACCGGCTGGGCTGCTGGCCCTGGAAGGCGTCACCGAAGCGGGCATCTCTGTCACTCACACCAACGATGCCGGACTCGCGCCAATCGCTGATGCCGTCCAGCAGGGCAACGCCATGACTGTGGGCCAAGAGAAAAAAGTCCGCGGATGTCGCAGTTGTCGTCATGGGATGACCTTGGCAAACAGTGCACCGTACTCGGGGCGACGCAAGGAGCATTCGAGAGACCGGTGCATCGACATGCACGCAAAGCCTCGATGCGCTTCAGTCTAAGTCGCAGGGCCTGGGCCTATCCAACAATAAGCGGGCCCTACCGGAATGCGGCCACGTCCTCGACTCCGGCAGTCACCGGCCTGCTTGCTTCAAAAATCCCCGCAGCCCGTTGCGGCTGTGCGCGCCGAAATGCGACAGCAGCCGCGCCACCTCGCGCAGCAACGCCTCGCGCTGCCCTTGCATGTCGCGCGCCAGCTCGGGGCCCAGCGTCGCCTCGTTGGCGGCAAAGTCGAAATTGGGGTCGGTGACGAATTTGGCCGGCGCCCCGACGACCACGGCAGCGTCGGTCCGCGGGCCGGCGATGAAGGCCTCGGCCGCCACCACGTCGCGCACATAGGCCGGGCTCCAGGCCGGGTAACGCCCATCCAGCGCAAGGTCACGCAGCGCCTGCTCCAGCGGGCCGTCGCGGCGGTGGCGGGCGTTCTCGACGATCCAGCGGGTCTGGAAGTTCTCCAGCACGAAATGGCGGTTGCTCTGCAGCACCACCAGCCCGCGCCGGTCGGCCGGCGCCCCCAGCTGGGCCTTCAGGTTGACCCACATCATGTGGCCCAGCGTCGCGCCGGGCGCGGCGCTGGCGTGGTAGGGCTGGGTCAGGTCCTCCACGTGGTGCAGCGCCATGCCGGCGAAGCGCCAGCCCCAGTAATCGTGGCCGGTCTGCCAGGCCAGCACCGCCAGGCCGCCGTACTGCTGCACGCGCAGCTCGGTGAAGGTGCGCGCAAAGCTGGGCGCCAGCGTGTTGAAGACGCGCCCCTGATGGAAAAAACCCATGTGGAACGGCGCCTGCGAGCCTATGGCCACCGCCGGGTTGCCGAAGGGCTGATCGCCGAAGCCATAGCCGGGGGTCGAGGGCGTCCCCGGGTTGTCGTCGAACAGGTTGAGGTCGTGGCCGTAGTCGGGTTCGTCGCAGCCCGAGGCCAGCACGGCCAGCGGCGCCACGGCCTCGCCCGGCTGCAACGCGACGAAGCGCTGCGTGGCGCCTTTGCTGTTGGCAACCGCGCTCACCTGCGCCATCTCCAGCGCAGGGCGGCTCGTGTCGGGCTCCCTCGGGTCCACCTGCAGGTACAGCGCCAGCCTGGACTGCGGGGACAGCCGCAGCGCACGCAGGAAGGCAGCACGACGGTCGGCGTCGCCGCGCTTGGCGTCGGCCACGAAGCGCAAAGCATCGGGCCGCGCCGCATGGCCCTTCAGATGCTCGCGGGCCCAGGCCTCCTGTGCGTCCAAGGTGCGCGCGATGGCAGCCTCCTGGGCGCGCAGGAAATCGACCAGGGGCTCGGCCTTCACGGCCGCGGCGTCGGCGACCTCGGGCATGCGCTCGAAGGCGCGGTAGCACATGGGGCTGTGGTTGCCCCAGGCCTGCGCCAGCGTGGGCAGCAGGGCCAGCAGAATCGACAGGAATCGCATCGGGAGCCTTGGCATGGGAGGCCTGCATTCTCGACCGAGCGGCATGCAAAGCCTTGCGACCGAATCCACGAGCCGGCTTGTGGCCACCCCGCCTTCCGGTGTGCCACGGGCCGGTCAGCCCCAAGCGGCACGCGCAAGTTTTGCAGTCGGCAGGTTACGGGCGGGGACGCGTTCGCAGAAGCGGCAAATGCGGAAGCGGCGCTTCGCGGGTGTTCAAGCCGACAGCGCGGCGATGACGTCGGCCGGCGCCTGCACCAGCTCGATCAGCACGCCCTCGCCGCCGAACGGAAACTGCTCGTTGCCCTTGGGGTGCACGAAGCAGATGTCGTGGCCGGCCGCGCCGCGGCGGATGCCGCCCGGCGCAAAGCGCAGGCCTTGCTGCTCCAGCCACTGCACGGCCACCGGCAGGTCGTCCACCCACAGGCCGACATGGTTCAGCGGCGTGGCCTGCACGGCCGGCTTCTTGTCGGGGTCCAGCGGCTGCATCAGGTCCACCTCCACGGCATGGGCGCCCCGGCCCAGCGTGCAGATGTCCTCGTCGACGTTCTCGCGCTCGCTGACGAAGTTGCCCGTGACGGGCAGGCCCAGCAAGTCCACCCACAGGTGGCGCAGCCGGCCCTTGTCGAGGCCGCCGATGGCGATCTGCTGCAGGCCGAGGATGCGGAACGGTCGGGTGGGAGTGGCGTTGCTCATGGGTCGTCAGGGTTGGGATGGTGATGAAGGCTTAGCGCCGGTTCAGTGTCTCGTCGCCCGAGGTCCAGCTCGGCGAACGGCCGGGCCACCCCGGCCGGCGCATGGCGATACAGGCGCGCATCGATGTGCCAACACGCCATCAGGTCGCGCAGCACCGGCGCGTTCAGGAACAGCAGATGCGTCAGCGGATAAGCCAGGCCGGTGCTCTCGCTGCGGACCTCGAAGCAGCCGACCATGCTGTCGCGCGCCCTGGGCAGCAACCGGGCCTGCAAGCCGGCATCGAAGACATAGGCATGGTGGTCCAGGATGCCGAAGCTGGCCGGCTCGGTGCGCAGCAACAGGCTGACGACCGCACCATGCGGCGCACTGGAAACCAGCAACATGGGCAGTACGTGCAGCGGCAGCGCGGGGAATCGCCGCGCCGCGCCCGCACGCAGCAAGGTGGCATTGCAGGGCTGGACCAGCGCCCGCCAGGCACGCAGCAGCACTGCCGCCGGCAGTTGCCACAGCAGCGCTTGCGCACGGCCGAATCCCCGCTTGCGCAGGGGTGCCAGCGCGGCACGCAGCGCACGCAGGTTGACGAACAGCCCCAGACGCATCAGCTGAGATCCTGCACGCCCCCAGCCGGCCACAGAGCCGTCACTGGAAGCGCAGGATGGCTTGGTCCACCGCCAGGCTCTCGCCCGGCTTGGCGAGGATCTCGGCGACCGTCACATCCTGCTGGGCCGTCAGGATGTTCTCCATCTTCATCGCCTCGATGACGGCCAGCCGCTCGCCAGCCTGTACGGTTTGTCCGACCTGCGCGGCCAGGTGCACCAGCAGGCCCGGCATGGGCGACAGCAGCAGCTTGGACGTGTCGGGCGGCGCCTTGTAGGGCATCAGCGCCTGCAGCTCGGCAGCGCGCGGGCTCAGCACGGTCAGCTCGATGGCCCGGCCGCCATGCTGGATGCGGTAGGCCAGCGGGTTCCTGGCCGTGCCGCGCTCGGCCTGGGCCGTGAAGGCCAGGCCGTTGACGGTGCCGGTGATGCGCACGTCGTTCAGGCGCGAGTGGCTGGCGATGCGGTAGTCCTTGTCACCGACCATCACACGTGCCTCGCCCAGTGCGCCGGCGAACTCGCTGATGTGCAGGGCGTGCTGCTCGCTGCGGCCGTCGCCCAGGTTCACGACGGCCACGTAGTCGTGCTCGATCTGCACCTCGTGCCCCGGCAGTTGCCCACTGATGCCGGCCTCGCGCTCGCGCGCCTTGCGGCGGATGAAGCCGGCCAGCGCAACCAGGAACAGCGGGTCGTCATGCGGCACGTCCTCGGCCTTGAAGCCGCCGGCGTAGTGGTGGGCGATGAAGCCGGTGTTGAAGTTGCCACTGCCAAAGTCCGGGTGCGCCAGCAGCGCCGCCTGGAAAGGAATGTTGCTGGACACCCCGCGGATGACGAAGCCGTTCAGTGCCTCGCGCATCTTGGCGATCGCGTCCACACGGTCTCGGCCGTGCACGATGAGCTTGGCGATCATCGAGTCGTAGAACATCGGGATCTCGCCGCCCTCGTAGACGCCGGTGTCCACGCGCACTCCGAAGCGCCCGGCCTCGGCCTGCTGCATGGTCGTCTCGGGCGGCTGGTAGCGAACGAGTCGCCCCGTCGAAGGCAGGAAGTTGCGAAACGGGTCCTCCGCGTTGATGCGGCACTCGATGGCCCAGCCGTCGCGCTGGATGTCGGCCTGGCCGAACGACAGCGGTTCGCCGGCCGCGACGCGGATCATCTGCTCCACCAGGTCCAGCCCGGTGATGCACTCGGTGACCGGGTGCTCCACCTGCAGCCGGGTGTTCATCTCAAGGAAGTAGAAGTCCTGGTCCTTGCCGACGACGAACTCCACCGTGCCGGCGCTCTGATACTTCACCGCCTTGGCCAGCGCGACGGCCTGCTCGCCCATGGAGCGGCGCGTGGCCTCGCTGATGAAGGGCGACGGCGCCTCCTCGATGACCTTCTGGTGGCGGCGCTGGATGGAGCATTCGCGCTCCCACAGGTAGACCACGTTGCCCTGCGAGTCGCCCAGCACCTGGATCTCGATGTGGCGCGGCTGCTCGACGAACTTCTCCATGAAGACGCGGTCGTCGCCGAAGCTGTTGCGCGCCTCGTTGCGGCACGAGGTAAAGCCCTCGAAGCACTCCTTGTCGTTGAAGGCCACGCGCAGGCCCTTGCCGCCGCCGCCGGCGCTGGCCTTGATCATCACGGGATAGCCGATGCGCTTGGCAATCTCGACGGCCTCCTCGGGCGACAGGATGGGCTCGTTGTGGCCCGGGATGGTGCTGACCCTGGCCTCGTTCGCGAGCTTCTTGGATGCGATCTTGTCGCCCATCGCCGCGATGCTGTAGTGCTTGGGGCCGATGAAAGCGATACCCTCCTCCTCCACGCGGCGCGCGAAGTCCTCGTTCTCGGACAGGAAGCCGTAACCGGGGTGGATGGCCTGGGCGCCCGTCTGCTTGGCGGCCGCGATGATCTTGTCAGCGACCAGGTAGCTCTCGCGCGACGGCGCCGGGCCGAGCAGCACGGCCTCGTCGGCCAGCTCGACATGGCGGGCGTCCTTGTCGGCCTCGGAGTAGACGGCGACGGTGGCGATGCCCATCTTCTTGGCCGTAGCGATGACGCGGCACGCGATCTCGCCCCGGTTGGCAATCAGGATCTTGGTAAACATGGAATGCCTCGCTATTTCGTCTTGCCCAGCAGCTTCTTGCGCTGCTCGGTGAAGTGCCACCACGGCTGGGCGGGCCCGCCGTTCATGAAGTCGTGCGCGGCCATGAAGGTGTCCAGCACACAGGGGTCGTGGCGCTGACCCATGGGGTCGCGCAGCGCGTCGTAGGCCGCCATTGGGTCCATGCGCTTCACGTCGGCGGGCGTCGTGATCCCCATACCGATCAAGTCGGCCTCAATCGCCTTGCCGATGTTGGGGATGTCGGTGAGGCGCCTGGCCTCGGCGGCGTTGCTTGCCTTGGCCATGGCGTCAGAGCGGAATGTTCCCGTGCTTGCGCCACGGGTTCTCCAGCTTCTTGTCCTTCAGCATCGCCAGCGACCGGCAGATGCGCTTGCGCGTCTCGTGCGGCTGGATGACGTCGTCGATGAAACCGCGCGCGCCCGCCACGAAGGGGTTGGCGAAGCGGGCCTTGTACTCGGCCTCGCGCTCGGCCAGCTTGGCGGGGTCCTTCTTGTCCTCGCGGAAGATGATCTCCACCGCGCCCTTGGCGCCCATCACGGCGATCTCGGCATTGGGCCAGGCGAAGTTCACGTCGCCGCGCAGGTGCTTGGACGCCATCACGTCATAGGCGCCGCCATAGGCCTTGCGCGTGATGACGGTGATCTTGGGCACGGTCGCTTCGGCGTAGGCATACAGCAGCTTGGCGCCGTGCTTGATGATGCCGCCGTACTCCTGCGAGGTGCCGGGCATGAAGCCGGGCACATCGACGAAGGTGATGACGGGGATGTGGAAGGCATCGCAGAAGCGCACGAAGCGCGCAGCCTTGATGCTGCTCTTGATGTCCAGGCAACCGGCCAGCACCAGCGGCTGGTTGGCGACGATGCCCACCGTCTGGCCTTCCATGCGCGCGAAGCCGGTGACGATGTTCTTCGCGTAGTCGGGCTGCAGTTCGAAGAAGTCGCCGTCGTCCACGACCTTCAGGATCAGTTCCTTGATGTCATAGGGCTTGTTGGGGTTCTCCGGTACCAGCGTGTCCAGCGAATGGTCCAGCCGCGACGCCGGGTCGCCGCTGGGCCGCACGGGCGCCTTCTCGCGGTTGGACAGCGGCAGGTAGTTGAAGAAGCGGCGCAGCATCAGCAGCGCTTCCACGTCGTTCTCGAAAGCCAGGTCGGCCACGCCGCTGCGCGTGTTGTGCGTCGTCGCGCCGCCCAACTCCTCGGCTGTCACTTCCTCGTGCGTCACGGTCTTCACGACCTCGGGGCCGGTGACGAACATGTAGCTGCTGTCCTTCACCATGAAGATGAAGTCCGTCATGGCCGGCGAATAGACCGCACCACCGGCGCAGGGGCCCATGATCATGCTGATCTGCGGGACGACGCCCGAAGCCAGCACGTTCCTCTGGAACACGTCGGCATAACCGCCCAAGCTGGCGACACCCTCCTGGATGCGCGCACCGCCCGAGTCGTTCAGGCCGATGACCGGGGCGCCGACCTTCATCGCCTGGTCCATCACCTTGCAGATCTTCTCGGCATGAGCCTCGCTGAGCGCGCCGCCGAAGACGGTGAAGTCCTGGCTGAACGCGAAGGCCAGACGGCCATTGATCATGCCGTAGCCGGTCACGACGCCGTCGCCGGGAATCTTGTTGTCGGCCATGCCGAAGTCCACGCAGCGGTGCTCGACGAACATGTCCCATTCCTCGAAGCTGCCCTCGTCAAACAGCAGTTCCAGCCGCTCGCGGGCGGTCAGCTTGCCCTTGGCGTGCTGGGCGGCGATGCGCTTCTCGCCACCGCCCAGCCGCGCGAGCGCGCGCTTGGCTTCGAGTGCTTGCAGGATGTCATGCATGAGGGTCAACCTTCAAACGGGAAATTGATCTCCACGCCGTTGCCGGCGGGGTCTTGCAGGAAGAACTGGTGCTGGCGCGTGATGTCCGAGCGGACCTCGCGGAACGCCACCCCCTGCGCGGCCAGGTGGGCGGCCATGGCCCGGTGATCGGTGCCGTTGAACGCCGTGTGGTCGTAGGTGGTCGGTGCGGCCGGGTCCACTGGGCCGCGCACGGGCTCATGGGCGCGCTGCGTGGACAGGTGCACGACGGGGTGGCCGCCGGCATACAGCCAATAGCCATCGCTGTCGAAGCCCGGCCGCGGGCCGACCGTCAGGCCCAGCACGTCACGGTAGAAGTCGCGCAGCGTCGCCAGCAGTTCGGCCGGCGCGCGCAGGTTGATGTGGTTGAGGCCGGTGATCATCAAGTGCTCCGGGTCTGGAAGGCAGCCAGCAACTGGCGTGCTGCGGTGGATGCGGGTGTGCGGCCGTCGCGCACTTCGGCCGTGGCGGCCTCCAGCCGCGCGGCCATGCCAGGGTGGTTGACGAAGGCGTGGCGCAGGCCGGCCTGGATGCGCTCCCACATCCATGCCAGCGATTGCTCACGGCGTTTGGCCGCCCAGCTGCCATTGGCGACGCGTGCATCACGCTGGGCAACGAGCGCTTCCCACAGCGGCGCGATGCCGTCGGCCTTGAGCGCGCTGACCTGCAGCACGCGGGGCACCGCGTGGGCATGGGTGGGCAGCAGCCGCAGCGCGGACGTGATCTGCGCCTGGGCGCGCATGGCCGCGGCCGGGTCCAGGTCGGCCTTGTTGATGACGACCAGGTCGGCCAGCTCCATGACGCCCTTCTTGATCGCCTGCAGGTCGTCGCCCGCATTGGGCAGTTGCAGCAGCAGGTAGAGGTCGGTCATGCCGGCCACGGCCGTCTCGCTCTGGCCCACGCCGACGGTCTCGACGATGACCACGTCGTAGCCGGCCGCCTCGCACAGCAGCATGGCCTCGCGCGTCTTCTCGGCCACGCCGCCGAGGGTCCCGCTGCTGGGGCTAGGGCGGATGAAGGCGCGCTGGTCCATGGACAGCCTCTCCATGCGCGTCTTGTCGCCCAGGATGGCGCCGCCGGACACGCTGCTGGACGGGTCCACCGTCAGCACCGCGACGCGGTGGCCGCGTTCCAGCAGCAGCAGGCCGAAGGCCTCGATGAAGGTGCTCTTGCCGACGCCCGGCACGCCGGAGATGCCCAGCCGCAAGGCGCCGCCGGTGGCCGGCATCAGCGCGGTCAGCAGCGCGTCGGCCTGCTCGCGGTGGTCGGCCCGCGTGGACTCGACCAGCGTGATGGCCTTGGCCAGCGCGCGGCGCTCGCCGTTCTTGAGGCCTGCTGCCAGATCGCTCACGGCGCCGGCTCCCAGCGGTATTCGATGTCGAAATCCTGCTCCTCGACAACCCGGAAGCCGTGGCGGCGGTAGAAGTCGTTGGCGCGGCTGTCGCGCAATGCGGCCAGCGTGATCGCCCGGCCCTGCGCCTTGAGACGGTCCAGCACCCAGGCGCCGATGCCGCGCCCTTGCGCGGCCGGAGTCACGTAGAGGTGATGCAGCCGCAGCTCGACATCACGCGGTTCGACAGTGAAGTAGCCGACGCGCTCGCCGTCCATGACCAGGTGCTGCATCCACTCGGGCCGGAGCTGGCTGCGCAGCCGCGCCCGCGCGACGTCGGGGTTGAAGCGGCCCAGCCGCTCCAGGCTCTCGCGCAAGGCTTCGATGCGCAGCGCCAGCATGGCCTCGAAGTCCGCATCGGCGACGGGCGCCAGCGTCGGCGCCATCAGGCGGCCACCCTCGCGCGAATCTGTTCCAACACATCCTTGGCACTGGCCGGAATGGGCGTGCCGGGGCCGTAGACGCCCTTGACGCCGGCCTGGTACAGGAAGTCGTAGTCCTGCGCCGGGATGACGCCGCCGACGAACACGATGATGTCGTCGGCGCCCTGGCGCTGAAGCTCCTCGATGATGGCCGGCACCAGCGTCTTGTGGCCGGCCGCCAGCGTGGAGACGCCCACCGCGTGCACGTCGTTCTCGATGGCCTGGCGGGCACATTCCTCGGGCGTCTGGAACAGCGGGCCGATGTCGACGTCGAAACCCAGGTCGGCAAATGCGGTCGCGACGACTTTGGCACCGCGGTCGTGGCCATCCTGTCCCAGCTTGGCGATCATCACGCGCGGGCGGCGGCCATGTTCGTCGCCGAAGGCCGCGATCTCGCCTTGCAGCTTGGCCCAGCCCTCGGCCGAGTCGTAGGCCGCCGCATAGACGCCGCTGACCTTGTGCGTGTCGGCACGGTGGCGGCCAAAGACGGACTCCAGCGCGTCGCTTACTTCACCCACCGTCGCACGCAGGCGCACGGCCTGGATGGACAGGTCCAGCAGATTACCCTGTCCGGTCTTCGCGCAGTCGGTCAGTGCGGCCAGCGCGGCCTGCACCGCGGCGGTGTCGCGCGTCGCCTTGATGCGGTTGAGCCGCGCGATCTGGCCTTCGCGCACCTTGACGTTGTCCACGTCAAGGATGTCGATGGGATCTTCCTTGGCCAGCTTGTACTTGTTGACGCCGACGATGACGTCGGCGCCGGAGTCGATGCGGGCCTGCTTCTCGGCCGCGCTGGCCTCGATCTTCAGCTTGGCCCAGCCAGAGTCCACGGCGGCCGTCATACCTCCCATCGCGTCCACCTCCTCGATCAGCGCCCAGGCCTTGTCGGCCATGTCCTGGGTCAGCTTCTCCATCATGTAGCTGCCGGCCCAGGGGTCGATGACGCTGGTGATGTGGGTCTCTTCCTGGATGATGAGCTGGGTGTTGCGCGCGATGCGGGCGCTGAACTCGGTGGGCAGCGCGATGGCCTCGTCCAGCGAGTTGGTGTGCAGGGACTGCGTACCGCCGAACACGGCGGCCATGGCTTCGATGGTGGTGCGCACGACGTTGTTGTACGGGTCTTGCGCGGTCAGGCTCCATCCCGAGGTCTGGCAGTGCGTGCGCAGCATCAGGCTCTTGGGCGACGTGGCACCGAAGCCCTTCATGATCCGGCACCACAGCAGCCGGGCCGCGCGCATCTTGGCGATCTCGAGATAGAAGTTCATCCCGATCGCCCAGAAGAACGACAGCCGCGGCGCGAAGTCGTCCACCGCCAGGCCCTTGGCCATGGCCGTCTTCACGTACTCCTTGCCGTCTGCCAGCGTGAAGGCCAGTTCCAGCGCCTGGTTGGCGCCGGCTTCCTGCATGTGATAGCCGGAGAT
>CAMLKW010000121.1 GCA_946480605.1 uncultured Roseateles sp. | reverse complement strand
CCCACGTCCTGCAGGATGCCGTTCATCTTCTGCGCGCCGTGGCTCATGCCGATGGCGAAGACGAGGAAGGGCACCAGCACCGAATACGGGTCCAGCGCATAGCCCAGCAGGCGCAGCAGGCCGAGCTGCCAGGCCACGGCGATGAGGGAGCAGGCGACGACGATGAAGGTGGAGCGCAGGCAGCGCGTGTAGGCGTAGAGCACGCCGCCGCAGATCAGCAGCGCCAGCGCGAAGAAGCCCATGACCTGGCGCACGCCGTCGATGAGGTCGCCCATGACCTTGGCGAAGCCCACGACGTGCAGCTGCACGCGGTCGCTGTCGTAGGTGCTGCGCAGCGCCTCGATGCGCTGGCTCAGCGCCGCGTAGTCCAGCGCCTGGCCGGTCTGCGGGTCGGCCTCCAGCAGCGGCACGTAGATGATGCTGCTCTTGAAGTCGCCCGCCACCAGCTGGCCGATCTCGCCGGAGCGCTCGATGTTGGCGCGCAACTCGGCCAGGGCCTCGGCGCTGCCGTCATAACGGTCCGTGATGACGGTGTCGCCGTCCAGGCCTTCCTCCGTCACGGCCACCCAGCGGGTGTTGGAGGTCCACAGCGACTTCATGAACGGCCGGTCGACGCCGGGCATCAGGAACAGCTCGTCGTTGAGCTGGCGCAGCGTCTCCAGGTAGTCCTTGTCGAAGATGCTGCCCTGGCGCGCGGCCACCGCGATGCGCAGCGCGTTGCCGCCGCCGGCCAGCTGGCTGCGCTGCTCCAGGAAGTTGGCGATGTAGGGGTGGCGGCTGGGGATGGTCTTGTCGAAGCTGGCGGTCAGCTGGATGGCCAGCGCCTGCCAGCCGAGCACGGCGGTCAGCAGCAGGCACAGGGCCAGCACCCAGGGGCGGTGGTTGAAGAACAGGCGCTCGGCCCAGGAGCCGCTGCGCACGTCGAAGTCTTCGAGGCGCGCGATGACGGGCTGGGCGCTGTCGTCGGTGGAAATGCTCACGCTCACGGTCGCAATCTCAGAGGGGGTTCAGGGGCTGGCGCTGCAGGCCGCGCAGGCCGGCGAGCACGACGTGGCCGGCACCGGCCTCGACGAGGCTGGCCGAAGGCAGCGGGGGCAGGGCGTTCTGGCGCGTGAAGCTGCGGCCGTCGTCGCGGCTGAGCAGCAGGTCGCCGTTCTGGGCCAGCAGCAGCAGCGTGCCGTCCCGGCGCTGCAGGCCGGCGCTGATGGACACCGGCACGGCGTTCTCGACGGCGGTCCAGCTGTCGCCCTGGTCGGCGGAGCGCCAGATGTTGCCGCGCAGGCCATAGACCAGCAGCGTGCCGTCGCGGCTCAGCAGCAGGCCGAAGAAACTCCCTTTGTACGGCGAGGCCAGCGTGTCGAAATGGGCGCCGCCGTCCAGCGATCGCAGCAGCAGGCCTTGCTCACCGGCGATGAAGACGCGCGGCCCGTCGCTGCGCACCGCGTAGAGGTGCAGGCGGCGGCGGTTGGGCAGGCGGGTGTGCAGGCTCTGCCAGGCCTGGCCGTCGCGCACGAAGGCCAGCCCGTAGGCGCCCACGGCGTAGAGGCGGCCGTCCGGGCTGGCGCAGAGGTCCAGTAGCGGTTTGTCGGCGCCCTCGGCGACGCGGCGCTTGGCGGCCTCTCGCAGGGCCTCGTCGTCGCCGGCGGCGGCCAGCTCCAGCTCGGCGAGCTGACGGCCATCGAGCACCAGCTGCCAGCGCTGGCCGCCATCGCTCGTCTGCAGCAGGCTGCCGAAGTGGCCGCAGGCCCAGCCCTGCTGCGCGTTGGCAAAGGCCAGCGCCGTGAGGCTGACCTGCGCCGGCACCTCGGCCTGGCGCCACTGCTGGCCGGCGTCGTCGCTGTAGACGACCAGGCCGCGTTCGCCGGCCAGCACCAGGCGCTCGCCGGCGCGGGCCGCGGCCAGCAGCGCGCTGCGGGTGGCCAGCGGCGTGGGCGTGGCCGCGCGGCCGAGCACCGCCGGGCGCGGCAGCTCGGTGGCGCGCCCCGCGCCGGCCAGCAGCCCGAGGGCCGCCGCGCCGCACACAGAGCGGCGCTTCATCGCGTGCTCTCGTTGGCCAGTTCCTCGGGGCTGAAGAAGGCACGCTCCAGCTTGGGCAGCACCTTGACCTGGACCGGCAACTCGTTGGTGGCCATGTTCAGGTAATAGGCGCCGGTCTGCAGGTCGTAGCCACCCCAGAAGATGTTGCCCAGCACGGCCGGGATGTCCGGCGCGGTCAGCGTCAGCGTGTAGTTGGTGCGCCAGAGTTCGCCCTTGGCGTCCCAGCCGTCGAACAGGATGATCTGCCAGGTGTCCTCGTCGAGGTAGTAGCGGCGCTTGGCCGCTACATGGCGCTTGCCGGCAGCCAGCGTGGCCTCCACCACCCACACGCGGTGCAGCTCCCAGCGCACGAGGTCGGGGTTCAGCGAGCCGGGCTTGACCAGGTCGGCCACCTTGGCCAGCGCCGCGCGGTTGTTGTTGTAGGGGATGTACAGCTCCTTCTTGCCGACCAGCTTCAGCTCGTGCTTGTCGATAGGGCCGAACAGGTTGAAGGCTTCGTCGAACAGGCCGATGCCGGAGGTGACCGCGTCGGGCGTGTCGTAGCCCACCGAAGGCGCCTTGCGCACGCGGCGCTGGCCCACCAGGTATTGCCACAGGCCGCGCGGCGTGGCGCTGGTCATGCCGTCGTGCGCCAGGATGGCTTCGCCGGCCTTGGAGCCGGGCTCGGTGGCGGCGAACTTGCCGAGGGCGTAGTAGCCGTCGAACTTCTCGGGGCTGACCTCGGGGTCGTAGTAGGGGCGGCGGAAGGTCTGGTTGCCGCCGCTGGCCATGGTGCGCTTGCCGTCGGCCGTCATGACCCAGACGCGCATCGGCGTCTGCGTGTTGATGCCCGTCCAGGCCAGGCGGTGGTTCAGGATGGCCTCGTAGCCGTCCTTGGGGATGGGGAAGGGAATGCCGCCGAAAGCGCCTTCCACGCCCAGGCCGTTGTCCACCATCTTGGCGCGGGTGGCATTCTTGAAGGTGTTGTCGTAGACGTATTGCGGCGCGCCAGCGCTGCGGCGGGTGGGGTAGATGTCGATGCGGAAGTCGGCGTTCTTCTTCATCAGCGCCTTGACGCCGTCGCTGAGCTTGGCGTCGTGCTGGGCCATGTTCTTGGCGCTGATCTGCAGCACGGGCTTGTCGGCCGGGTAGGGGTCGGGCCGCGGGTCGCCGTTCTTGTAGCCGGCGGGCGCCTTGGTGAGGCCGCCATCCCAGGCGGGGATGCTGCCGTCCTTGTTGGCGGCGCGCTCGGCGCCCATCGGCGTCAGCGTGGTCTTGAGCCTGGCGGCCTCGTCGGCCGACACGGCGGCGCTGGCGCCCAGCGGCAGCAGGGCCGCGCAGGCGAGAGCCAGAGCATTCAGTTGGAGCAGTGCGTGCTTCATGGTGGAGATTCCTTGTCTGGGGTCAGAAGGTGCGCGACGCGCTGAAGGCGACGTAGGCGCGGTCCTTGAGGGTCTGGCCGAAGCTCAGCTGGCGCGGCGCGCCGCTGCCGGGCACCAGGGTCTCGGTGAAGGTCTTGGCCTTGCCGAAGTAGTCGGTGTAGGTCAGCGAGAAGTTCCAGGCGTTCTGGTAGGTGCCCTTCAGGCCCACGCTCCAGTCGCCGCCGTCCGACACGCCGCCGGCATAGTTGGCGATGGCCGACGAGCGGCCGCCGAAGTTCCAGCCCAAGCCGATGGGAATGGACATGTCCAGCCCGGTCAGCACCTGGAAATAGGCCGGCTCGAACAGCACGCGGGCGGCGAATGCGCCCTTGGTGGTGTTCGGATCCAGGCCGCCGACGCCCATGTTCTGGCCGTTGGGGCCGGCGAAGATGTCGCGCTTGATCTTGAGCCGGTGGTTGTAGGCGATCTCGCCCAGCAGCGCGCCGCCTTGCCAGAGGTCGTTGGGCTGCAGCACGTAGATGCCGTTGAGCTGCAGGTGGGCGGTGTCGCCGATGGCGTAGCAGGGCGTGTTGCTGCCGGTGTCGCAGCTGGCGATGGGGCTGGGGCCGCCGAGCACGGCGGGGTCGCCGTTCAGCGGCGTGTTCTGGCGCACCGAGCCTTCCAGCGCCCAGTTGAGCTGGCCGATGGACGAGGTGACGCTGGCGCCGAAGGTGCGGATGTTGCTGGCGTAGGCCATGCGCACATGGCCTTGCGCGAAGTCGAACACCAGCGCGCTGGGCGTCTTGTCGTGGTACTGCGCGGCGTAGAAGCCGAACTCGTAGTCGCCGCCCGGCGGGCTCCAGCGCAGCTGGATGCCGCCCTGGCCGCTGTTCTTGGGCTTGTTGTCGCGCGAGGTCAGCGTCGGCAGCTCGATGGGCGAGCCGTCGGGCGCCTGGCCGAAGTTGACGCGGCCGCCGCCGACGTAGTCCTGGTTGGAGAAGTAGCTGCCGACGCCGGGCAGCTTGCTCTTGCGCCACTTCAGCTGGTAGTACGCACCCAGCTGCAGACCGTCGGCCAGGCGCAGCGTGGCGGAGACCTGCTCCACCGGCAGCAGCACTTCCTTGAACTGCCAGCCCGGCACGGAGGTGATGCGCGCGATGTCCACCGGCCCTTGTGCGTTGGCGATGCCGTTCTGGCCGAAGAACAGGCTCTCGCCCCATTGCAGCGTGTGCTTGCCGACGCGCAGGTTGGCCTTCATGCCGGCGACCTCGCCCTTGAATGACACGAAGGCATCCAGCAGCTCGCCGCCGCGGCCGTGCTGGCGGCGCGTGGCCGGCAGGAACTCGTTGGGCGCCTGGCCGAAGTCGTTGTTGGCCGTGCTGACGACCGGGCCCAGCGGGTTGCCGGCGGCGTAGAGCGGCGTGCCGTTGTAGTCGTTGCGGCCCATGTAGGCGCCGTCATGCCAGGCCGTGCCGCTCAGTCGTGCGCCGAAGGTGGGGGTCGAGATATCCAGCTCGGCCAGCAGGTCGAACCGCTTGGAGATCAGGCCCTTGCGGAAGTTGTGGTTGCCGTCGTCCTCGTTGACGGTGCCAGGGTCGCGGGCCACGTCCAGGCGGCTCAGCGCGGTGGACGGATCCTTCACGCGGTAGCCGGCGCTCAACTTGGGGGTCAGGTCGAGCCGGACCTTGAGGTCGGGCACGCTGGTTTCGATCTCGAAGGCTTGTGCAGCGGGCAACAGCAGGGCTGCCGCCGCCGCCAATGCGACGCGGTTCTTTCTCATGGTGTCTCCTGGTTTTAGGGTTTTGTCAGCTCAAACTCAGAGATAGCTGGCGGCGAAGCCGCCGTCGGCCGCGAGGTTCACGCCGCTGATCCAGCGTGCGTCGTCGCTGCAGAGGAAGGCGATGGCCGGCGCGATCTCGTCGGCCAGGCCCGGGCGCGTCATGCGCGCGGCATCGGCCGCCACGCGTTCCTCGCCCAGCTGCGCGACGAACTCACCCAGGATGGGCGTGAACACCGGGCCCGGGGCGACGCAGTTCATGCGCACGCCGCGCTGCTTGAAGAAGTCGATGGAGCGCAGCGTGCTCCAGACGATCAGCGCTTCCTTGAAGTACTCGTAGCAGCCCTTCTGCGGCACCGGGTTGCGGGCCAGCCAGGCCAGGCCGGCCTCGAAACCATCCACAGCCGCCAGCGTCTTGTGGGTGTCCAGCCGGTCGCGGTAGAAGTAGCCGAGGATGGACGACACGTTGACGATGCTGCTGCCTGGCACCATGCGCTCCACCAGCAGCTCGCACAGGTGGCGCGTGCCCAGGTAGTTGACCCGGCCCACCAGGTCCACCGGCGAGGTGCCCGGCACGCCGGCCACGGTGCACAGGCCGTCGATCTGGGCCGGCAACTGGCGCACGGCGGCGTCGATGGCGGACTGTTGCGACAGGTCGGCCTTGACGAAGCCGTCCAGCGTCAGCAGCGGGTCGTTGCGGTCCATGCCGATGACCTTGGCGCCGTGTGAACGCAGCAGTCGGGCGGTGTCGGCACCTATGCCTGAGCTGGCGCCGGTGACGACGATGGTCTTGCCTTGAACTTTCATGGGTTGGTCTCCTGGTGTTGTTGTCTGTGCGGGGCGGTTCAGAACGGGTAGGGCGGCGGCGCGTCCTTGACGGTCAGCCACTGCCAGGTCGTGAATGCCTCCCAGTCGGCCGGGCCGCCATGCACATTGCCGTTGCCGGCCACGCCGGGACCGCCGAAGGGGTTGGTGGCATCGTCGTTCACGGTCTGGTCGTTGACGTGGACCATGCCGGCCTTCAGCTGCTGCGCCAGCGCCATCGCGCGGTTCATGGACTTGGAGATCACCGCAGCGGCCAGTCCGCCCTCGTGCGCGTTGGCCAGCGCGGCGGCTTCGGCGTCGGTCTTGAAGGTGACGAGGTTGAGCAGCGGGCCGAACACCTCTTCGTCATGCACCCGCATGCCGGGCTTGATGTCGGCCAGCACGGTGGGCTTGTAGACCAGGCCTTCATACGTGCCGCCGGCCAGCAGCCGGGCGCCCTTGGCGACGCTGTCCTGCACCAGCGCATGCACGCGGTCGCGCTGGCGGGCGTCGATCAGCGGGCCCAGGGCCACCTGGCCCGTGGCGCCATTGCCCACCGGCAGGTGCGTGGCCTTGGCCACCAGGCGCTCGCTCAGCGCGGCGGCGATGGACTCGTGCACCAGCACGCGGTTGGAGGCCATGCAGATCTGGCCCGAATGCAGCCAGGCGCCCCAGGCCGCGTTGCTGGCGGCGAGGTCGAGGTCGGCGTCGTCCAGGATGACCAGGCAGTTGGTGCCGCCCAGTTCCAGCGAGGCCTTCTTGAGGTGTCGCGCCGCCAGCTCGCCGACGCGCCGGCCCACGCCCACCGAGCCGGTGAACGACACCATGCGCACCTCGGGCGCGGTGATCAGCGCCTCGCCCACCTCGGCGCCGCCGGGCAACACCGACAGCACGCCGGCCGGCAGGCCAGCGGCTTCCAGCAGGCAGGCGATCAGGTAGCCGCCGCCGACGGGCGTGCGCGGGTCGGGCTTGATCAGCACCGCGTTGCCGGCCGCCAGCGCGGGGGCGACGACGCGCAAGGTCAGGATGAGCGGGAAGTTGAACGGCGAGATGACGGCCACGACACCGTGCGGCACGCGCCGCGCCATGCTCAGGCGGCCCGGCACGCTGGGCAGCAGCTGGCCCGCAGGCTGCATCGGCATCGCGGCGGCCACGTGGCAGAAGGTGATGGCCTCGCGCACTTCGTGTTGGCCTTTTTGCAGGATGCCGCCGCCCTCGCGGGTGATCCACAGCGCCAGCTCGTCGAAGTGCTGCTGCAGCAGCGCGGCGGCCTTGTGGAAGACGGCGGCGCGTTCGCGCGGCGGCATGGCGGCCCAGGCGGCCTGCGCCTGGCCGGCCTGCGCGGCGGCCTCGGCCACGTCGGCGGCTGTGGCTTCGCCGGCCGTGCCCAGGCGCTCGCCGGTGGCGGGCTCGATGATGTCCAGCGTGCGCGACGCCGCGCGCCAGCCGCCGATGAAGAGGCTGTCGCGCCAGGGCGTGCCAGCCAGGAGCGAGGTGCTTTCCTGCATGGGTGGTCTCCGTGTGGATCTTCTACTGTTTGCTAGTGCGATGATTAGCCTGGCAAACGAAAATATGTGCTTACTGTGTGCCCGGTGAGATGGCTTCGGAATCAGTACAAACGCTGATCCGGTCCGGCGGTCTTCGCTCTCACATGGCCGTGCTTGCGCAACTGCCATGCCAGCGCCGCCGCGCGACGCGTCGGCAGGGTGGCGACAAGCGTCGGCGCCCTGGGAAGACGCGGCATTTCCTGGGACTTACCCGGGGCCTGCAACCGCTGGGTGCGGCGGCGCCACTCAGGGCATTCCTGCGCTGCTCGATCACGCAAATCCGCAAGACTGAAGCAGACTCCCGCCACCCGCTTTGACGAAATCATGAAAACGCAGAACGCCTCTCCGAAGATCTCGCTGGCGGAGCTGTCCCGTCATTCCGACGCCATGCTGCGCAAAGGCGACAGTGCGCACTTCAACTGGGCCAGCAGCAGCGAGCCGACGCTGGCGCAGCTGACCGAGGCGCTGTTCTTCTCGCCGGGCGACGGCCGCATCTGGCTCAACGACCAGCGCATGCTGCTGGTCCACAGCGCGGCCATGGGCCACCTGCGGCGCGAGCTGGTCGACACGCTGGGCCTGGCGCGCGCGCGCGGCCTGCTGACGCGGGCCGGTTACGTCAGTGGCGCGCGCGACGCGCAGCTGGTGCGCCAGCGCTGGCCCGAGGCGGATGCCGCGGCCGTGTTCATGGCGGGCGCGCGGCTGCATGCGCTGGAGGGCGTGGTCAAGGTGACGCCGGTGACGTTCTCGTTCGACATCGACAGCGGCACCTATGACGGCGAGTTCATCTGGGAGCATTCCAGCGAGGACGACGAGCACATCAGCGCCTACGGCATCGGCACGGAGGCGGCCTGCTGGTCGCAGGTCGGCTATGCCACCGGCTATGTCACGACGCTGTTCGGCCAGCCGGTGATCTTCCGCGAGGTGGACTGCCGTGCGATGGGGGCCTCCGTGTGCCGCGTCATCGGCCGGCATGCGGCGGCCTGGGGCGACATCAGCGAGGACCTGCGCTATCTGGAGGCCCATGACTTCCGCGCGATGGCGCCAGGGGCCGGGCCCGCGAGCCCGCCAGCCGATGCAGCGCTGGGGCCGGCCGCCGCCAGCGCGACGGGCGACGACCGGCACGAGGTGGTCGGCGCGTCACCGGCCTTCGTGTCGGCCTGCCACCTGCTGGACCGTGTGGCGCGGACCTCGGCGACCGTGTTGTTCTCCGGCGAGTCGGGCGTGGGCAAGGAGGCGTTCGCGCGCCGGCTGCATCGCATCGGCCCGCGCGCCGGCCAACCCTTCGTCGCGCTGAACTGCGCCGCCATTCCCGAGGGGCTGCTGGAGGCTGAGCTGTTCGGCGTCGACAAGGGCGCCTACACCGGCGCGCACGCGTCGCGCGAGGGCCGCTTCGAGCGTGCGCATGGCGGCACGCTGTTCCTGGACGAGGTGGGCACGCTCAGCCCGGTGGCGCAGGCCAAGCTGCTGCGTGTGCTGCAGGAGGGCGAGATCGAGCGGGTGGGCGGCTCGCGGCTCATCCAGGTCGACGTGCGGGTGGCGGCGGCCACCAACGTGGACCTGCGGGCCGAGGTGGCGGCGGGGCGCTTCCGCGCCGACCTGTTCTATCGGCTCAACGTCTTCCCGCTGCACCTGCCGCCGCTGCGCGAGCGGCGCGAGGACATCCCGCTGCTGATGAGCCATTTCCTGCGCCGCGAATCCCAGCGCCATGGCCGCACGGTGCGCGGCTTCACGGCACGCGCGGTGCGGGCGGCGCTGCACTACGACTGGCCGGGCAACATCCGCGAACTGCTCAACCTGGTGGAGCGCGCCGTCATCAACGTGGAAGACGGCATGGCCATCGACGTGCACCACATGTTCCGCGGCGAGCCGCTGGCCCGGCAGGCCGTGCTGGCGGTGTCCTCCGCGGGGGAGCTTGCGCAGGAGGCCGAACCGGGCGTGGACAACCTGCTGCAGCATCTGCAGTCCGCACTGGGCGCTGCCGCGCTGGACCTGCCGGCGCTGGAGGCGCGGCTGCTGCAGGAGGCGGTGGACGCACACAGCGGCAACCTGTCGGCGGCGGCGCGCGCGCTGGGCTTGAGCCGGGCGCAGTTGGCGTATCGGTTGGAGAGGCATGCGGGGGGGTGAGGGCGGGGGAGGGGTGACCGCAGGAGGACGGGCGAGCCTGGTGCTTCGTGTCCACCGGCCGCTGCGCGGCCTCCTCCTTGACCTGCGCACCAGGCCCGCCCGTCCTCCTGCTCGGGCTGCACTTGTTTTCGGGCGCTGAACACCTGCGGTGGTGAGCCTGCGAAACCCCAGCGTTTCATCAGGGCGCCGTTCGTTGGGGTTCGCGTTGTTCATCCCAGCCGCCGGCGATGACCGGCATGGCGGTGCCTCCAAAGGCAGGCATCCGCGAGAACACATCAGCCATGAAATCCATGAACACCGTGGCTCGCGTCGGCAGCAGTCGATTCGCGACGTAGACGAACTGCACGGGGACGGCCGGCGCGGAGTAGCCGGTCAAGATGAACTTCAAGCGCCCACTCCTCAAGCCTTCGTCAAAGAGCCATGCCGGGCCATGGCCGACCCCCAAGCCCGCGATGACCGCCGCGCTGACGGCTTCAGGCGAGTTCACTCGCAGCCTGCCGGAAACGGGCACGTCGGTCTCGCGAAAGCGCCAGATCGCACCCGACGAGAGCAGCGTGTAGATGACGCAGTCGTGGTCTCGGAGGTCGTCAGGCGTCTGCGGCACGCCGCGCCGCGCCAGGTAGCTTTCACTCGCCACGAACACCCGCTCATAAGACCCGATGCGTCGGGCACGCAGTGCACTGTCCTCCAGCTGGCCAATGCGAATCGCCAGTTCCGTCCCCTCATCGACAAGATTGACGTAGCGGTCGTTGATCTGCAGGTCCAGGGTCAGCTTCGGATAGCGCTCAAGAAAGATCGGAACGTGCGGCAGCACGAAAGCATGGGCCAGCGCGGTGGGGCAGGCCACCCGCAGCAGCCCTGACGGATCGACGTTGCTCCTGAAGGACGATTCGGACTCGTCCACCGCATCAAGAATCCGCCGGACGTCCGCGTAGTAGCGCTCCCCCTCCGGCGTGAGGGCCAGCTTTCGTGTGGACCGGTGCAGGAGACGGGTCTGCAGATGCTCCTCCAGCGCGGCGACATAGCGGCTCACGTTCGGCTGCCCCAGGCCCAGGTCACGGGCTGCGGCCGTGAAGCTCCCCGTCTCCACGGCACGCACGAAGCAGGTCATCAGCAGAAATCGGTCCAAGCTTCACCCCAATTCATTCTCAAAGTGAATGAATGGTATTCGATTTTGTTGTCTTATAGAATTTGATGCATGGATGCACATTCTCCCCATCGGCCATGTTGGGTGGCCGTCCACAGGAGAACCTCATGTCACGCTTGCAAGGCAAACGCACCCTCATCACCGGCGGCACCAGCGGCATCGGCCTGGAAACTGCCAAGCAGTTCCTGGCCGAAGGCGCCCGCGTCATCGTCACCGGCGTCAACCCGGATTCCATCGCCAAGGCCCAGGCCCAACTCGGGCCTGAGGTGCTGGTGCTGCGCGCCGACTCGGCCAGCGTCGCAGCGCAGAAGGCCCTGGCCCAAGCCGTCAAGGATCACTACGGCCAGCTGGACGTGGCCTTCCTCAACGCCGGCATCTCCGTCTGGCTGCCCATCGAGGACTGGACGGAAGAGATGTTCGACCGCTCGTTCGATGTCAATGTCAAAGGCCCGTACTTCCTGATCCAGTCGCTGCTGCCGGTGTTCGCCCCCTCGGCCTCGGTCGTGCTGAATACGTCTGTCAGCGCGCATGTCGGCTCGGACCGCTCCTCCGTCTACGCGGCCACCAAGGCAGCGGTCCTGAACATGTCGAAGACGCTGTCGACCGAGCTGCTCGGGCGCGGGGTTCGCTTCAACGCGGTCAGCCCCGGGCCGATCGACACGCCGCTGTACGACAAGCTGGGCATCCCCGAGGCCTACCGCGAACAGGTGAACAAGGACATCGCGGCCAGCATCCCGCTGGGCCGCTTCGGCACGCCCGAGGAAGTGGCCAAGGCCGTGCTGTACCTGGCCTCCGATGAATCCCGCTGGTCGGTCGGCACGGAAATCGTGGTCGACGGCGGTCGCCTGCTCAATCGCTGAGCGCACGAGGTCCTGCGCGCAGAAGGCGCCTGGTGACTCGGCCGAGTCGAAGGCGCCTTCCTGAGCCCTGCCAACACAGATGCCCCTCAAGATGCTTACCCTCATCAGCCACCCGCTCTGCCCGTTCGTGCAGCGCGCCGCCATCGTCCTTCTGGAGAAGGGCGTCGCCTTCGAACGCGTCAACGTCGACCTGTCGGCCAAGCCCGATTGGTTCCTCGCGCTGTCGCCTACCGGCAAGGTGCCCGTGCTCAAGGTGCCCCAGGCCCATGCCGAGGACGCGGCGCTCTTCGAAAGCGTGGTGATCTGCGAGTACCTCGACGAGACGCAGGGTGGCGCGCCGATGTACCCCCCCGACGCGCTGACACGCGCCCGACACCGCGCGTGGATCGAGTTCGCCACCCAGACTTTCGCCGAAGGCTGGCAGTTCCTTCATGCGCGTGACTCGCAGGCGGCAGACGCAAAGCGCGCCAGTTTCCGTGAGCGCCTGGCCAAGTTGGAGGCGGAAATCGCCACGGGCCCGTACTTCGCTGGCGAGGCGTTCGGCATGGTCGATGCGGTCTATGCACCGCTCTTTCGCTACTTCGAGCTGATCGACCCGTCAGCGGCACAGCAAGTCTTCGACGGCCTGCCGCGCGTGTCGGCCTGGCGCGAGGCGTTGGCCGCACGAGCCAGCGTGAGGAACGCGGTCGCCGCAGACTACGCCTCCCGCTTCCAGGCGCATCTCCGCCAGCAAGGCGTCCTGTTGGCAGCGGCCTGAGATGCAACCCAATGGCATCTCCAAGGAATCGACAGCAACCTTTGCCAGCGGCGGCCATGATGACGCCCAGGCTGGCCGGTAGCGGAACGCATTCGGCCAGCCGTGCAGGCCGCCAAGTAGCGACAACGTCGATGCTCGCACTGCGCGCCCACTGTCTGGGTCATCAATCCATCTTGATGAGCCCCTTCCCACCCAGTGATCTCCCCCCTTCTAGGCTGGTGATCAGCTGAATGGCCTCGGCCAGCGGAACGACCTCGGCGACCGGCAGCCTCAGCTTGGCCGCGCCCGCGGCGCGCGCAAGGCCTTCCAGGACATCAGCCCGGGGCGTGCACACAATCGGCTTCAGGCGGCGATTGAAGACGGAACGGATGAACTTGCCAGGCGTGGGGTCGATGTCGAGGAACACGCCGCCTGGGGCCAACAGGCCGAGGCCGGTCTGTGTCGTCATCGTGCCCGCCGTGTCATAGACCACATCAAAGCGCCGGTCGAGCTTGGAGAAGTCAGTCGTTCGGTAGTCGTAGACAGTGTCAACGCCAAGGGTTCGCGCCTTCGTCATGGCGCCTGCACTGCAACTGCCCGCGACCGTCGCCCCGAGCATCAGCGCAAGCTGCACGGTCGCCTCGCCGACCGCACCCGTGCAGCCATTGACGAAGACCCGCTTGCCTGCGGTCAGCTTCGCCTTGTCCTGGAGGCCGTTCCAGGCGGTGACCCCTGGCGTTCCCAGGCAGGCTGCCTCCTCGAAGGAGATGTTGTCGGGCTTCCTGGCCAGGAAGCCGTCGTTCGTGTAGAACCAGTCGCGGCCGGCGTTGCTGGCGTTGT
>CAMLKW010000120.1 GCA_946480605.1 uncultured Roseateles sp. | reverse complement strand
TGGTCGAGATCGTCGTGATGTCGCGCCGGCGCTGGCGGCCGGCGTCGAGGGCGGAGGCGAGAGCGGTATCCATGCCGCCACTCTAGGCAGCGCATCGCCGGCCTGGTTGCGATGGTTCGTCAAGTTCTGTTGAAATCCAGCCATGACCCAGCCGCGCCTCAGCATTCCCGCCCTGTCGCCCGAGCGCTATGCGCCCACGCACGAGCGGCCGCTGCGCGCCAAGGCCAGGCACTTGGAGCACCTGACCGACATCCAGCCCCACCGCCACGACTGGGCCCAGCTGGTGTTCTCCATGACCGGTGCGGTGCGCGTGAACACCGAGGTGTCGACCTACATCGTGCCGCCGTCGCGCGCGGTCTGGATACCGCCCGGGCTGGTGCACGCGGTCACGGCCATCGAGCGCTGCGACCTGCGCACGCTCTACCTGGGCGCCGGACTGCTGTCCGGCGAGGCCTGGGCCACGGGACGGGTGCTGGAGGTGTCGCCGCTGCTGCGTGAGCTGGTGGCGGCCCTGCCCGGCGAGCCCGACCCCCAGCCGCCGGAAAGCGCCGACGACGCGCTGCGCCGCCGCGGCATCGAGGGCCTGGTACTCGCTGAGCTGAAACGCGCCCGGCCGCTGGCGCTGGGCGTGGCCTTGCCGCAGGACGCGCGGCTGCGCCGGCTCTGCGAGGCCATGCTGAGCGAGCCCGGCCGCCATGCCGGCCTGGACGAATGGGCGTTGGAGGCCGGCTACAGCCCACGCACGCTGAGCCGGCTGTTCCGCGACCAGCTGGGCACCAGCTTCGCCCAATGGCGCTCGCAGCTGCTGCTGGCCCACGCGCTGACGCTGGCCGCCCGCGGCCGGCCCATGAGCCACATCGCCGCCGAGCTGGGCTATGCCAGCGCCAGCGCCTTCACGGCCATGGTCACACGCACGGTGGGCATGCCACCCAGCCGGTTCTTTGCCGAGGCCTAAGGGACAATCCGCCCATCGCCAGAGAGACCGACGCCCCATGGACACCCAGTTGTTCGACTACACCAAGCAGGACGCCGCCGGCACCTGCTCCACCGCTCACGCCTGGGCCAAGGTGCCCGCGCCACTGACACCCGCCGAGCGCAGCACGCTGGCCGAGCGCGCCGCCACGCTGCTCAAGGCCCACAACGCCGTGCTGGTGGCGCACTACTACGTCGACGGCGTGCTGCAAGACCTGGCGCTGGCCACCGGCGGCATCGTGTCCGACTCGCTGGAGATGGCCCGCTTCGGCCGCGACCATGCGGCGCAGACGCTGGTCGTCGCCGGCGTGCGCTTCATGGGCGAGACGGCCAAGATCCTCAGCCCCGAGAAGCGCGTGCTGATGCCCGACCTGGACGCCACCTGCTCGCTGGACCTGGGCTGCCCGGCCGACGACTTCGCCGCGTTCTGCGACGCGCACCCGGACCGCCAGGTCGTCGTCTACGCCAACACCAGCGCCGCCGTGAAGGCGCGCGCCGACTGGATGGTGACCAGCTCCTGCGCGCTGGAGATCGTGTCCGACCTGCACGCCAAGGGCCAGAAGATCCTGTGGGCGCCCGACCGCCACCTGGGCCGCTACATCCAGGAGCAGACCGGCGCCGACATGCTGATGTGGAACGGCGCCTGCATCGTGCACGACGAGTTCAAGGGGCTGGAGCTGGAGCTGCTGCGCGAGCAGCATCCGCACGCCCAGATCCTGGTCCACCCCGAGTCGCCCAAGAGCGTCGTCGACATGGCGCATGTGGTGGGCTCCACGTCGGCGCTGATCAAGGCGGTCGTCGAGGGCACGGCGCAGGAATACATCGTCGCCACCGACAACGGCATCCTGCACCGCATGCGCCAGTTGGCGCCGGGCAAGACGCTGATCGAGGCGCCCACCGCCGGCAACAGCGCCACGTGCAAGAGCTGCGCCCACTGTCCGTGGATGGCCATGAACGGCCTGGCCAACCTGGTGGACTGCCTGGAGAGCGGCCAGCCCGAGATCCTGGTGGAGGAAGCCACCCGCGTGAAGGCCGAACGCTGCATCACGCGCATGCTGGATTTCACGGCCGCGCGCAAGAAGGCTGCCTCAGGCATGACACCGGGCATCGGCGCCGCCTGATGGCGCTATAAATCGGAACTCACCGACCGCCATCACGAGGCCCGCCATGCCCGCCGATTTCAGCTCCCTCTACAACCACCACGAGCGCGAGGTCTTCGCCGCGGTGATGGACGCGTCCAAGGACTTCCCGGAGATCGCCGACAGCAACGACCTGCTGTGCGACGTGGCCTGCGTGGCGCTGAACCGCCTGCCACCGCGCTACATCCGCCACGAGGTGGACTTCAGCTTCTACCTGACCGAGCACGAGCGGCTGGAAATCGACAACGCCATCATGGAGGCCGTCAGCTACGCCTTCAACTTTGTGCAGGCCCGCACCGCGCTGCGCACGCGCAAATAGGCCGCGCCCGCCGCCGCTCCACGCGCCCGCATCACGCGGGCTTTTTTTCGCCTGCTCCCTTGCCGTCCTGCAAATATGCAATTAAAGTGATATCACTTTTACAAGGAGGCACGTGATGCAAAACCCCCAGGCAAGCCACCGCGAAACCAGCGCGACCACCGCCAACGGCTACCTGGGCCTGCTGGCCGGGCTGGCGATCTTGGCCTGCGGCCCCTTGCTGCTTTGGGTCGGATTCGGGCGGCTGCCGGTGATGCTGCTGGGCGTGCTGAGCATCGCGGCCGGCGCGCTAGTGCTGGCCGGGCTCTACATGCAGCAGCCCAACGAAGGCCGCATCCTGACGCTGTTCGGCCAGTACACCGGCACCGACCGCAGCGAAGGCCTGCGCTGGGCCAACCCGCTGGCGGTCAAGCGGCGCATCTCGCTGCGGGCGCGCAACCTCAACGCGCCGACCATCAAGGTCAACGACAAGCGCGGCAACCCCATCGAGATCGGCGTGGCCGTGGTCTGGCGCGTGGAAGACAGCGCCCGCGCCGTCTTCGAGGTGGATGATTTCGAGGCTTATGTCGGCATTCAGGCCGAGGCGGCGATGCGCCATCTGGCCTCGCAGTACGCCTATGACGACGGCGAGGATCTGGATGCCAACGAGACCACGCTGCGCGCCGGGCAGGACGAGGTTGGCGCCGCACTGGTGCAGGAGCTGCAGGCCCGCTTCGGCCAGGCCGGCGTGCATGTGGTGGACGCCAAGATCACCCACCTGGCCTATGCCCCCGAGATCGCCCAGGTCATGCTGCGCCGCCAGCAGGCCGAGGCCATCATCAGCGCGCGCAAGAAGATCGTGCAGGGCGCAGTCAGCATGGTCGAGGAGGCGCTGCACGGGCTGTCTGAGCGCCGCATCGTCGAGCTGGACGATGAGCGCAAGGCCGCCATGGTGTCCAACCTGCTGGTGGTGCTGTGCTCCGACAAGGACACCCAGCCCATCGTCAACGCCGGCACGCTGTACGCCTGAGGTCGGCATGCGCCGCGTGCTCGATCTCGCCTGGCTGGCGCTGCTGGTCTTCATGGCGGCCACCTGGCCGCTGATGCCCGATCTCGTCGGTGCGCCGCACAAGGCGCTGCCGCGCGACCAGCACATGGCCGTGATGCTGGCGGTGGCGGTCTTCAGCGTGTGGATGACCACCCGCGGCGCGCTGCTGCTCGCGCGGCACGCACCGGGCCTCGTCAATCTGCCCCACCGCAACCACTGGCTGGCGCCCGAGCGCCGCGAACAGACGCTGGCCGACCTGGGCGAGCGCGTCGCCGTGCTGGGCCTGGGCCTGGTGCTGCTGTTCGGCGGCCTGCACTACCGGGCGTTGCAGTCTGCCCAGCCCGGCTGGCCGCAGGTGCCCGAGGCTGCCTGGACGGCCGGCGCCATCGGCCTGGGGCTGGCCTTCGCGCTGTGGCTGCTGGCGCTGATGCGCCGCTTCGGCCGGTTGCCGCCCGTCACGACCGCACGGCCGGCACGGCGCGTTTCACGCAGCCGCGACCTGGTCTGGCGCGAGGTGCAGCCGATATGGCCGCTGCTGATCGTGCTGCTGCCGCTGGCCGCGGGGCTGTGGCTGTTCGGCGCCGGGCGCAGTGATGAAGCCTGGCTGCTGCCGGCCCTGCCCGCGCTGCTGGCCGTGGGCCTGGGGCGCATGGTGACCGAAGTGCATGGCGACCGCATCGCGTGGCGCTTCGGCTGGCTGCCGTGGCCGCGCTGGCGGGTGGACCTGGACGAGGTCGTCGCCGTCGAAGCCGCCCGCTCGCGCTGGACCGAAGGCTGGGGCCTGCGCATCACCGGCGAGGGCATGCTTTACAACGCCAGCGGCACGCAGGCCGTGCGGCTGATGCTGCGTGACGGCCGGCGCCTGCGCGTCGGCACCCAGCAGCCGCATGCGCTGCTCCAGGCCCTGAAGGGCCGCATCGGCGGCTGAGGCGGCAGATGGCCAGCCCCGACAAGAAGAGCTTCGCGCTGCGGCTGGACCCGGCGCTGTGGGCCCAGATCGAACGACTGGCCGCGCAGGAGCTGCGCTCGGCCAACGCGCAGATCGAGTACCTGCTGCGCGACGCGCTGGCGCGGCGCGGCATCAAGCCGGCGGCCAGCCCGGCGCCCAAGCGCGGGCGGCCGGCGGCGGAGGCGGGTGACCGCGACGATCAAGCAGGCTGAGCGCCCCCAACCGCGACTCGCATCACGTAAGCACCGCTCAGGCTGCCCCCTCACCGGCAATCTTGCTGAACCCAACGGGAGGCCGCGAGGGCGGCGCCTCGTGGCCCCTCGATGGCATTGAAGCCTTCGTCTGGCGGTATGCTTGCCCGGTACTCCTGATAGTGGCGATCCAGAGTCGTCGAAACCGTCAGAGCCAGCAAGCAACCGTTGCTCAGTGGCAAGACGGTGTTGGCGGAGTTGACGCCCGCCGTACCGGCGCCGAAGTAGCGAACCGCGGAGGCTGCTTTGAATGCGATCACCAGCATCTCACCGGAGCTGGCCGTACTCGGTCCCGTCAGCACCGCCACGCGTCGAGCGGGCTCGACAGTTTCCGCATCACCGCCAAGCGGCTCCATGACGGTGTTGCCGCTCAACCTTAGCGAATTGCCTTCATGGCTCAGGGTTGTCACGGCATCCATCCTGTCCTTGAAGCTCAGCAGGGGGCCCTGCGGCAGCAAAGGCATCAGGCCCGAGAGCATCGGATACATGTTCCCGCCACCGTTGTTCGTGAGGTCGAGAAGCAGACCACAGGGGCTGTCGCGCAAGGCGCGGGCCAACATGGCACGCAGCGCTCTCGCGGCACTGAGGATCTCGGCCGCGTCCAGGCTCGCATAGGTATGGACCGCCAACCGGGCCACGCCGTCCACTGGCGGCAGCAGTTCGGCAATCTGCCCGGACACAGCAGTCGGTGCGCCGCCGCTGAGCCCACGAGCTACGCGGGCAGGCATGTAGAACGAATGCCCATCGTTCAGGCGGCGAGTGAGTTGATGCAATGCCGTGTCGAGATCGCGCCTGCGCGCTCGGTCTCCGGCCAGGGTCACGGCGGCACGCTCGGCGTCAACCCAGTCGACCTCGTCCGCACGCAACGCGTGTGCGCGGATCAGCCCGATGGCCTCCCGGATGACCTCGTCCGGCTTGCCGACGGCGGGGCTGGTCAGCTCGTCGTATTCCGTCCACGCGCCCCAGCCCAGCAGCACAACAAGCAAGGCGCCGAGCAGCCACCAGGCCCCCATCAGCCAGCTCCGTCGCGGCGCTGCTGCTGACGGCACGAACGTGTCCAACCGTCGCTCAGCGACGTCGCCGCTCGCTGATCATCACCGTCGGGAAGCTGACCGGCAGCGTCTGCGGATAGTCGCGGCTGTAGTGCAGGCCGCGGCTCTCGTGGCGCAGCAGCGCCGACTTGACGATCAGCTCCGCGCAGTCCACCAGATTGCGCAGCTCCAGCAGGTCGCGCGTGACACGGAACGACCCGTAGTAGTCGTCGATCTCGCCGCGCAGCAGCTCGATGCGGTGCAGCGCGCGCTCCAGCCGCTTGGTGGTGCGCACGATGCCCACGTAGTTCCACATCAGCAGGCGCAGCTCGTCCCAGTTGTGGGCGATGACGACCTGCTCGTCGGCGTTCTCGACCTGGCTCTCGTCCCAGGCCGGCAGCGGCGCCGGCGCCTGCGGCGCGTGGCCGAGGATGTCGGCCGCGCAAGTCTGGCCCAGCACCACGCATTCCAGCAGCGAGTTGCTGGCCAGCCGGTTGGCGCCGTGCAGGCCCGTGTAGCCGGTCTCGCCGACCGCGTACAGGCCCGGCAGGTCGCAGCGGCCGGCCAGGTCGGTCACCGCGCCGCCACAGGTGAAGTGCACGGCCGGCACGACGGGGATGGGCTGGCGCGCGATGTCGATGCCCAGCTTCAGGCAGCGCGCATGGATGGTCGGGAAATGCTCGATGAGGAAGGCCTCGCCCAGGTGCGTGGCGTCCAGCAGCACGTAGTCCAGGCCGTGCTTCTTCATCTCGAAGTCGATCGCGCGGGCGACGATGTCGCGCGGCGCCAGCTCCATGCGCTCGTCGTGCGCGGCCATGAAGCGCGTGCCGTCAGGCAACTTCAGGTGCCCGCCCTCGCCGCGCAGCGCCTCGGTGATGAGGAAGCTGCGCTCCTGCGGGTGGTACAGGCAGGTCGGGTGGAACTGGATGAATTCCATGTTCGCGACGCGGCAGCCGGCCCGCCAGGCCATCGCGATGCCGTCGCCGGTGGAGGTGTCCGGGTTGGTCGTGTAGCGGTAGACCTTGCCGGCGCCGCCGGTGGCCAGCACCACCGCGCGCGCCGCCAGCGTCTCGACGCGCTGGCTGTCGATGTCCAGCGCGTAGACGCCGTAGACGCGCGGCGGCTCGTCGCGCTGCACGTGGCGCGACGTGATGAGGTCCAGCGCCATCCAGCGCTCCAGCAGCCGGATGTTGGAATGCTTGCGCGCCACGGCCAGCAACTGGTCGTGGATGGCCTTGCCGGTGGCGTCGGCCGCATGCGCGATGCGGCGCACCGCATGGCCGCCCTCGCGCGTCAGGTGCAGGCCCATGGGGCCGGTGTCGTCGGGCGTGAAGGGCACGCCCTGCTCCACCAGCCAGCCCACCGCGGCGGCGCTGCGTTCGGCGATGAAGCGGGCCGCGCCCTCATCCACCAGGCCGGCGCCGGCGTCCTGCGTGTCGCGCACATGGCTGTCGATGGAGTCGTCGCTGCCCAGCACGCCGACGATGCCGCCCTGGGCCCAGGCCGTGGCCGCCTCGGTGAGTTCGCGCTTGGCCAGCACGACGACGGGCACGCTGTCGGCAAGGTGCAGGGCCACGGTGAGGCCGGCAAGGCCGGCGCCGATGATGACGACGGGGGCGTCGTCTTGGGGGGCAGCAGTCATGGTGCGCGATTGTCCCGCACCACCGCGAGCGGCCCATGATCACGTTGGTGAGGATTGCGGCGGACCCGCCGATCGCCCGCCTCGCCGTCCTATGCTGCGCATCGCTGTCAAAGAAGCAGCAGGAGGAGATGGGATGCAGATCTGGAACCGCATGGGCGCCCTCGGCGCCGGCCTGCTGGCGGCGCTGTCGGCGCACGCCGCGCTGCCGGCGGAGTTGTTCTTCCGGGACCCCGACATCGCCGAAGCCGTGTTGTCGCCGTCCGGGCGCCAGCTGGCGTTCACGACGGCACGCGACGCCGGGCGGGTCGGTCTGGTCGTGCTGGACCTGGACAGCGGCAAGGCCACGCGGGCCGCCCAGTATTCGGCCGCCGACGTGATCCAGGTGAAGTGGGTCAACGAGCAGCGCCTGGTCTACAGCGTGATCGACGTGTCGGCAGGCAGCGCGCGCGCCGACGGCTACCCCGGTCTGTTCGCCATCGACGCCGACGGCAGCGACATGCAGCCGCTGGTGCAGCGCGACAGCTCCCGAGGCGGCGAGCTGGGCTGGCGCAAGCTGAAGGCACTGCACCCCAACCACGGCCTGCTGAAGGTGCCGGCGCCGCGCGAGGGTGAGTCCGCCGACGAGGTGCTGATGGTGCGCAACGACGGCTCGCTGACGCCGCTGTGGCTGAACACGCGCAGCGGCGAAACGCGTCCCGTCGCGGGGGAGGTGCCGTCCGGTGCAGTGCAGCTGATGGCGGACTCCCGCGGCGAGCTGCGCGCGGCCGTCACGCTGCGCAGCGGCCGGCTCGCCGCGCTGTGGCGCGCACCGGGGCGCAGCGACTGGCAGCGCCTGTACGAGATCGGCGAACTCGACCCCAAGCCCTTCCAGATCGAAGGCTTCGACGACCAGGGGCAGCTCTACGTCAGCCACCACCCGCGCGCCTCCGGCGAGGCGGTGCTGAGCCGCTACGACTTCGAGCGCCGCGCCCCCGAGCCCAAGCCGCTGCTCGTGACGCCGGGGTTCGACTTCGATGGCGACCTTGTCGTGGACGGCCACGGCGCGGCGCTGGGCGTGCAGTTCATGACCGACGCCGAGAACGCCCACTGGTTCCATCCCGTGATGAAGGCCCTGCAGCAGGAGGCGGACGCGCGCCTGCCCGAGCGCATCAACCGCATCCAGTGCCGGCGCTGCGGCCAGCCCGACATGGTGGCCCTGGTGCTGTCTTACAGCGACCACGACCCCGGCCAGCTCTGGCTCTACCGTGCCCAGCCCGAGGGCGGCGGGCGCTGGAGCCCGGCAGGCCGCGTGCGCAGCGACGTCAAACCGGCCGACATGGCGGCGATGTACTTCGAGCGCATCAGCGCCCGCGACGGCCGCGACCTGCCGGTCTGGGTGACCCGGCGCGCCGACGCGGACGGCCCGCTGCCGGCCGTCGTGCTGGTGCACGGTGGGCCCTGGGTGCGCGGCGGTGTGTGGAGCTGGCGGGCCGAGGCGCAGTTCCTGGCATCACGCGGCTACGCCGTCATCGAACCGGAGTTCCGCGGCAGCCTGGGTTTTGGCGAGGCCCACTTCCGCGCCGGCTTCAAGCAGTGGGGCCAGGCCATGCAGAACGACGTGGCCGACGCGCTGAAATGGGCACAGGCGCAGGGCATCGCCAGCGACAAGGCCTGCATCGCCGGCGCCAGCTACGGCGGCTACAGCGCACTGATGGGTCTCGTGAACGACCCCGGCCTCTACCGCTGCGGCGCGGCCTGGCTGGCCGTGACCGACCTGGAGCTGCTGCTGAAGGGGCCGCGCTGGGTGAACGACGACACCGGCCGCAAGATGCGCAAGTACCGCATGCCCGAGATGATCGGCGACCTGGACAAGGACGCGGCCATGATTGCCGCCCACTCACCGGTGAAGCAGGCCGCCCGCATCCAGGCGCCGCTGCTGCTGGCCTACGGCGAGGCCGACCGGCGCGTGCCGCTGGTGCATGGCGAGCGCCTGCAGAAGGCGCTGCGCGAGGCCGGCCACGAGCCGACCTGGATCACCTACCCCGGCGAGGGCCACGGCTTCGCCGCGCTGAAGAATCGCGTGGACTTCGCGCGGCGCCTGGAGGCCTTCCTGGCGAAGCACCTCAAGCCCTGATCAGCCCCTGAACCCGTTGCCATGCCGCCGCCACTCCGGCGGCCTCCACAGGTGGGCCAGGCGCAGGCCCCAGGTCTTCTCGGCCGCCATGTCGCGGAACATCGCGCGCCACTCGTGCGCGTTCAGCCAGAACAGGTTGCGTGTCGGGAACGGGTGCTCTAGCCCGTAGTCCACCGGCTCGCGCTCGGGCTCGAAGCTGCCGAACAGGCGGTCGAAGACGATCAGCATGCCGCCGAAGTTCTTGTCGATGTACTGCGGATTGCGGCCGTGGTGGGCGCGGTGGTGCGACGGCGTGTTGAAGATGAACTCGAACCACGCCGGCATCTTGTCCACCCAGGTGGTGTGCACGAAGAACTGGTAGCCCAGATTCAGCGACAGCGCGAACAGCACCCAGCGCGGCTCGAAGCCGAGAAACACGGCCGGCAGGTAGAACAGCCAGTTGCCGGCCACCGGGTAGAACCAGCTCTGCCGCAGCGCGGTGCCGAAGTTCATCTTCTCGGAGCCGTGATGCACGACGTGGGCGCACCAGAACCAGCGGATGCGATGGCTGGCACGGTGGAAACCGTAGTACAGCAATTCCACCAGCAGGAACAGGCCGACGAAGCGCCAGAGGCTGACGTCGATGGTGAACAGCCGGTGCTCGTAGACCCAGCCCATGGCCGGCAGCACGAACAGCGCCAGCGCCAGCAGGTCGGCCACCAGGTAGCTGCCGCCGCTGTTCATGCTGTCCAGCGTGTCGCGGAAGTCGAACACGCCGGTGCGGCGAAAGCGCCAGGCCTCCATCGCAATGAAGACGGCAAACACCGGCGACAGCAGCACCAGCGTCAGGTCGCGCCAGTCGAAGTGGCGTTGGTAGAGGTCGAGCAGCCAGTCCATGGCCGCCATCTTGATGCCATTCACCCCCCTCACCGCTGCCGGCAAACCCCGAGGCCGGGCGCGGCGACACTCGCGGCATGAAGCCCGCGCCCGCCGCCGTCACCGCCGACGGCCGCCCCGCCCACGGCCGCTACGCCGGCCGCATCGCCCGCATCGACTGGGCGCCTCTGCGTCCGCGCCCCGGATGGCTGTGGCGGCGGCTGCACCACAAGCGCTGGCATTACGTGGGCCTGGGCAACGACGCGGTCTTCATCGGCGTGGCCATCGTGGACCTGGGCTGGACGGCCACGGCCTTCGCCTACCTGTTCGACCGCGGCGAGCGCCGCTTGCGCGCCGACTGGAGCCAGGACGGCCTGCCCGGCCTGCAGGCGCGCGTGTCGGACGAACCGCTGGCCGGCGCCCGCGCCTGGTTCCGCGGCCCCGCCGCCCGCCTCAGCCTGCAGCACCGGGCCGACGACAGCCTGGAGCTGCAGGTCGACACGCGCGCCCTGCGCCTGCATGCCCGGCTGGAGCTGGCGGGCATGGCGCCGCCGCTGCTGGCCATCGGCCCCATAGACGGTGGCCTGGCGCATGCCACGCAGAAAACGACCACCCTGCCCGTCCAGGGCTGGGCCGAGGCCGGCGGGCGGCGCTTCACGCTGGACGGCGCGTTCGCGGCGGTGGACGCCTCCAACGGCCTGCTGGCCCGCGACACCGCCTGGCGCTGGGCCAGCGCCCAGGGCCGGGGCCTGGGCTTCAACCTGCAGCAAGGCTATTTCGGCGACCGGGAGAACCTGCTGTGGCTGGACGGCCAGCCCGTGGCGCTGGGCGCGGCGCGCTTCGAGTTCGACGCCGCCCGGCCGATGCAGCCCTGGCGGGTGCGCACGGACGACGGGCTGCTGGACCTGACCTTCACCCCCGAAGGCCTGCGCCAGCATGGCCGCGACCTGGGCTTCGCGGCCAGCCACTACGTGCAGCCGGTGGGCCGCTTCTCGGGCTGGGTACGCGCCACCGCCACGGCGGCGCCACGCGAGGTGCAAGACCTGCTGGGCGTCACCGAGGACCACCGCTCGCGCTGGTGACGACGGCGGCAATCCGCCACGAACCGGGCCATCTCGCCGCCCTGGGCGCGGCTGGCGCCACTAAAGTCCTCATTTGCCTGCCGAACCCCCTGGCCGATGCAACACGCCCCCAGCAAACCCGGATTCCTCGCCGCCGGCATCGCCATCACCGTGGCGGCGCTGGTGGGCCAGGCCTGGCTGCCGCAGCGCACGCTGGAGCTGACCCGGCCGGGCGTGGCCAGCAACTTCTTCCTGGTCGGCGCCTGGCAGGCGGCCGAGGGGCAGGACGAAGCCCCGGTGCGCTGGGTGGACGTGGATCGCCGCCACTGGCGCTGCGACTACCGCGGCATCGACGGCCGCCAGGGCTGCGGCCTGACCTTCATGCTGGGCGACGCCGAGAACGGCCGCGGCCTGGATCTCAGCCACTTCGACACCGTGCGCATGGAGCTGCAATACAAAGGCAGCTCGCCCTTCGTGCGGCTGGCGCTGCGCAACTTCGACCCGCGCTTCTCCAAGCCGCAGGACGGCAACAGCGCGCGCATGCAGTCGGTCAACCTGCGCCAGCGCGACGTGGCCCGACCGGTGGACATCGAGATGAGCGAGCTGACCGTGCCCGAGTGGTGGGTGCAGCAGTTCGACCTGGCGCGCGAGTACAACCGCCCCAGCCTGGAGAACGTGACCTCGTTCACCGTAGACCTGCCGGCCGACCTCAGCGGCCATCCGCAGGACCTGGTGCTGCACAGCCTGACGCTGAAGGGCGAGTGGGTCAGCCGCGACCGCCTCTACCTCGGCATCCTGTGCTTCTGGCTGCTGGGCGCCAGCCTGATGACCCTGTGGCGCTGGCACGAACTGCGCCAGCGCGACAGCCTCCAGCAGCGCGAGATCGACGCACTGACCGCGCGCACCCGCCAGTTGCGTCTGGAGCAGGAGCAGCTGCGCCGCCTGGCCACCATCGACGAGCTGACCGGCGTACTGAACCGCCGCGGCCTGGAGGCGGCGCTGTGCGACCTGGAGGAACAGGGCGAGACGCTGGGCCTGGTGTTGCTGGACATCGACCACTTCAAGCACATCAACGACCGCTGGGGCCATGCTGCGGGCGACGAGGTGCTGCGCCGCGTGGCCGCCATCGTGTCGGCCAACCTGCGCAATGCCGACGTCGTCGGCCGCTGGGGCGGCGAGGAGTTCCTCGTCGTCTGCCGCTGCCGCCACATCGACGAAGCCGCCGCGCTGGCCGAGAAGCTGCGCGCCGCCCTCGCGGATGGCACGGTGGACCCCAAGGGCCGCTTCGGCATCACGGCCAGCTTCGGCGTGACGCTGGTGCCGCCGGGTGCGCCCACGCACCGCGCCTTCCGGCGCGCCGACGCGGCGCTCTACCGCGCCAAGGAAGCAGGCCGCAACCGGGTGGAGCTGGGCAGCACCCTGGACGCGGCGACGACGCGCTGAGCAGCGCTCGCCGCAAGCGCTCGTGAGCGCGTGCCACCAATGGCTATTGTTTGGCGCGTTAGCATCATCCGCAGTTGCAACTGAATCCTGGCGCAGATCAGCACCACCGTTTTGTTACAACGACTCGTTGGCCGGGGCTCTTTGGCGACGGTCATATTCACCGGTCGACAGTCTCTTCGGCTTTGTATGGTCGCTAGGGTTCGCTTCGCCCGTGGCCATTGAGGACCACGACATATTTGCTGGACAAAACGTTCCATGACACATCGACACGAGCCCCGCACCGGCCGCCTCACCGCCCCGTCTCCCCGCCCCCTGACCACCATCGGCGTGCTCTGCGGCAGTCTGTGGCTGAGCGCCTGCGGAGGAGGCGGCGGTGACTCACCGGCGCCACCGCCTCCTCCGCCGCCTCCCCCGGTCACCGCGCTGCCCGATCTGGACATCGTGGCGCCAGCACAGG
>CAMLKW010000119.1 GCA_946480605.1 uncultured Roseateles sp. | reverse complement strand
GCAGGGCAAGGACCCGATGGTCGTCCTGAAGACCGAATACAGCCGCGGCGGCCGCGGTGCCGCCACCGTGCGCATCAAGATGAAGAACCTGCTGAACGGCGCCGGCGCCGAGCTGGTCTTCAAGGCCGACGACAAGATGGAGCAGATCATCCTCGACAAGAAGGAGTGCACCTACACCTACTTCGCCGACCCGATGTATGTCTTCATGGACACCGAGTACAACCAGTACGAGGTCGAGTCGGAGAACATGGGCGACGCGCTGTCCTACCTGGAAGACAGCATGGCCGTGGAAGTGACCTTCTACGACGGCAAGGCCATCTCGGTTGAACTGCCGACCAGCGTCGTGCGCGAGATCGAGACCGAGCCGGCCGTCAAGGGCGACACCTCGGGCAAGGTCATGAAGCCCGCCCGCATCAAGGGCACCGGCTTCGAGATCCCCGTGCCGCTGTTCGTCGAGAACGGCGACAAGATCGAAATCGACACCCGCACGCACGAGTACCGCAAGCGCGTCTGAGCGCCCTCCCCGCTGCCGCAAAAAACGCCCGCATCAGCGGGCGTTTTGCTTTGTTTACAGCGCCTCGTCGGACAGGTCAGGCACTTCGGGCTCGGCGTCGATCAGGCTGTCGAAGTCGGCCGACGCAGAGCCCTTCATCGGGATCCAGGGCCGGTCCAGCGGGCGGTAGACGCGGCGCTGCAGACGGGCCAGCCGGTCGGAATGCTCCACCGCGCGCATCACCTCGTCGGGAGCGAGCAGCATCGCAAAGGGATCAGCCAGGTGGGCGGTGGTGGTCTGCATGGTGGGCCTCGCTTGGAATCGATGGCTGCACTGTAGGCAGCGGCCCCGGGTCGGACCAGTCGGCGCCTTGCGCGAGGCGCTGTAAGACTTTTCCTTACACGCCCGCCGGCGCGTGAACTACTTGGCGGCCTTGGCCGCGTCCGCCGCGCGCTGGCGCTCCTGCATGGCGCGGCGCAGTTCCTTGGCCATCGCGTCGCGGCCGCCGCGGGTGGCGAAGTCCGCCGCCGTCAGTTCCTGCTCATTCGCCGCACGCGGCTCGGCGCCGGCCTTCAGCAGCAGGGGCACCAGGTCGCCGCCACCGTAGCGGGCCGCCATCATCAGCGGCGTGCTGCCGTTCTCGGAGCGCGCATTCAGGTCCGCACCGCGCGCGATCAGGAAGGCGGCCACGCCGTTGTCCGGCCCGCTGCAGGCGTAGTGCAGCGGCGTCCAGCCCTCGCGGTTGACCGCCGCGCCGCGCGCCACCAGCGCCTGCACCATGGGCAGCGAGCCGCGGATGGCGGCCAACATCAGCGGCGTCTCGCCGTTGGCATTGACGGCGTTCACGTTGACCTGGGGCGCCGCCAGCAGCGCCTGCAGCGCCCGCTCGGAGCCCTCGCGAACCGCGGTGAACAGCGCAGTGCGGCCACGCGAGTCGGTCAGGTTGGGATCGATGCCCTGCTGCAGTTGCTACTGGATGACGCGCGGGTCGTTGAACTCGGCGCCCTTGACGAAGTCTTCGATGGATGCAGCCTGCGCCAGCGTCGACACGGCGAGAGCCAGCACAACCGGCCAGGATTTCACGCAGCCTCCGGCAGTTGGAACAGCCGGCGCGCATTGGTCGCCGTGATCGCCGCCAGTTCCTGCACCGGCAGGCCGACGGCCTCCGCCACGGCCTTGGCCACGTGCGGCACATAGGCCGGCGTGTTGGTTTTGCCGCGGAAGGGCACCGGCGCCAGATAGGGGCTGTCGGTCTCGATCAGCAGGCGGTCCAGCGGCAGCAGCGTCAGCAGGTCGCGCAGGTCCTGCGCGTTCTTGAAGCTGACGATGCCGGAGAACGAGATGTAGTAGCCGCGCTCCACGGCGGCCAGCGCCACGTCGGCCGACTCGGTGAAGCAATGGAACACGCCGCCTGCCTGTTCGGCGCCCTCCTCGTCCATCACGCGCAGCGTGTCGGCGGCGCTGGAGCGGGTGTGCACCACCAGCGGCTTGCCCGCCTGCTTCGCGGCCCGGATGTGGGTGCGAAAGCGCTCGCGCTGCCACTCCATGTCCGCGATGCTGCGGCCGTTCAGCCGGTAGTAGTCCAGCCCGGTCTCACCGATGGCGACGACCTTGGGCCGCGCCGCGAGGTGCACGAGTTCCGCCACATCGGGCTCGCGCATGTCCTCGGTGTCGGGGTGCACGCCCACGGTGGACCAAAGCTGCGGATGCCCGACCGCCAGCGCGTGCACCGTCTCGAACTCCTCCATCTGCGTGCAGATGCAGATGGCCTGCACCACCTGCGCGGCGCGCATGTCGGACAGGATGTCGGGGAGCCTGTCCTTCAGCTCGGGAAAGCTGAGGTGGCAATGCGAGTCAACAAACATCGGGGATCAGAGGGTCTGTGTCGGTTTGCTGGACGAGATCGCCGTGCCCAGGATTTCCTCGATGCGCAGGCGGATCAGCCGCGTCTTCTCGTCGCCGGGGAAGCGCACGCCCACGCCCTGCGTTCGGCCGCCGGAGGCGTTGGGCGGCGTCAGCCAGGCGACCTTGCCGGCCACCGGATAGCGCTGGTTGTCCTCGGGCAGGGCCAGCAGCAGGTAGACGTCCTCGCCCAGCTTGTAGTCGCGGTTGGTGGGCACGAACAGCCCGCCTTCCGTGAAGGCCGGGATGTAGGCCGCGAACAGCGCCGACTTCTCGCGGAACACCAGCTGGATGACGCTGGGCCGCGCGCTCGATGCCGCGCCGGCGCCACCCACGGTGGGCAGCGGCAGCGCGCCGCCGAGCTGGCTGGGCTGGAATTGCAGGGAAGCCGGGCCCTGCTTGGAAGTCGCGTCGCTCATGGCCCGAGTGTATTCAGCGCGCGGCGGCCGCGATCGCGGCCTGGGCTTGAGCCGCCAGCGCCTCCAGCCACAGGCCGGCGTTCAGCGGGTGGTCGGCATGGCGGGCGGCGCGGCGCAGCTCAGCCTCCCAGGCCAGCAGCGGCGCGGCGCGCTTGGGCGCGGGCAGCGAGGCCGTGGCGAAGAACTGGCCCGGCTGGCCATGGCTGCGCCGCACCAGGTCGTGGCACAGGCGCTGCAGCGCGTCGATGGCGCGCGGCGGTGCCAGGTCGCTGAGCGCCGCCACCTCGCCGCGCGCGACGCGCTTGGGCAGCGCCTGCCAGGCCGCATCGCTCAGCCCGGCCTCGGCCCATTCCAGCGCCTGCTGCGGCCGGCCGCCGGTCGCGGCCAGCAGGCCGGCGGCGTCCTTCACGCCCTTGGCCTCCAGCCAGGCCAGCGCGGCCCCCGTCTCGGGCAGGGCCAGCGGCAGCGGCTGGCAGCGGCTGCGTATGGTCGGCAGCAGCGCCGCGCTGTCATGGCTGGCCAGCGCGAAACGCAGCAGGCCGGACGGCTCCTCCAGCGTCTTCAGCAGCGCATTGGCCGCGACGCCGTTCAGCGCCTCGGCCGGAAAAATGACGACCACCTTGGCCTTGCCGCGCGCCGACGTCGCCTGCGCAAAAGACAGCAGGCTGCGCACCGCCTCCACCTTGATCTCGCGGCTGGGCTTGGCCTTGCCGGCCTTGGGCGCGTCGGGCTCCTCGAAGGGCAGGCCCAGCGATTCGCGTGCGGGCGCCTCCAGCGCCTCGGGCAGCAACAGCTGGAAGTCGGGGTGGGTGCCGCTGGCAAACAGCTTGCAGCTGGGGCAGTGGTTGCAGGCCGGTTGGGCCGGGGCTGCCGCCTCGCACAGCCAGCTCTGGGCGAGCTTCACGGCCAGCTCCAGCTGCCCGACGCCCGCCGGGCCTTGCACGAGCAGCGCATGCGAACGCGCACGGGCCAGCGCGTCGGCCAGCGGCGCCTGCAGCCAGGGCAGATCGGCGTTCAGCATGCGGCGTAGCGTTGCGTCAGGACGGCCAGCACCGCGGCCCCGACCTGTTCGACCGTGCCGCTGGCGTCGATGCGCACCATGCGCTGCGGCGCCTGCGCAGCGCGTGCCGCATAGCCGGCGCGCACGCGCTCGAAGAACGCCAGGTCCAGCTGCTCGATGCGATCGGCCTCGCGGGCACTGGCGCGGCGGGCGGCGGCCTGTTCGGCGGGCAGGTCGAACCACAACGTCAGCTCGGGCTCGGTACCTTGCTGCACCCAGTCGGCCAGCGCGTCGAGCTGGCTCAGCGGCAGGCCGCGGCCACCGCCCTGATAAGCAAAGCTGGCGTCGGTGAAGCGGTCGCACAGCAGCGTCCTGCCGGCGGCCAGCGCGGGCTTGATGACGGTCTCCACATGGTCGCGCCGGCCGGCAAACATCAGCAGCAACTCGGTCAGCGAGCCCATGGGTTGCGTCAGCACGATGTCGCGCAGCGTCTCCGCCAGCGGCGTGCCGCCGGGCTCGCGGCTGAGCTGCACGTCGGCGCCGCGGGCACGGAACCAGTCGGCCACGGCCTGGATGTGGGTGGACTTGCCGGCACCGTCGATGCCTTCGAACGAGATGAATCTGCCGGTCACTTGCCGCCGCGTTGATATTTGTTGACGGCGCGATTGTGCGCGTCGAGGTCGTTGCTGAACTCGCTGCTGCCATCGCCGCGGGCGACGAAGTACAGCGCCTGGATGGCCGCCGGGTTCAGTGCCGCCTTCAACGAGGCCGCGCCGGGCATCGCGATGGGCGTGGGCGGCAGGCCGCCCCGCGTGTAGGTGTTGAACGGCGTGTCCGTCACCAGGTCGCGCTTGCGCAGGTTGCCGTCGAAGCTCTCGCCCAGGCCGTAGATGACCGTCGGGTCGGTCTGCAGCGGCATGGCTATGCGCAGGCGGTTGACGAACACGGCGGCGACCTTGGCGCGGTCGCCGGCCGTGCCGGTCTCCTTCTCGACGATGGAGGCCAGGATCAGCGCTTCGTCCGCCGACTTCAGCGGCAGGTCGGACGCGCGCTGCGCCCAGGCCGCCGCCAGTCGCTGCTTCATCGCTGCGTGGGCGCGCTTCAACACGGTCAGGTCACTGACGCCACGGCTGTAGGCATAGGTGTCGGGGAAGAAGCGGCCTTCCGGCGCGACACCCGGCTCGCCCAGCGCGGCCATGATGTCGGCGTCGCTCATGCCCGTGGTCCGGGCCTTCAGCGACGGTGCGGCGGCCAGCGCGGCGCGCACCTGGCGCCAGCTCCAGCCTTCGATGAGGCGAAGCTGCTCCAGCACCTCGTCCCCACGCACCATCTTGTGCAGCAGCTCGCGCGGCGTGACGCCGACATTGACCTCATAGCTGCCGGCGCGGATCTGCCTGGCCTGGCCGGACCATTTGAACCACTGGTACAGCAGGCGCTCGTCGGTCTGCACGCCGGCCGCGACCCAGGCGCGGGCCACCACGGCCGGGTTGGTGCCGGGCTCGACGGACAACTCCACCGACGGCGCGGCCAGCGCCAGCGGGCTGCGCAGCCACTGCCAGGCGGCACCGGCCGCCAGCGCGGCGATCAACAACAACGCGAGCAGCGCCCGCCACAACCATTTCATGCCCTGTGATGCCCTGTGAAACGCCCGGTCAAAAGGGCGCCGATGATAATTCCCGCCATGCCTGAACCGACCCGACTCCTCCTCGCCGACTGGGGCGTCATCCGCGCCCAGGGCGCCGACGCCGCCAGCTTTCTGCACGGCCAGCTGACCCAGGACTTCGCGCTGCTGGACCGCGACCACGCGCGCCTCGCCGGCTTCTGCACCGCCAAGGGCCGGCTGCTGGCCACGATGGTGGGCTGGAAACAGGCCGACGACGAGATCCTGCTGGCGCTGCCGGCCGAGACGCTGGCGGCCACGCTGAAGCGGCTGTCGATGTTCGTGCTGCGCGCCAAGTGCAAGCTCAGCGACGCGAGTGCCGAGTTCTCGGTCTACGGGCTGCTGGGCACGCCGCCCGCCGAAGCCTGGACGTTGACACGCGACGGCGCTGCGGCGCAGATCGCCCTGCCCGGCCCGGGCCGCGCGCTGCGCATCCAGCCGGCTGCCAACGCGGCACCGGCAGGTGCTGACATGACCGCCGACGACTGGGCCTGGGCCGAAGCCGAGGCCGGCACGGCCTGGGTGCGCGGCGCCACGGTCGAGGCCTTCGTGCCGCAGATGATCAACTTCGAGGTGCTGGGCGGCGTGAATTTCAAGAAGGGCTGCTACCCCGGCCAGGAGATCGTCGCGCGCAGCCAGTACCGCGGCACGCTGAAGCGCCGGCTGCAGCTGTTCGAGACCGAAAGCGCGGCGACCGTGGGCCAGGAGATCTTCCACAGCGGCGACCCCGAGCAACCGGCGGGCATCGTGGCCGGCGCCGGCACGCGCGGTGGCCGCTCGGTCATCGCCGCCGAGATCAAGCTCGCGGCGCTCGAAGGCGGCAGCCTGCATCTAGGCAGCGCCAGCGGCGCCACGCTGCAGCCGCGCGCCCTGCCCTACGAAATCCCGCCGCAAGACTGATGCAGCTCTACGTCTACTACCGCGTGGCCGCCGAGCACGTCGACGACGCCCTCATCGCCTTCCGCAAGGCCCGCGTCGAGGCGCCCATCGAGCTGCTGCAGCGGCCCGAACCGAACGCCGAGGGGCAATGGACCTGGATGGAGATCTACCCCGAGGGCTGGACCCACCGCGAACCGCAGGTCGCGGCCGCCATGCAGGCCTGGCTGGCCGGCGAGCGCAAGGTCGAACGTTTCGAAATGCTCGGTTAGAGGGCCCTGACCATCTCGACGTGGCCGATGCCGGCCTCCTCGAAGGGCTCGCCACGCCGCTGGAAGCCGGCGCGCAGGTAGAAGTTTTCCGCCGACAGCTGCGCATGCAGCAGCACCTCGCCGTAGCCCTGGCGCCTGGCCTCGGCCATCAGCGCATCCAGCACCTGGCGGCCGATGCGTGTGCCGCGCATGGCACGCAGCACGGCCATGCGGCCGATCTTGGCGACGCCCGGCACATGCTCCAGCAGGCGGCCGGTGGCCAGCGGCAGACCGAAGCGGTTGCGCGCCAGCGCGTGCAGACAACTGGCATCGGCGCTGTCCCATTCCATGTCGGCGGGGATGTGCTGCTCCTCGATGAAGACCTCGCGGCGGATGGCCGTCGCGGCCTGGCCCTGCTCGGCCCAGCCGCCCAGGCTCACGTCCACGACCGGCTGACCGGCCTCGAAGTCGTGCATCAGGCCGCGCAGCGCATCGGGCAGGCGGGTCGGCGTCTGCGTGGCGGGGTCGGCGAAGACGTAGATCATCTCGGCCTGCACCAGCATTTGCTCACCGTGGAAGATGGCGCCGTCCACCATCATCGAGCTGTTGCCGAACTCGCGGGCGCGGATGCCGATGTCCAGCCGGTCGTCGTAGCGCGCCGAGCCGCGGTAGTCCAGCATCGCGCGGCGCACGTACAGGTCGCCGCCCAGCGACTTCATGGTCTCCGCGTAGGGGATGGCCAGCGCCCGCCAGTAGCCGCTGACGGCGGTGTCCAGATAGGTCAGGTAGTGGCCGTTGAAGACGATGCCCTGGGCGTCGATCTCGGCCCAGCGCACGCGCAGGGGTTCGAGGTGGCGGAATTCGCTGCGTTTCATGGTTGTAGATGCTCCCTGATCGAGGACGCGCAGAAGTCCAGTGCCGTGATGGCCTCGGGCAGGCTGCGGCCCATCTTGATGAAGTCGTGCGTGACGCCGCGCGCCAGTTCCAGCTGGACCGGCACGCCGGCCGCGCGCAGTTGGTCGGCATAGGCCAGGCCCTCGTCCACCAGCGGGTCGGCCTCGGCCAGCAGCACGGCGGCGGGCGCGAGGCCGGCATGGTCGTCGGCCAGCAGCGGGGCGAAGCGCCAGTCGGTGCGCTGGGCCTTGTCGATGTAGTGGCCGAAGAACCATTCGATGCTGGCAGCATCCAGCAGAAAGCCCTCCGCGAAGCGGCGATGCGAGTCGTGGCTGGCGTGGGCGTCGGTGCCCGGCGTGATCAGCAGCTGCCCCTTCAGCGGCAGGCCGCGGTCGCGGGCGAAGAAGGCGCAGCCGGCCGCGAGCGTGCCGCCGGCGCTGTCGCCGCCCACGGCCAGGCGCGAGCCGTCCAGCCCGAGCGTGTGGGCCTGCTCGTGCAGCCAGGCCAGCGCGGCCCAGGCGTCGTCCACGGCGGCGGGGAAGCGGTGCTCCGGCGCGAGGCGATAGTCCAGCGCCAGCACCGCAGAGCCGCTGCGGGCGCTGAGCTGTCGACACAGGCTGTCATGCGTCTCCAGGTCGCCGATGGTGAAGCCGCCGCCGTGCAGGTAGAGCAGCACGGGCAGCACCGCGTCACTGGGCGCATACAGGCGCGCGGGCCGGTTGGCGACCTGCAGGTCTTGCACGCGGGCCAGCGGGGCGCGCGGCAGGTCCAGGATCTCGGCACCCATGCGATAGGCGATGCGCGCCTCGCGCGGTGTCAGGCTGTGGAAGGGCGGGCGCCTGGCGCGGTGGATGCGCGCCAGCAGTTCCGCCATGCGGGGAGACAAGGGATGCGTCATGGCCGCGGCATTGTCCCCGGCGGTACCCAGGGGTCGCGCAGCGGCGCCTGGAAGGCCGGCTCCGCCGTGGGGGCGACGCTGCCCGGTGCCTGCGGCGTGCCGGCGCGGTCGCGCATGACGAAGGGCCGCGACGCCAGCGCGCGGCGTTCGGGATCGAGGTCGGCCGTGGCGCGCAGCGCCAGCGTGTTGGCGTAGAAGGCCTTCAGGTCGGCCAGTTGGGCGACGCGGCTGGCATCGTCCAGGTACATCATGTGGCCGCCCGCATAGTTGCGGACCTGCACGCGGGTGGCGTCCACGCGGGCCAGGTCGGTCTCGGTCAGGTGGAAGGGCGTGGCCAGGTCGTGATAGCCGCTGACGGCCAGCACGCGCAGCCGCGGGTTCTGCGCCAGCGCGGCGGCGAGGTCGGGCAGCGTGTCGGGCAGCGCCCTGCCGGCGTGGCTGAAATCCCAGAAGTTGATGGCGCTGCTGGACACGACGTAGGTGGACGCGTTGCGATAGCCCAGTTGGTCGCGCAGGTGCGTGGCGATGCCCTGGGCGAAGCTGGCGCCTATCCAGGTGCTGGACGGGTCGCCCTCGGCCGCCAGCGCGCCACCGACCGGGGCCTTCATGCGGCCGTCGTAGCGGCCCAGCAGTTGGCCGGCGATCAACTGCTGGCGGAAGCTGGTGGCGCCGAGGTTCAGGTTGGCCTGCCACTGCGCGGCGGGCAGTCCGGTCAGGTCGGCCAGCGGCTGCCACAGCGCCGGCGCGGGTTGGCCAGTGGCCAGCCAGGCCTGCACGGCCGGGGCGTAGACGCTGCCGGCATAGCTGCGCGCCTGGGCCAGCCAGGCGCTCAGGTCGGCCGGCACCGGCTGCGTCAGGCGGTGGAAGGCACCAACCGCGGCATAGCTGGGCAGATAGCCCGCGCAGCCGAGGTTGCCGGTGATGCCGCAGTTGCTGTTGTAGTCCATGGCCGGCGACAACAGCACCAGGCCATCCAGCATGACGCCCGCGTCCTGCAGCCGGCGCGCGAGGATGGCCGTGCGCGGGCCGCCATAGCTTTCGCCGAACAGGTACTTGGGCGATGCCGCACGGTTGTTGGCGGCCAGATAGCGCAGGATGAAGTCGCGGAACAGCGCGGCATCGCTGTCCACGCCCCAGAAGCTGCGGTTGGTGAAGGGCGCGATGGCCTGCGAGTAGCCGCTGCCCACTGCGTTGACGAAGACGAGGTCGCTTTGTCCCAGCAAGTGCTCGGCGTTGTCCACCAGCGCGAAGGGGCGCGCCAGCGTCGTGTCGGGCACGCCGGTCACCAGCCGCCTGGGGCCGTAGCTGCCCAGTTGCAGCCACACCGAAGCGGAGCCGGGGCCGCCGTTGTAGAAGAAGGTGACCGGCCGCGTGGCTGCATCGGCACCGGGCAGCGTGTAGGCCACGTAGAACACCGAGGCCTGCGCCGCACCGTTGGCATCGCGGGCAATCAAGTGGCCGGCCGTCGCCATGTAGCTCAGCGTCTGCCCGCCGGCCGTGAGCGTCTGCGTGCTGACCGCCGCCGCCTCCACCGCGCCGGGCAGAGACGCCTCCGGCGCGGAAGCGTAGACGGTGGCGTCGCTCAGCCCCGGCAGGTTGTCGACCGGCGGTGGCGTGGCGCCACCGCCCTCGCCCCCTCCCCCGCCACCACAGGCCACGAGCAAGAGGGACAGCAACAGGGAGGGCAGTCGAGTCGCGTGCATGACGTCAAGTCTAGGCAGACCCGCCTAGGATGCACAAAGACACCTGCGGAACCAAGACCATGGCCCAGATCCTCTACCTGACCCGCATCGAGATGGACTTCGGCGCCAGCCGCCTGCTGCCCGCCGAGTGCGAGCGCGTCGGCATGCGTCGGCCGCTGGTCGTCACCGATGCCGGCGTGCGCGCGGCCGGCGTGCTGGACCTGGCGCTGGCCGCCTTTGCGGACAAGCCCGCCATCTTCGACCGCACGCCGCCCAACCCCACCGAGGCCGCCGTGCGCCTGGCCGTCGAGCAGTTGCAGGCCGAGGGCTGCGACGGCCTCGTAGCCGTCGGCGGCGGCTCCAGCATCGACCTGGCCAAGGGCGTGGCCATCGCCGCCACGCACGAGGGGCCGCTGAAGCGCTGGGCCACCATCGAGGGCGGCGCGGTCAACATCAGCTCGAAGGTGCTGCCCGTCATCGCCGTGCCGACCACGGCCGGCACCGGCAGCGAGGTGGCGCGCGGCGCCATCGTGATCGTCGACGACGGCCGCAAGCTGGGTTTCCACAACTGGGAGCTATGCCCCAAGGCAGCCATCTGCGACCCCGCGCTGACGCTGGCGCTCCCCGCCCACCTGACGGCCGCGACCGGCATGGACGCCATCGCCCACTGCATCGAGACCTTCCTGGCGCCAGCCTTCAACCCGCCGGCCGACGGCATCGCGCTGGAGGGGCTGCGGCGCGGCTGGCACAGCATCGAGCGCGCCACGCGCGACGGTCAGGACCGCGACGCGCGGCTGGACATGATGTGCGCCAGCGTGCACGGCGCCCTGGCCTTCCAGAAGGGCCTGGGCGCGGTGCATTCGCTGAGCCACTCGCTGGGCGGCCTCAACCCGCGACTGCACCACGGCACGCTGAACGCGGTGTTCCTGCCGGCCGTCATCCGCTTCAACGCCGCGGCCGACAGCGTGAGGCGCGAGCAGCGCATGGCGCGCCTGGCGCACGCGATGGGCCTGGCCGGCAGCGACGCCGACGCCGTGGCCAACGCCATCACCGAGATGAACGCCCGCCTGGGCCTGCCTGCCGGCCTGGCGGCCATGGGCGTGGAGCCGGAGCTGGACGCTCGCATCGTGGAGCATGCGCTGCTGGACCACTGCCACAAGACCAACCCTCGCGTCGCCAGCGCTGAGGACTATTTGGCACTCCTGGCCGCTTCGCGCTGAAGCGACCTGATCCCGGCGCCTAGCATCGGTGGTTGCCCTCGAGGGGCGTGACGGTGCGAGGAGACAAGCCATGAATCTATCGATTGGGAAACGCCTGGCCGCAGGCTTCGGCCTGGTGCTGGTGCTGGCGGCGCTGATTGTTGCGCTGGCCTCATGGCGGCTCACGAGCACGGCCGATGCCACGCGCCAGATGATGGCCGAGCCGCTGGCCAAGGAAAGGCTGATCTCGGACTGGAGCCGCAACATCAACGCGGGCGTGCGCCGCACCATGGCCATCGCCAAGAGTTCCGACGCCTCGCTGGTGGAGTTGTTCAAGGACGAGGCCGCGCAGTCCACCAAGGCCTCCAGCGAAATGCAGGAAAAGCTCAAGGGCATGATCCGTTCGCCCGCGGAGCAGCAGCTGTTCGACGCCGTGGGCGAGGCGCGCAAGGTCTACCTCGATTCACGCGATCGGATCACCAAGCTGAAGAAGGACGGCGATGCCGAGGGCGCCGACAAGCTGCTGACGGAGGTCTTCGTGCCGGGCTCCAGGGTCTACCTGGAGCGCATGCAGGCCTTCCTGGATCACCAGCGCCGGGCCATCGACCAGACCGCCGCCGGGATCGACTCGGCCAGCGCCCGGAGCCGCCTGCTGCTGATCGCACTGGGCCTGGCCATGCTGGCCGCAGGCGTCGTGGCCGCATGGCGCATCACGCTCAGCATCACCGAGCCCCTGAAGGCGGCCAATGACCTGGCCGAACGTGTGGCCGATGGCAACCTGATGCGCTCGGGCTCGGGCATGGCCGCGCGCTCCGACGAGATCGGCCAGTTGCAGATGACGCTGCGCCGCATGCGCGAGTCGCTGGGCCAGACCATAGGCGGCATCCGCGAGTCGGCCGAGTCCATCAACACGGCCGCGTCCGAGATCGCCAGCGGCAATCAGGACTTGAGCGCGCGCACCGAAAAGGCGGCGTCCAGCCTGGAGGAGACCGCCAGCGCCATGGAGCAACTGACCGGCACCGTGCAGCAGTCGGCCGCATCGGCCGGCCAGGCCAACCAGTTGGCGGTGTCCGCCGCCAGTGTGGCGCAGCGCGGCGGCGAGGTGGTGGGCCAGGTGGTGCACACCATGGACGAGATCAATGCCAGCTCGCGCAAGATCGCCGACATCATCAGCGTCATCGACGGCATCGCCTTCCAGACCAACATCCTGGCGCTGAACGCCGCCGTGGAGGCCGCGCGTGCCGGCGAGCAGGGCCGCGGCTTCGCGGTCGTGGCCGGCGAGGTGCGTTCGCTGGCGGGCCGCTCGGCCGATGCCGCCAAGGAGATCAAGAGCCTGATCGGCAGCAGCGTGGATCGCGTGGAGGCCGGCTCCAAGCTGGTCGCCGAGGCCGGCAAGACCATGGAGGAGCTGGTCGGCGCCGTGCAGCGCGTGAAGGACATCATGGGCGAGATCACCACCGCCACGGCCGAACAGTCGGACGGCATCGCCCAGGTCAACATCGCCATCACGCAGCTCGATCAGGTCACGCAGCAGAACGCGGCACTGGTGGAGCAGTCCACTGCGGCGGCCGAAAGCCTGCGCGAGCAGGCGGTGACGCTGAGCAGCGCGGTCGGCGCCTTCCGCTTGACCGGCAACTGAGCCAGGCCGGTCGCACCGGCCCAGAAAAAAGGCCCGCCATGGAGGCGGGCCCAAAAGTCAGGAGTTGACGTTTCTGACTCGGATCAACGGTCTCGGTGTGCTCAACCGTGCTTGGCGTCGAAGAACTGTTCGTCTTCGGTCGAGCCCTTCAGTGCCGCGGTAGAGGCCTGGGCTTCGATGGTGGTGGTCACCGCGTCGAAATAGCCGGTGCCGACTTCGCGCTGGTGCTTGACCGCGGTGAAGCCCTTCTCGGCGGCGGCGAACTCGGCCTCCTGCAACTCGACGAAGGCGCTCATCTGGTTGCGGGCATAGCCGTGGGCCAGGTTGAACATCGAGTAGTTCAGGCTGTGGAAGCCGGCCAGCGTGATGAAC
>CAMLKW010000118.1 GCA_946480605.1 uncultured Roseateles sp. | reverse complement strand
GTGGGCGACCCGGTCAACAACCTGCTGGGCCAGGATGCGACGGAAGAGCAGCGCATCGCGCTGCGCAAGGATCTGGGCCTGGACCAGCCCTTCCCGGTGCAGTTCGCACGCTTTGTCGGCAATGCCGTGCAGGGCGAGTTCGGCATCAGCCTGCGCCAGGGGCGCAAGGTCTCGTCGCTGATCGTCGAGCGCTTCCCGGCGACGCTGGAACTGGCGCTGGTCGCCGGGCTCATCGCGCTGTCGTTGGGCATCCCGCTGGGCGTCTATGCGGCGCTGCGGCGCGGCAAGGCCAGTGCACAGATCCTGATGACAGGCACGCTGTTCGGCGTCAGCCTGCCCAACTTCGTCATCGGCATCGTGCTGATCTGGATTTTTGCGGTGGAGTTGAAATGGCTGCCCAGCTTCGGTCGTGGCGAGGTTGTCGCCTTCGGCTCGTGGACCTCGGGTCTGCTGACGCGTGACGGCCTGCTGCACCTGATCCTGCCGGCGTTCACGCTGTCGGCCTTCCAGCTGACGCTGATCATGCGGCTGGTACGCGCCGAGATGCTCGAGGTGCTGCGCACCGACTACATTCGCTTCGCCCGTGCGCGCGGCCTGACGGATCGCAGCGTCTACTTCGGCCATGCGCTGAAGAACACGCTGGTGCCTGTCATCACCATCACCGGCCTGCAACTCGGCTCGCTGATCGCGTTCGCCATCATCACCGAGCAGGTCTTCCAGTGGCCCGGCATGGGGCTGCTGTTCATCCAGGCCGTGCAGTTCGCCGACATCCCCGTGATGGCGGCCTACCTGTGTCTGATCTCGCTGATCTTCGTCGTCATCAATCTGGGCGTCGATCTGCTCTATTTCGCCGTCGATCCGCGCCTGCGCGTCGAAGGCAAGGCGCACTGACCTCCATGAGCTCCGCCTCTCCCTCGGCGCTGCGTCGCTTCTTCGACGGCGACGTATGGCATTCCTTCCGCACGTCGCCGGTGGCGATGCTGGCAGCCGCCATCGCCGCGGTCCTGCTGACTTGTGCGTTGTTCGCCGGTTGGGTGGCGCCGCACAACCCCTTCGACCTGGCGACGCTGGAGCTGATGGACTCGCTGAAGCCGCCCGCCTGGGTGGAAGGGGGCGAGGCCAAGTACGCGCTGGGCACAGATGGCCAGGGCCGCGACATCCTGTCGGCGCTGATGTATGGCACGCGCATCTCGCTGCTGGTGGGCGTCGCGTCCGTGCTGCTGTCCATCCTGATCGGCGTGGGTCTGGGGCTGCTGGCGGGCTTCGTCGGCGGCCGCGTGGATGCCCTCATCATGCGCATCTGCGACGTGATGCTGTCCTTCCCTTCCATCCTGGTCGCGCTGATGATCAGCGGCGTCGCCCGTAGCATGTTTCCGCACGCGCCCGACATGCTGTCCTTCATCGTGCTGGTGCTGGCCATCGCGCTGACAGGCTGGGTGCAGTACGCCCGCACGGTCCGTGGCTCCACGCTGGTGGAGCGCAACAAGGAGTACGTGCAGGCGGCCCGCGTCATCGGCGTCGGGTCGCTGACCATCATGCGCCGCCATGTGTTGCCCAACGTGCTGGGGCCGGTGCTGGTACTGGCCACCATCCAGGTCGCATCGGCCATCATCACCGAGGCCACGCTGTCCTTCCTGGGTGTCGGCGTGCCGCCCACCAGCCCCAGCCTGGGCACGCTGATCCGCAACGGCAACGACTACCTGTTCTCGGGCGAATGGTGGATCACCGCCTTTCCCAGCCTGACGCTGGTGCTGATCACCCTCAGCGTGAACCTGCTGGGCGACTGGCTGCGCGATGCCTTGAATCCCCGCCTGCGATGACTGCACCGCTGCTTGAAGTCAACCACCTGCGGGTGGAATTCCCGACCCGCCACGGCACGCTGCTGGCGCTGGATGACATCTCCTTTGCCATTGCTCCGGGCGAAATCCTCGGCGTCGTCGGCGAGTCTGGTGCCGGCAAGTCGCTGACCGGCGCGGCCATCATCGGCCTGCTGGAGCCGCCGGGCCGCATCGCCGCCGGCGAGATCAAGCTGGCCGGCCGGCGCATCGACAACCTGCCCTACGAGCAGATGCGCCGCGTGCGCGGTCGCGAGATCGGCGCCGTGTTCCAGGACCCGCTGACTTCGCTGAACCCGCTGTACACCGTGGGCCGCCAGCTGACGGAGACCATCACGACCCACCTGGGCCTGTCGGCCGCGCAGGCGCGCGCACGTGCTATCGAGCTGCTGGCCTCCACCGGCATTCCGGCGCCCGAGGCGCGGGTCGATCACTACCCGCACCAGTTCTCCGGCGGCATGCGCCAGCGCGTCGTCATCGTGCTGGCGTTGGCGGCCAACCCCAAGCTCATCGTGGCCGACGAGCCGACGACGGCGCTGGACGTGTCCATCCAGGCCCAGATCATTGCGCTGCTGAAGAAGGTCTGCAAAGAGCAGGGCGCGGCCGTCATGCTGGTCACGCATGACATGGGCGTCATCGCCGAGACCTGCGACCGCGTGGCCGTCATGTATGCCGGCCGCGTCGCCGAGATCGGCCCGGTGGCCGACGTCATCCATCGCCCCGCGCATCCGTACACGGCTGGCCTGATGGGTTCGATCCCGGCCATGGATGAGGACCGCGAGCGCCTGCTGCAGATCGACGGTGCGATGCCTCGATTGACCGCCATTCCGCCCGGCTGCGCCTTCAACCCGCGCTGCGGCCGTGTGGCCGAGCGCTGCCGCATCGAGCGGCCCGAACTGGCCGCCGTTGGCGCCACGCAGGCCGCCTGCTGGGTTCCGATCACCGAGGAGGTGCCGCGATGAGCCGGCCGCTCGTGGAGGTCGACGACCTCGCCAAGGTCTTCGACGTGTCGCCACCGTGGTTGAACCGTGTCGTCGAGCGCAAGCCCAAGGCCTTCGTGCACGCGGTCGACGGTGTGTCCTTCAGCATAGCCCGTGGCAAGACGCTGGCGTTGGTGGGCGAAAGCGGCTGCGGCAAGAGCACCGTTGCACGGCTGCTGGTGGGTTTGTACGGCACCACGCGCGGCGCGGTGCGTTTTGACGGTGAGGACATCGCCAAGACGCTGTCAGGCTCCGGCGCGCTGAAACTGCGCCGGCGCATGCAGATGATCTTCCAGGATCCGTATGCGTCGCTGAATCCGCGCTGGAAGGTGCTCGACATCGTTGCCGAGCCGCTGCGCGAGCACGGCCTGGTGAAGACCGATGCCGAGGCCATGCAGCAGGTCGGCCAGCTGCTGGCGTCGGTGGGCCTGAACCCGGCCGATGCGCAAAAGTTCCCGCACCAGTTCTCGGGCGGCCAGCGCCAGCGCATCTCCATCGCGCGCGCGCTGGCCACGCAGCCGGAGTTCCTGGTCTGCGACGAGCCGACCTCGGCGCTGGACGTGTCGGTGCAGGCCCAGGTGCTCAACATCATGAAGGATCTGCAGCGCAAGCGGGGCCTGACCTACCTCTTCATCTCGCACAACCTGGCCGTCGTGCGCCACATGGCCGACCAGATCGGCGTCATGTACCTGGGTCGCCTGGTCGAGGTGGCGGACAAGGCCGAGCTGTTTGCGCGGCCCAAGCACCCGTACACGCGAATGCTGCTGGATGCGATCCCGGACATCCATATGAGCGGACGCGCGCGCACGCCGGTTCAGGGTGAGGTGCCCAACCCGCTTCAGCCCCCCAGCGGTTGTAGCTTCCACCCGCGCTGCCCGCTGGCCCACGAGCGCTGCAAGGCCGAGCGGCCGGCTCTGCTGGAGATCGCCGGCGTGCGCGTGGCCTGCCACGCGGTGCAAGAGGGAAGGGCGGCTTAGCGGGCTGGGGGCGAGGCGGGCGCCGAGGCGGCGTCGGCCGGCGTGGGCAGGGTCAGCGGCCCCTTCTGCCCACAACCCGCGAGGGCGGTAAGGGTGATGGCCAGGGCGATGATCCGCCCACCTACACTGACGGCAGTTCTCTTCATTGCCGCAGTTTATGTCCCTGTCCGACGCCGATTACCACGCCAAGTCCCACGCACTGCTCGCCCGCATCGAGGAGCAGATCGATGCCTGGCTGGACGACGACGTGGTCGACATCGACACGCACCGCACCGGCGGCCTGCTGGAGCTGAGCCTGCCCGGCGGCAGCAAGATCGTCATCAACACGCAGCCGCCGCTGCAGGAGATCTGGCTGGCGGCGCGTTCGGGCGGCTACCACTTCAAGTGGGACGGCGCGCAGTGGGTGGATCGCGAGGGTCAGGAGTTGCTGACCCGGCTGTCGCGCAGCGCCAGCGAGCAGGCCGCCCAGGCGTTGACGTTCAGCGCCTGAGCCCGATCAGCGCTTGAAGAGGTCCAGGATGGACTTCTTCTCGTCGTCCGTCGCGGCGCCCGGCACAGGCGGCTCGGCCGACAGCTCGCGCACGGCGTTGCCCGATGTGAACTCCTCGTAGAACCATTCACCGTTCACGTTGATGACGCCCTCCGGCGGCGTGATCTCGTCAACGGCCTTGTTCTTCAGCGCGGTCTGCATGTACTCGATCCAGACCGGCAGGCTCAGGCCCCCGCCGGTCTCGCGGTCGCCCAGCTTGCGCGGCTGGTCGTAGCCTATCCAGACGACCGCGACCAGCTCCTTCTGGTAGCCGGCGAACCAGGCGTCCATGGAATCGTTCGTGGTGCCGGTCTTGCCGTAGATGTCGGGGCGCTTCAGCGTGGCCTGCGCGCGCGCGGCCGTGCCGCTGCGCGTGACCTCCTGCAGCAGGCTGCTCATCAGGAAGGCGTTGCGGGCTTCGATGCCGCGTGACTCCTCGGCCAGCGGTGCCGGCTGCGCTTCGTAGAGCTGGCGGCCGTTGTTGTCGGTGATGCGCGCGATCAGCTGCGGATTGACCCGGTAGCCGCCGTTGGCGAACACCGCGTAGCCCTGCGCCATCTGCATGGGCGTGACCGAGCCGGCGCCCAGCGCCATCGTCAGATAGGCGGGGTGCTTCTCGGCCTCGAAACCGAAGCGCGTGATCCATTCCTGTGCGTACTTCACGCCCACCGAGTGCAGCACGCGGATGGACACCATGTTCTTGGACTTGGCCAGCGCGGTGCGCAGCGGCATCGGGCCTTCGAACTTGCCGTCGTAGTTCTTGGGCTCCCAGGGCTGGCTGCCCGTGGTGCCGGCATCGAAGAACAGCGGCGCGTCGTTGACCACCGTGGTGGGCGTGAAGCCCTTCTCCAGCGCCGCCGAGTAGATGAAGGGCTTGAAGCTGGAGCCCGGTTGGCGCCAGGCCTGCGTCACGTGGTTGAACTTGTTCTTGTTGTAGTCGAAGCCGCCCACCATGGCGCGCACCTGGCCGTTGCGTGGGTCCATGGACACAAAGGCGCCCTCGACCTCGGGCAACTGCGTGATGGTCCACTCGTTGCCGTCCTTCTGCTTGATGCCCTTGACGACGCGGATCACCGCGCCGCGGCGGATGCGGGTCTTGGGGTTGCCCTTGTCGGACAGGCCCGACGCCGCCGGCTTCAGGCCATCGCCGGTAATGCTGATGGCGTCGCCGCTCTGCAGCACGGCGTTGACCTTCTTGGGGTCGGCGGCCAGTACGACCGCGGCCAGCAGCTCGTCATTCGCTGGGTGGTCGGCCAGCGCTTCGGCGATGCGCGTGTCCAGTGCCTTGGCGTCGCCGGGCAGGTCTGCGTAGGCCTCGGGGCCGCGGTAGAGCTGCCGCTTTTCGTAGTCCAGGATGCCGCGGCGCAGCGCGCGATAGGCGGCGTTCTGCTCGGCGCTGTTCAGCGTCAGGTAGACGTTGAGGCCGCGCGAATAGGCCTCGTCGCCGTACTGGCTGTAGATCAGCTGGCGCGCCGCCTCGGCGACGAACTCGGCATGCGAGGCTGATTCGCTGACAGGCCGCAGACGCAGCTTCTCGGCCTTGGCCTCGTCGCGCTGTTCCTCGGTGATGTAGCCGGTCTCGTACATCCGCTCGATGATGTACTGCTGGCGGATGGTGGCGCGCTTGGGGTTGTTGATCGGGTTGTAGGCCGACGGCGCCTTGGGCAGGCCGGCCAGCATCGCGGCCTCGGCGATGCTGATCTTGTCCAGCGGCTTGCCGAAGTAGACCTCGCTGGCCGCCGCGAAGCCGTGTGCGCGGTGGCCCAGGAAGATCTGGTTCATATAGATCTCGAGGATCTTTTCCTTGGGCAGCGCGGCCTCGATCTTCAGCGCCAGCAGGATCTCGTAGATCTTGCGCGTGAAGGTCTTCTCCGTGGACAGGTAGAAGTTGCGCGCCACCTGCATGGTGATCGTCGAGGCGCCCTGGCTGCGCGATTCGCTGACGTTGGCCAGGCCGGCGCGGATGACGCCCAGGTAGTCCACGCCGCCATGCTGATAGAAGCGCGCGTCCTCGATGGCCAGCACCGCCTCCTGCATGACCTTGGGAATCTGCTGGATGGAGCGGTAGCTGCGGCGTTCCTCGCCGAACTCGCCCAGCAGGGCGCCGTCGCTGGACAGCACCCGCATCGGCAGCTTGGGCCGGTAGTCGGTCAGGCCGCTGATGTCCGGCAGGTTGGGGTAGGCCAGCGCCAGGCCCAGGGCCAGCAGCAGCGCGACGGCGAGCGTGCCTCCCGCCGCCAGGCCCAGGCACCACAGCAGCAGCCGGCCCAAGTGAGAGCCCAGCGAGGTGCCGAATCGGGAGGAGGGGGAGTGGCCGGCAGTGGCTGCGGTGTCGGAGCGGGGCGCAGCGGATCGAGACTTGTCGTTCATGGGGCCGGCAAAAGGCGCCACGGGCGCACAAAGACGTGGCGGCGGATTATAGGAAGGCGGATGCCCCCTGCTTCTACGTCAGGCGGGTTACGAAACGGTGTGTCATACAACCGCTTCCCGGAGGTTTTTCAGGAGCTTGCAAGCTCGTTGATTCGTGTATGTTTAGCAACGTGGCGTTACCAGCTCGCGCCGGATTTCCGTTCGGCGTCAACGGCTTTGCTGCTAGCATTCAAGTAACTTATTAATAGTCCGATACGTAACTCGCGTGTCGGGGACAAAGGGCATGGGAATACTTGACGCACTTTCGGGTCGCAGGCACCCACCCCTGATTGGCCTGGATATCAGTTCCTCCAGCGTCAAGCTGGTGGAGTTGAGCCAAGACAAGAACGGCGAATACGTGCTCGAGCGTTTCGCCAGCGAGCCCTTCGAAAAAGGCTGGATCGCCGACGGCCAGATCGAGAAGTTCGACGAGGTGGCCGATGCCGTGCGCCGCGTGGTCGCGCGCAGCGGCAGCCGCACCCGGGACGCCGCGCTGGCCATGCCTCAGTCGGCCGTCATCACCAAGAAGATCATGTTGCCCGCGGGCCTGCGCGAGGAAGAGCTCGAACTGCAGGTCGAGGCCGAGGCCAACCAGTACATCCCGTTCTCGCTGGACGAGGTCAGCCTGGACTTTTGCGTCATCGGCCCCAGTCCGACCTCGGTGGGCGACGTGGAGGTGTTGATCGCGGCATCGCGCAAGGATCGTGTGCAGGACCGTCAGGGTCTGGCCGAAGCGGCCGGCCTGCGGCCCGTTGTGCTGGACATCGAATCGCATGCGTCGCGCATGGCCATGAGCCGCCTCGTTGCGGCGCTGCCCAACGAGGGCAAGGATGCGCTGGTCGCGCTGTTCGAGATCGGTGCCGACACCACCAGCCTCAAGGTGCTGCGCGACGACGAACTGCTGTACGACCGCGACCAGTCCTTCGGCGGCTCGCAGCTGACGCAGCTCATCTCGCGGCAGTACGGTTTCTCGTTCGAGGAGGCCGAGCAGAAGAAGTTGTCCAACGAGCTGCCCGAGGACTACGAGGTCAGCGTGCTCAATCCCTTCGTCGACAGCCTGTCGCAGGAGATCGGGCGGGCGTTGCAGTACTTCTTCACCAGCACGCCGCACCACAAGGTGCACTACGTGATGCTGGCCGGCGGCACCGCGACGCTGCCGGGGCTGAAGGAGCGCGTGACCGACCTGACGGGCTTTGCCTGCATGGTGGTCAATCCCTTCGAGAACATGGGCATGGGCACTGCAGTTCGGGAGTCCAAGCTGCGGCGTGAGGCGCCGTCCTACCTCACTGCCTGCGGCCTCGCGATGCGGAGGTTCTTCCAGTGATCCTGATCAACCTGCTGCCCTACCGCGAGGAGCGGCGCAAGCGGCGCAAGGCGGCCTTCTTCGCTGGCCTGGGGCTGGCCGGCCTCGTCGGCGCAGGCGTCGTCGTGGCGGTCTATCTGCTGCTGCAGTTCCTGACGGCCGAGCAGCAGTCGCGCAACCAGTACATCCAAAACGAGATCAGCCGGCTGGAGGCGCAGATCTCCGACATCGCCAACCTGAAGTCCGAGATTGAGGCGCTGAAGTCGCGCCAGCGTGCTGTCGAGGACCTGCAGACCGACCGCAACACGCCCGTTCACCTGCTCAACGACCTGGCGCGCCTGGCGCCCGAGGGCGTCTACCTGATGGCGATCCGGCAGGACAACAAGACCGTGACCGTCAGCGGCATCGCACAGACCAACGAGCGCGTGTCGGAGTTCCTGCGCAACCTGTCGCGCAGCTCCGAGTGGCTGGAGAAGCCCGACCTCATCGAGGTCAAGCTCGCTAGCGTCAGCACCGCGTCGCGCGAACAGCGCCGGCTGCTGGACTTCTCCATGAAGGTGTCCATCAAGGCGCAGGCCGTGGAACCCGCATCCGGCGCGTCGGCGCCGAAGAAGGGCTGAGCGCATGGCCACGACCAAGTTCGACCTCAATGCCTGGTTCGCGGACGTTGTCGCGCAATTCCAGGGTCTCAACCCCAAGGAGCCGGGGCAGTGGCCGTTGGCGCCCAAGCTGGCATCGGGCCTGGCCGTGGTGCTGGCCGTGGGGGTGGCGGGCTACTTCTTCGTGCTGGCGGACGAGCAGGCCAATCTGGAAGCCGAGCGTGCCCGCGAGCCGACCCTGCGCCAGGACTATTCCGCCAAGCTGGCCCAGGCCGTCAACCTGCCGGAGCTGCGCAAGCAGAAGAGTCAGGTCGAGGAGTACGTGACCCAGTTGGAGAAGCAGCTGCCCGGCAAGGCCGAGATCGATTCGCTGCTGTCGGACATCAGCAGCGCCGGCGTCGGGCGCGGCCTGCAGTTCGAGTTGTTCCGTCCCGGCCAGGTGCTGGTGAAGGACTTCTACGCCGAACTGCCTATCGCACTCAAGGTGTCGGGGCGCTACCACGACATCGGCGCGTTCGCGGCCGACGTGTCCAACCTGTCGCGCATCGTGACGCTGCACAACCTCGTCGTGCAGGCGCCGACGGGGCGCGACGCTGGCGGCGTGCTCAGCATGGAAGCGACGGCGCGCACCTACCGCTATCTGGACCCGGCCGAGGTGGCTGAACAGAAGAAGGCGGCCAGCAAGACCAAGGGCGGAGGCAAGAAATGAGGCGGCTGCTGATGTGCGTGGCGACGCTGTCGCTGCTGGCCGGCTGCGGCAGCGACATCGAGGAGTTGCGCCAATGGATGGAGCAGCAGCGCAAGGAGGCCAAGCCGACGGTCACGCCGCTGCTGCCGCCCAAGAAGTTCCTGCCTCAGCCCTACGAGGCCAATACCGGCGTCGATCCGTTCAGCACCCAGAAGCTCAGCGTGGCCATCCGCCAGGAAGCCGCGCAGCCGAACTCGCTGCTGACGGCCGAGATCAACCGCCGCAAGGAGCCTCTTGAGGCCTACCCGCTGGACAACATGAACATGGTGGGCAGCCTGACCCGCGAAGGCCGGCGCTACGCGCTGCTGCGCGTGGACAGCCTGCTCTACCAGGTCAAGGTCGGGGACTACCTCGGCCAGAACTTCGGTCGCATCACCAAGATCAACGAGACCGAGATCACGTTGCGGGAAGTCGTCCAGGACGCTGCGGGCGAGTGGATTGAGCGCACCAGTACCCTCCAGCTACAGGAGACGGGACGATGAAGACATTGCAGGAGAACAAGTCGATGGGTCGTAGCTGGTTGCTGGGATTCGCCTTCGTCGCCCTGTCGGGTGCGCCCGCGGCCTGGGCCCAGACCCAGATCAAGGCCATCAACACCGTGCAGCAGGCGGGCGTGGATGTGGTCCGCGTCGAGCTGAGCGAGCCTTTGCCGACGGTGCCCACGGGCTTCACCGTGCAGGCGCCGCCGCGCATCGCCATCGACCTGCCCGGCGTCGTGAACGGGCTCGGCCGCAACCTGGTCGACATCAATCAGGGCAATCTGCGCTCCGCCGCCGTGGCGCAGGCAGGCGATCGCTCGCGCCTGGTGCTGAATCTGCGCCAGGCCTCCAGCTTCACCGCCAAGCTGGAAGGCACGGCGCTGGTGCTGGTGCTGGGCGCCACCGTGCCCGCGGTGCAGTCGGCCAGCGAGCCGGTGCATTTCGCGCAGAGCTTGAATGCGTCGTCGCAGGCGCTGCGTGACATCGACTTCCGCCGTGGCGCCGATGGTGCGGGCCGGGTCATCGTCAACCTGCCCAGCAACCAGGTCGGCGTGGACATCCAGCAGCAGGGCCAGAGCCTGGTGGTGGAGTTCCTGCGCTCCAGCCTGCCCGAGAACCTGCGCCGCAAGATCGACGTGACCGATTTCGGCACGCCGGTGCACCTGATCACCACGCAGCAGACGGGCGACCGGGTGCGCATGGTTGTCGAGCCCAAGGGCAACTGGGAGCACAGCGCCTACCAGAGTGACAACCAGTTCGTGCTGGAGGTCCGGCCGCAGAAGGTCGATCCCAACAAGCTGACCCAGGGCCCGGGCTACACGGGCGACAAGCTGTCACTGAACTTCCAGAACATCGAGGTTCGTGCGCTGCTGCAGGTCATCGCCGACTTCACCAACTTCAACGTCGTGACCAGCGACACCGTGACCGGCAACGTCACGCTGCGCCTGAAGGACGTGCCCTGGGATCAGGCGCTGGACATCATCATGCAGGCGCGCGGCCTGGGGTTGAAGAAGTCCGGGAACGTGCTGTGGATCGCACCCAAGGAAGAACTGGCCGCCAAGGAGAAGCTGGACCTCGAATCCAAGGCCGCCATCGCGCAGTTGGAGCCGGTGCGCACGCAGTCCTTCCAGCTCAATTACGTGAAGGCCGATGACATCGCCCGCGGGCTGAGCGGCCAGAGCATTGGCAACAGTGGCAGTGGCGGCAGCAGTGGTGGTGGCGGCAGCGGCACCGGTACCGGTACGCGCATCCTGTCGCCGCGCGGCAGCGTGATCTCCGAGTCGCGCACCAACCAGCTGTTCGTGTCCGACGTGCCCAGCAAGCTCGAAGAGATCCAGGCCATGATCGCCAAGATCGACATCCCGGTGCGCCAGGTGTTGATCGAGGCACGCATCGTCGAGGCCAACGACCGCTTCGGTCGCGCGCTGGGCATCAAGCTGGGCGGTTACGACGCCCGAGGCCGCACGGGCGGCATCCCCGGCTACAACGTCAGCGGTGACAACTACCTGACCGTCGGCAGCAACTACAACATGGTGGGCTGGCAGACGCTGCAGAACGCCACCGACCCGGGCTACAACAACACCAGCTTCGTCAACCTGCCGGCCAACACCTCGTCCGACAGCTTTGCCGGCGCGGTGGCGCAGACCTTCGCGGTGTCGCTGTTCGGCGCCACGGCCAACCGCTTCCTGAACCTGGAGCTGTCGGCGCTGGAATCCGACGGCAAGGGCAAGGTGGTGTCCAGCCCGCGTGTCATCACGGCCGACCAGGTCAAGGCCCTGATCGAGCAGGGCGAGGAACTGCCCTACCAGGTCGCCACGGCCAGCGGTGCGACCTCCATCGCCTTCCGCAAGGCCAATCTGAAGCTGGAGGTCACGCCGCAGATCACGCCCGAGGGCAGTGTCATCCTGAGCGTGGACGTCAACAAGGACAGCCGCGGCACGCTGACGCCCCAAGGCTACGCCATCAACACCAAGCACGTGCAGACCCAGGTGCTGGTCGAGAACGGCGGCACGGTGGTCATTGGCGGCATCTACACCCAGGACGAGGGCGAGACCGTCAACAAGGTGCCGGTGCTGGGCGACGTGCCCTTCGTTGGCAACCTGTTCAAGAACAAGACGCGCACCACCTCCAAGACGGAGCTGCTGATCTTCCTGACGCCCAAGGTCGTCAGCGAGCGGGCCGCGGTGCGTTGAGAGTCATAGAAATTTCCAGGAGTTCGAGCATGTTGCAGACCATCGTCACGCAGGGCTGGCGGCGTTTCGCCCAGGCCTTGCTGGGACTGGGCGTGGCCACCTTGGTGGGTTGCGGTGGAGGCGGCGGTGGTGCCGGTGATTGCACTTTTGCCTGTGGCAGCGGTGGCAGCAATGGCTTGACCGACCTGTCCATCAGTGGCAATGCGACCTTGTCCAATTCGGGCACCGAGACGTTGACCGTCACCGTCACCGCGCTGACCAGCGGCAACAATGCGCTGATCGGTGTGGCGACGCCCGTCACCTTTGCCGTGGATGCGGGCGCCGTCATCACGGCGGGTGGCACGGCAACGGCAACGGCCGACGGCAAGCTGTCGGCGGTCGTCAGCCTGGTCGACAAGACCAACCGCGTCGTCACCGTGACGGCGACCAGCGGCAGCATCAGCAAGACCTTCAAGTTCAACGTCGTCGACAGCGTGTCGGGCGGCAAGGTGGCCGATGTCTCGCTGGTGGCCAGCAAGGCCACGCTGCCCAACAACGGCTCCGAGCAGATCACGCTGACCGCCACGACGCTGGATGCCTCGCGCGGCGCGGCCGGCGGCGCACCGCTGACCTTCTCGGTCGAGGATCCGTCCAGCTCCGCGTTCGTCACCGCCGCAGGCGGCGCAACGACCACCGGCGCTACCACCGGCCAGTTGACGGCGACACTGTCGCTGGGCAGCAACCCGGCCAACCGCACGATCAAGGTCAATGCCACCAGCGGCACGGTGACCCGTTCGGTCAGCGTGGACGTGGTCGATTCGACCGCCGTGACGCCGGTCGCGACGGACCTGAGCATCGCGCTGAACAAGGCCACGGTTGGCAATTCCGGCAGCGAGACTGTGGACGTCGTCGTCACCGCGGTGGACCGCAACCGCAATGCCGTCGCCGGTATTGACGTGAGCTTCAGCGTCGATGCGAACGCGGTGCTGGTGGTCGGCAATGCCAAGACCGCCGCCGACGGCACGGCCAAGGCCGCAGTGACCATTGGCGCCGACCGCTCCAACCGCGTCGTCACCGTGACGGCGCGCAGCGCCAGCTTCTTGCGCCAGGCTTCGTTCCGCGTGACCGGCGCCAAGCTGCAGGCCACGCTGCAGCCGGCCACCCTGAAGGTGGGAGAGGCCGGCCAGGTCCAGTACACGCTGAGCGACGTGAACGGCAACGCCATGGTCGGCTCGGCCATCACGGTGGCCGGTCCGGGCGCCGCGGCCGGCGCCACCGGCGTCACCGACGGCAGCGGCCGCTACCTGTACAGCTATGTTGCGGCCGGTTCCGGCCCCACGACCATCTCGGCCCAGGCCGGCGGTGCGTCGTTGAGCAGCACGGT
>CAMLKW010000117.1 GCA_946480605.1 uncultured Roseateles sp. | reverse complement strand
GCATCATGAAGCTGACCGCGCGGCGCGTGTCCATCACGTTGCGGCGGATGCGGCCATTCAAGTCTTCCTCGCGCGCTATCGCGGACAGCACCTCACCGGCCTCGGCGTCGGTTACGTCGCTCTTCAGCACGCGGGCGCTGACGGCCTCCAACTTGTCGTAGATGCCCTCCAGCACATCGGCCGAGTACTCGGCGTCGGCGTCATAGAGCTTCAGCAGCACGTCCTTGGCATCCTCGATCAGCGCCGGAATGCGCCGCGCCCGCAGCCGCAGCAGCCGGAACACCGGCAAGTCCTCGTTGTGAATGGAGAACAGCACGTTGTTGAACAGGATGAAAGCAACGCGCACATTGCGCGCCGACTTGCCCTCCTGCCCGTCGTCGCCCTCGATGAGAAAGTCCGAGCGGATGTGCAGCTCGCCGTTGTCTTCCTCGTAGAAGCGTGCCGACTCTTCCAGGTCCTCGTCGACGATGTCCTCGGGGATGGTCAGACCGAAACGGTCGCGTATCCAGCCCTTTTCCTCGGTGCTGGGGCTTTCCAGGTCGACCCAGACCGGGCGCGACTGGGCCAGGTCCTCGGCGGTTTCGATTTCTTCCTGGAACAGGCCGCCCTTCAGGCGCCCGTTATCCAGCGTGAACACATTCAGCATCCGTCGTCTTTCAGCGGCTTGTAGCAGGGACGACGGGAGCGCCGTCCGGAGTGGCGGGATTCAGGTCAACCGTCTCACTCCGGGCGGCTGCGCGGCCTGTGGCACACGCAACGGGAGCGGACGGTCACCGAGGGTGATCGCTGTCCAAGAAGTTCTCCGTAGGGGAAATAGCCAAGGATTATTGCACCGCCACAAGGCGTGAAAGAAGGCGCGAAAACGAGGCCTGACCTGCGACAAAAGCTCACCGTCATCCCCTTGTCACGCCGCCCCTTCGCGCGCAAACTGGGCTCGTCGATTCCCCCACTCCCATCCCAACTCCGCTACCTGAAAAGACCCTCCCTCCTCTCCCCCGTTCTCAGTTTTCTGGTTCCGTTTTCCCGACCCAACCCTCTGAAAGGAGGCTTTATGAATCTGACGATCAGTGGCCATCACCTCGAAGTCACGCCCGCTCTGCGCGAGTACGTACTCACCAAGCTGGACCGTGTGACCCGCCACTTCGACCAGGTCGTTGACATCAACGTCCTGCTGACCGTGGAAAAGCAAAAGGAGAAGGAGCGCCGGCAGCGCGCTGAAGTCACGCTGCATGTGAAGGGACGCGACATCTTCGTCGAGCAATCCCACGAAGACCTCTACGCCGCCATTGATCAACTGATGGACAAGTTGGACCGCCAGGTCTGCCGCCACAAGGACAAGGTCCAGGATCACCACCACGCATCTGCCAAGCGCATGGAAGTCCCGGCCCGCTGACTGCCGTCAGCCTTCAAGCCAGCGGCCCTCCGGGGCCGTTTTCTTTTTGCGATGCGCAATGCTCCGTCGCTGGGTTGTTGCTGCAGTGCCGCAAAAGCACCCGTTCGGGGGCCACGACACGGGTTTTGCACACCTGCGGGATGAACCGGTCGCCGCAAAACGGTCCGCAGTTCCATAATCCGAGGCCTTGATTGACCCAACGCCGGCCGCGGCCGCGCCCGACCGGCGCCCCCGAAGCCAGGCCTTCCGACCATGAATCGTCTCGCCGCCATCCTGCCCGCCGACAACGTGTTGGTGAATGTGGATGCGTCCAGCAAGAAACGCGCCTTCGAGCATGCAGGGCTGCTGTTCGAGAACCACCACCAGATGGCCCGGGCGCTGGTCACCGACAACCTGTTCGCGCGCGAGCGCCTGGGCTCCACCGGCCTGGGGCATGGTGTCGCCATTCCGCACGGCCGCGTCAAAGGCCTGAAGAACCCGCTGGCCGCCGTGCTGCGGCTGCAGCAGCCCATCGGCTTCGATGCGCCCGACGACGAGCCCGTGGGCCTGCTGATCTTCCTGCTGGTGCCGGAAGCCGCCACGCAGCGGCACCTGGAGATCCTGTCCGAGATCGCCGAGATGCTGTCCGACCGCGAACTGCGCGAGCATTTGAAGACCGAGGCCGAGGCCGCCACGCTGCACAAGCTCATTTCGGCCTGGGAGCCGCTGAAGTCCGTCGCCTGATGCCGCCCCTGTTTGGCGCCTCGTACAAACCCTTAAAGCCGGCATGCTGAACCGCACCGGACGGACGACTTGAAGCCCACCTCGATCAGCGCCGAGCGCCTGTTTGAAGAACACCTGGACGCCCTGCGCTGGGAGTGGATCGCCGGTCACGCCCACCCGGAGCGGCGCTTCGACGAGGCCGCCGTGCGCGATGCGCAGAGCGCGGCCGACCTGGTCGGCTACCTGAACTACATCCATCCCTACCGGGTGCAGATCGTCGGCCGCCGCGAGGTGGCCTACCTGAGCCAGGAAACGACCGACATCCAGGACCGGCGCATCTCGCGCATCGTCACGCTGGAGCCGCCGGTCATCATCGTCGCCGACGACACCGTGCCGCCGCCGCGCCTGGTGGCCATGTGCGACCGCGCCGAGATCCCGCTGTTCCGCACCGCCGAGTCCGCCGGCCACGTCATCGACTTGGTGCGCGGCTACCTGTCGCAGTTGTTCGCCAACCGCACGACGCGCCACGGCGTGTTCATGGACATCCTGGGTCTGGGCGTGCTGCTGACCGGCGAATCCGGCCTGGGCAAGAGTGAACTGGGCCTGGAGCTGATCTCGCGCGGCCACGGCCTGGTGGCCGACGACGCGGTGGACTTCTTCCGCATCGCCCAGACCGCCATCGAGGGCCGCTGCCCCGAGCTGCTGCTGAACCTGCTGGAAGTGCGCGGCATCGGCCTGCTGGACATCAAGGCCATCTTTGGCGAGACCGCCGTGCGCCGCAAGATGCGCCTGAAGCTCATCGTGCACCTCGTGCGCAAGGAGACGATGGAGCGCGACTTCGAGCGCCTGCCCTACGAGCCGCTGCACGAGGACGTGCTCGGCATGCCGGTGCGCAAGGTCGTGATCGCCGTGGATGCGGGCCGCAACCTGGCCGTGCTCGTCGAGGCCGCCGTGCGCAACACCATCCTGCAGTTGCGCGGCATCGACACGTACAAGGAATTCGTCGAGCGCCACCAGCGCGCCATCGACAGCGGCGCCATCGATTGATGCTGAACGGCCTGGCCGACATCGCCCGCCTGCTGGTCCTGAACACGGACAGCTACAAGGCCAGCCACTGGCTGCAGTACCCGCCGGGCACGACCCACGTCTTCAGCTACATCGAGGCGCGTGGCGGCAGCCTGCCCTACACCGTGTTCTTCGGCCTGCAGGCGCTGCTGAAGGAGTACTTCACGAAGCCGGTCACGGCCGACGACGTGGCACTGGCCGCCGAAGTCTGCGCCGCCCACGGCGTGCCCTTCAACCGCGACGGCTGGATGCACGTCGTCCAGGCCCATGGCGGCCGCCTGCCGCTGCGCATCCGCGCGGTGCCAGAAGGCACGGTGGTGCCGGTCAACCACGCGCTGGTCACGGTGGAGAACACCGACCCGGCCTGCGCATGGCTGACCAGCTACGTCGAGACCGCCCTGCTGCGCGTCTGGTATCCGACCACGGTGGCCACGCTGAGCCACGCGACCCGGCGCACCATCAGCGACGCGCTGCAGCGCAGCGGCGACCCCGCCGGCCTGCCCTTCAAGCTGCACGACTTCGGCGCGCGCGGCGTGTCGTCGCTGGAGTCGGCGATGCTGGGCGGCATGGCGCACCTGGTCAACTTCCAGGGCACCGACACCCTGACCGCGCTGCTGGGCGCCCGCGCCTATTACGGCGAGCCCATGGCCGGCTTCTCCATCCCGGCGGCCGAGCACAGCACCATCACCGCGTGGGGTCGCGACGGCGAGCTGGACGCCTACCGCAACATGCTGCGCCAGTTCGGCAAGCCGGGCGCGCTGCTGGCCGTCGTGTCCGACTCCTACGACCTGGACGCCGCCGTGCGCCGGCTGTGGGGTGGTGCGCTGCGCGACGAAGTCATCGCCAGCGGCGCCACGGTCGTCATCCGCCCGGACAGCGGCGAGCCGACCGCCATCGTTCTGCGCACCGTGCAGTCGCTGGACGCGAGCTTTGGCAGCGACGTCAACGCCAAGGGCTACAAGGTCTTGAAGCATGTGCGCGTCATCCAGGGCGACGGCATCACGCGCGAGTCCATCGCCCGCATCCTGGCAGCGCTGGAAGGCGCCGGCTACTCGGCCGACAACGTCGCGTTCGGCCAGGGCGGCGCACTGCTGCAGCAGGTCAACCGCGACACGCTGGGCTTTGCGATGAAGGCGTCCGCCGCCCAGGTCGACGGCGCCTGGCGTGACGTCTTCAAAGCCCCCGTCACCGATCCCGCCAAGCGCAGCAAGGCCGGCCGGCTGACGCTGCTGCAACGCGACGGCGTGTTTGCGACCCTGCGAATGGATGCGCCCGGCTACCTCGAGGCCAGCGCCGGCGGCGCGGCCGAAATGATGCGCACCGTCTACGAGGACGGCCACCTGCGGGTGGACGACCGCTTCGCCGCGATCCGCGCCCGCGCCGCGGCGGGCTGATCAGGCCTTGTTCGGGCAGTCGGTCTTGATGCAGGTGGCGTACAGCGCCAGCGAATGCTCCTGCAGCCTGAAGCCCCGCTCGGCGGCGATGCTGTGCTGGCGCTCCTCGATGCCGGAATCGAAGAACTCCTCGACCTTGCCGCAGTTCAGGCACACCAGGTGGTCGTGGTGGTGGCCTTCGTTCAGCTCGTAGACGGCCTTGCCGGTCTCGAAATGGTTGCGGCTCAGCAGCCCCGCCTGCTCGAACTGCTGAAGCACGCGGTAGACCGTGGCCAGGCCGATGTCGGCCCCCTCGTTGAGCAAGGCCTTGTAGACATCCTCGGCCGTCATGTGGCGTTGTGCCGAGCGCTGGAAGATCTCCAGGATCTTGATGCGCGGCAGCGTCGCCTTGAGGCCGCTGTTCTTGATGTCGCTGGTCTGGTTCTTGGGCAAAGATGAGCTGGGCATGGCGCGGTCCCGGGGCCCGGAAGGCCCCCGCTAGAATCCGCGCGATCATAGCCAGCCGGTCCCCCGGCAGGTGTTTTTCGTCCCTTCTGTCAGCCGCCCATGCGTCCCCTGCTTGCCTCTCTCCCGCTGCTCGCGCTGCTTGGCGGTTGCTCCTATCTGCCCAGTTGGGCCAAGCTCCCGTCCGTCACCGGCGACAAGGTGCTGGGCCTCGTCACGCCCTATCGCGTCGAAGTCGTGCAGGGCAATGTGCTGACCAAGGAAATGGTCGCCCGCGTCAAGCCCGGCATGCCTAAAGGCCAGGTGCGCGACCTGCTGGGCTCGCCGCTGCTGACCGACGTGTTCCACGAGTCGCGCTGGGACTACCCGTTCACGATCCGCCGCCAGGGCGCGCCTGAACAGCAGCGCCTGGTCGTGGCCGAGTTCGACGGCGACAAGCTGAAGACGCTGACCGTGCCGGACGACCTGCCGACCGAGAACGAATTCGTCGCCTCCATCAACACCTTCAAGCCGGATGGCAAGCAGCCCAAGCTGGCGCTGACCGAGGCCGAGCGCGGCGCGCTGCCGCCGCCCAAGAAGAATGCCGAGGCCGCGCCCACCGCCGCGGCCGAAGGTCCGGCCCCGGGCCGCACCTACCCGCCGCTGGACGCCGCACCGGCGAAGACGGGCTCCTGATGCTGAAGATCGCGATCACCGGCGCCTCGGGGCGCATGGGCAAGATGCTTATCGAGGCCGTCCAGGCCGCCGATGACTGCACGCTGCACGCCACGCTGGACAAGGGCGACGATGTGCGCGCGGGCCTGGCCGGTGCCGACGTGCTGATCGACTTCACGCGCCCCGAGGCGACGCTGGAGCACCTGGCCATCTGCGCCGACCTGGGCGTGAAGGCCGTCGTCGGCACCACCGGCTTCGACGAGGCGCAGAAGGCGCAGCTCGCCCAGCTGGCCGAGCGCACGGCCATCGTCTTCGCGCCCAACATGAGCGTGGGCGTCAACGTCGTGCTGAAGCTGCTGGACATGGCCGCCCGTGCGCTGGCCGAGGGCTACGACATCGAGATCGTCGAGGCCCACCACCGCATGAAGGTCGACGCGCCCAGCGGCACGGCGCTGCAGATGGGCCAGGTCGTCGCCGACGCCGTCGGCCGCGACCTGAAAGCCTGCGCCGTCTACGGCCGCGAAGGCGTCACCGGCGCACGCGACCCGTCCACCATCGGCTTCGCCACCGTGCGCGGCGGCGACATCATCGGCGACCACACCGTGCTGTTCGCCGGCATCGGCGAGCGCATCGAGGTCAGCCACAAGGCCACCAACCGCAGCATCTACGCCCAGGGCAGCCTGCGCTGCGCGCGCTTCCTGGCAGGTGGCAAGACGACCGGCCTGTTCGGCATGAACGACGTGCTGGGCTTCGCATGATGAAGGGGCGCCAGCGGGACGAGCGCCGGGCCGCCCCAAGCCGGCCCGCATCCCCTCGGGGGATCGTCCAGCGTACCCGCCGGACGAGGGGCTGACATGTTCGCGGACTTCTGGGCCCAAAGTGACCTGGTCGGCCGCGCTGTGGCGCTGCTGCTGCTGGCCATGTCCGTCAGCGCCTGGGCGCTGATCCTGTGGAAGGCCTGGCTGCTGCGCCGTGCGCGCAAGGGCTTGGTGCGCGCCGTGCCGGCCTTCTGGTCGGCGGCCGGTGTGGCCGAAGGTCGCTGCGCGCTGCAGAGCTTCGACACCGAGGGCCTGCTGCTGCCGCTGCTGGACGCCGCCACGGCCGAGACCCGCGCAGCCACGCTGGACGCCGCCGGCCGGCGCGAGTCCCGCCTGACCCGCCGCCTGCGCGACGCGTTGCACATCGTGCTGGCCAAGCTGCAGTTCGGCCAGGTGCTGCTGGCCTCCGTCGGCGCGACTGCCCCCTTCGTGGGCCTGTTCGGCACCGTCTGGGGCATCTACCACGCGCTGGTCAGCATCTCGGCCGCCGGCAACATCACGATCGACAAGATCTCCGGCCCGGTGGGCGAGGCGCTGATCATGACGGCCGCCGGCCTCGCGGTCGCCATCCCTGCCGTGCTGGCCTACAACGTCTTCGGCAAGCTGGTCGCCGCCTGCGAGGCCGACCTGGAAGGCTTCGCGCACGACCTGCGCGAACTGCTGGACCACGACTGATGGCTTTCGGCCGCCTCGAAAAGCCCGAGGGCTCGCGGCCCATGAGCGACATCAACATGACGCCGCTGATCGACGTCATGTTGGTGCTGCTGGTCATCTTCATGATCACCGCGCCGCTGATGACGGCGTCGCTGCGGCTGGACCTGCCCCGGAGCGAAGCCGCCACGCCCAGCGACGCGCCCATTTCCATCGCCGTGGCCATCACGCCGGACGGCAAGCTGCACCTGGGCGACGACGTCCTGGCGCCGGAAGCGTTCCAGCAGCGCATCCACGAGCTGGGCCGCGCCAACCAGCAGATGGAAGTGCAACTGCGCGCCGACCGCGCCGTGCCCTACGGCCAGGTGGCCGAACTGATCGGCTGGGTGCAGGCCGCCGGGCTGAACCGCATCGCCTTCGTCGCGCAGGCGGCCGCTTCGGCGCCTTAAGCCGCAAAGCCGGCAAGGCCCATCCTTTCGGAGGGGAGGGCCTTCCTTTGTCGGATTCGCGCGCGCGCCGCGGCCGCCTAGAGTGGCGGGCATCCGGTCTTGCCCTTTGGGAAGCTCCATGCCGCGCCGCCTTTCACAACCCGCGCTGACCCTGATGCTGGCCGCAGCCCTGCCCGTCGCGGCCCAGACCTGGAGCGGCGGCAGCACCAACTCGGGTCAGTGGACCCAGGGCAGCAACTGGGCGGGTGGGCAGGCGCCCGGCGGCGGCGCAACGACCGCGCTCGTCTTCACCGGCACCCGGCGGCTGAACAGCGTGCAGAACCTCGGGGCGCCCTTCGCGCTGAACCGGCTGAGCTTCGACGCCGCCGCCGGCGCCTTCACGTTGAGCGGCAATGCCCTGCGGTTCAGCGGCAGCGGCGCTCGCCTGACGCAGGGCAGTGCGCAGCGCCAGACCTTGGAGAACGACCTGGAGATCGACACCACGCTGATCCTGGACGGCAGCGGCGACCTGAGCCTCAAGGGTCGGCTCGTCGGCAACGGCGCGCAGCTCTGGAAGACAGGCAGCGGTCAGCTGGTGCTGGCCCAGGCCAATGAAGCCTACAGCGGCCTCGTCGGCGTGGAAGGCGGGCAGATCACCGTGCAGGCCGAACGCGGCCTCGCACACGCCCATGTGGCGCTCGGCAGCGACCTGGGTCTGAGCTTTGCAGGCTTGGCGCAGGCGACGGTGGGCGGCCTGTCGGGCGGCGGCGCACTGGACCTCGGCGACACCACGCTGACGCTGAGCCAGGGCAACTACAGCGGCAGGCTGAGCGCCGTGCGAGGCGGCCTCGTCAAGACCGGCGCCGCCGTGCTGGAACTCGGCGGCGGGGGCGGTCAGTTGCGCAATTTCGAGCTGCGCGACGGCGCTGCCTACCTCGGCAGCAGCGGGCTGAGCGTGGACAGTCTGCTGGTGCAAAGACTGGACAGCCAGGCGGATTTCCAGATCAGCGGCGTCGAGACCGGCTCCGGCGCGCAGCTGAACGTGCGCCTGCTGCAGGTGCGCGACACCGACCTGCGCTACGAGCGCGCGAGCTTTATGGCCGTCAGCGGCGTCACGGTAGTCGCCGAGGCCCACATTGGCGGCGGCGCCACGCCGGCCAATGGTCAACTGCTGGTCGCGCGCAACGGGCGGATGGACGTGGGCCTGCTGCAACTGGGCGGCAGCACGGCCAGTCTGGGGCGTTTGCGGGTCGCCGAGGGCGGCGACCTGCACTCCACGGGCGCCGCCGTGCTGGGCGCTGCGGGCGGTGGCGTCGGCCTGGCGGAAGTCAGCGATCCAGGCTCGCACTGGCGGCTGGACGGCGGCCTGCAGGTCGGCCAGACCGGCGGCTACGGCGAACTGCTGGTCAGCAATCGCGGCCAGGTTCAGGTGGGCGGCGCTACGCAGATCGTCGCCGGCAGCCTGCTGCGCATACGCGGCGGCGGCCAGTTGGCCACCGGCGCGCTGACCGGCCAGGGCCGGGTCGACCTGCAGGCCGATCCGGCCGGTGACTTTGCGCTGGTGCTGGGCGGCGACGCAGCCGGCGCAGCGCAGAACTTCAACGGCAGCGTGATGGGGCCGGGCAGCGTCCACAAGGTGGGCCTCGGCACCGTTGGCCTGTGGGGCGTGAACAGTTTCACCGGCCGCGTGCTGGTCGAGGCGGGCACGCTGCAGATGGGTGGCAGCAAGGCGCACGACTACGAGATTCGCGCCGGCGCCACACTTGAGCTGAACACCCTGGCGAGCCTCGACGAGGGCACAATGCAAAACCAGGGTCTGCTGGTGGGCAGCGTCAACATCGTGAGCAGCGGCAAGGCCTGGGGCAGTGGCCACTACGGCAACCTGAGCTTCGCGCTCGGCGGGCAGTTCTCGCCCGGCAATGACGTGGGCGAGACCCAGGCCCAGTTTGCCCGCTGGTCGCGCGGCGGCGTGCTGCAGATCGACTTCGCGGCCGCCACGGGCACGGCGGGCACGAACTGGGACCTCCTGCGCGTGGGCAGCGAACTCCACATGGACGCGCTCGGCGCCTCGGTGCTGCAACTGCGCAGCGCCGACGCCGCACTGGCCGGATTCGACGCCCACCAGGGCCAGTCCTGGCTCATCGTGGACACCGACGCCGGCGTTCGGGCATTCGACGCCGCACGCATCCAGCTCGACCTGAGCGGCTTCGCTCCCGACCTACAGGGCGGGCAGTTCTCCGTCACCGAGCGCAGTGGCGACCTGTTCCTGATTTTTGCCCCCGTGCCGGAACCGCCGGTCTGGTTGACCCTCGGTGCCGGGCTGGGGCTGCTGTGCTCGTTGCGGCGCCACCGCCGTTCCTGAAAACGGCAGGCGGCGGCATGATGGCGTGGCCATGTCCACGCCAGCCCCCCTGCACCTGCTCATCATCGACGACCACCCGGTGGTGCGCGTCGGCATCGCACAGCTGCTGCGCGCCGAATGGACCGGCTGCGAGGTCAGCGAGGCCGACGGCCTGGCCACGGCGCAGGCGCTGCTGACGCGGCGGCCCGACGTCGGTCTGGTCGTGCTCGACGTCCACCTGCCCGGCCTCGCACCGCTGCAGGCCCTGCAGGCGCTGCGCAGTGCATGGCCGCTGCTGCCCGTGCTGCTGATGTCTGCCGACAACGATCCCCAACTGGCCGCGCGCGCGCTGCAGGCCGGCGCCGCCGGCTGGCTGCCCAAGAGCGCACAGGCCGGCGTGCTGGTGAGCGCGCTGGAGCTGGTGTTGGCCGGCGGCTGCTATCTGCCCGCCTTCCTGCTGCAGCGCAACAGCGCTGCGGCCGACGAGGTGCTGACGCCGCGCCAGACCGAGGTGCTGGCCGAGCTGGCCCGAGGCCGCAGCAACAAGGAGATCGCACGCGCGCTGGGCATGAGCGAACCGACGGTGAAGGGCCACCTCGTCACCATCTTCCGCGTGCTGCGCGTGCGCAACCGCGCCGAGGCGGCCGTGGCGGGCCAGGCCCGGTTGGCTTCAGGGCGGTTCTGACGTCGGCGCGCTGAGCCAGGCCCGCAGCGCCGAAGGCGGCAGCGGCTTGCGCGCGGGCTGGACGCCCAGCGCGCGCAGGGCCTCGGCGCCCATGGGCAGCGCTTCGCCACTGATCAGCAGGGCCGGCAGCGAAGCGCCGAACGCCCGACGCAATTGGGCGATGGCGTCCAGGCCATCGCCCTGAACCAGCCGCCAATCGCTGATCAAGCGCTGCGGCTGCGCTCCGACGGCGCGCAGCCGCGCCAGCAGCGGCGCGACGGCGCCGTCGGCCCAGACTTCGCAGCCCCAGGTGTGCAGCAGGGCCGCGGTGGCCTCGCGCACGGCCTCGTCGTCTTCCACCAGGGCGACGCAGCGGCCCTGCAAGGGTTCGCCGGCCGGCGCGCCCGTCGGCTCGGCGAGCGCGCAGGGCTCGGCGGTGGGTACGCTGCAGGCAAAGCAGCTGCCCCGCCCCGGGCGGCTGCGCAGACTGACCGGATGGTCCAGCAGGCGCGCCAGCCGCGCCACGATGGCCAGGCCCAGGCCGTGTCCGCGCTGCCGGTCGCGCCCCGGGTTGGCGAGTTGCACGAACTCCTGAAAGACGCGCTCATGGTCCTCGGGCGCAATGCCCGGGCCGGTATCCCAAACGCCCACCTCCAAGCTCCCCTGGCGCGGTCTCGCCGCCAGCAGCACGCCGCCCCGCACCGTGTGGGTCAGCGCGTTGGACAGCAGATTGCGCAGCAGCCGTTCCAGCTGCTGTGCATCGCTGTGCACCCAATGCGGCGTCGGCCGCACCCGCCACTGCAAGCCCTTGGCGTCGGCCAGCACCGCGTACTCCGTGCCCAGGCGCTCGAACAGGGTCTGCAGGCGCAGGGCGTGCATCCGGGGCTGCAGGCTGCCGCTGTCCAGGCGGGACACATCGAGCAGGCTGTCCACCAGGCCGTCGAGTGCCTGCGCCATGCTCTGCAATCGATCGGCCGTCTGCGCGGCGCGTCGGCCCTGCAATTCATGCGCGGCCTGCGCGGCGAGCAGGCCCAGCGCGTGCACGGGCTGACGCAGATCATGGCTGGCGGCGGCAAGGAAACGCACCTGCGCGTCGCGCGCCGCCTGGGACTGCGCCAGCAAGGTCTCGCGCTCGAAGCGCATCGCGTAGCTCTCGTGCAGCAAGCGTGTGTGGCGCAGCGTCAGCGCCAGGGCCAGCGCCGCGCCCGCCAACGCCAGCCCGGCGTCGTAGAGACCGGCCCAGTTGCCCAGGCTCAGGAACAACGCGGCCAGCGTGCAGGTCACCGGCACCAACAACATCAGGAAGGCGCGCGGCAGCGGCGCCATCACGTTGATGCTGGCCACGCAGGTCAGGCAGGCCAGCATGGCGGCGTACATCTGCGTGGCCGGCTCGCGGGCGTCAAAGGTCATCAGCAACGCCGTCGCCCAGAGCAGCCCGGTCAACAGGGCGCCCACTTCGGAGCGGCGCTCCCAGGGCGTCGGGTCGGCGGCGTCGGGCAGGGCCGCCACCTGGTGCTTCCAGTACGCGCGCAGCGCGATCAAGGCGCCGAAGGCTGCGGCCCAAAGCAAGAGCGGCGTGCGCGGCCCGGCTCGCCAGTGCGCGCCGACATGCAGGGCCGTCAACAGCGCGGCCGCCACCAGGCTCACTCCGCTTTGAGCAAAGAACAGCCGCAGCATGGCACCGCGGGCGCGTTCATCCTGAGGTCTCGGCAGCATGCTGCCGATGATGCCGATGCGGGCGGCCCGCGCCAGCCCTAGGAGCGCATCGTGCTCCGTGTTTCGCCCCCGGTGCCGCGCCGGTCTGGCAAACACAGCCACCTACAATTTGGCGCATGAACGCCAAGACCGAAGCGCCCAGCTACAACCCGAACGAGATCGAAGCCGCCGCCCGTGCCTACTGGACGGAGCGCGATGCCTACCGCGTCACCGAGGACGCCAGCAAGCCGCACTTCTACGCCTGCTCCATGCTGCCCTACCCCTCGGGCAAGCTGCACATGGGCCATGTGCGCAACTACACCATCAACGACATGCTCACGCGCCAGCTGCGCATGAAGGGCTACAACGTCCTCATGCCCATGGGCTGGGACGCCTTCGGCCTGCCGGCCGAGAACGCCGCGATGAAGGGCAAGGTGCCGCCCGCGCAGTGGACCTACTCCAACATCGCCTACATGAAGGGCCAGATGCAGGCCATGGGCCTGGCCATCGACTGGAGCCGCGAGGTCGCGACCTGCCAGCCCAGCTATTACAAGTGGAACCAGTGGCTGTTCCTGAAGATGCTCGAAAAGGGCATCGCCGAGCGCCGCACGCAGGTCGTCAACTGGGACCCGGTGGACCAGACGGTGCTGGCCAACGAGCAGGTCATCGACGGCCGCGGCTGGCGTTCGGGCGCGCTGGTCGAGAAGCGCGAGATCCCGGGCTACTACCTGAAGATCACGCAGTACGCCGAGGAGCTGCTGTCGGCGGTCGCCAACCCCGAAGACCCGAACTACCTCAGCGGCTGGCCCGAGCGCGTGCGGCTGATGCAGGAGAACTGGATCGGCAAGAGCCAGGGCGTGCGCTTCGCCTTCCCGCACAGCATCGAAGGCGGCGGCGGCCGGCTGTGGGTGTTCACGACCCGCGCCGACACCATCATGGGCGTGACCTTCTGCGCCGTGGCGCCGGAGCATCCGCTGGCCACCATCGCAGCCAAGGACAAGCCCGAAGTGGCCGCCTTCATCGAGGAATGCAAGGCCGGCGGCACCACCGAGGCCGAGCTGGCCACGCAGGACAAGAAGGGCGTGCCCACGGGGCTGTTCGTCACGCACCCGCTGACCGGCGCGCAGGTCGAGGTCTGGGTCGGCAACTATGTGCTGATGAGCTACGGCGACGGCGCCGTCATGGGCGTGCCGGCGCACGACGAGCGCGATTTCGCGTTCGC
>CAMLKW010000116.1 GCA_946480605.1 uncultured Roseateles sp. | reverse complement strand
CGGCGAGCGCGGCGTGATCGTCAACACGGCCTCGGTGGCCGCCTTCGACGGCCAGGTCGGCCAGGAAGCCTATGCCGCCTCCAAGGCCGGCGTGGCCGGCATGACCCTGCCGCTGGCGCGCGACCTGGCGCAGTGGGGTATCCGCGTCTGCACGATCGCGCCGGGCATCTTCGCCACCCCGTTGCTGAAGGAACTGCCGGAGGCGGTGCAGCAGTCGCTGGCCCAGTCCATCCCCTTCCCCAAGCGGCTGGGCAACCCGGCCGAGTTCGCGGCGCTGGCCCTGCACATCGCCACCAACGGCCACCTGAACGGCGAGGTGATCCGCCTGGACGGCGCGCTGCGCATGGCACCGCGCTGACCCCCGGACACGACAGAGGAGACAACCATGTTCCCGCTCAACACCTGGTACGTCGCGGCCCGCAGCGACGAGATCCCGCAGGCCAAGCCGCTGGGCCGCCGCATCTGCAACCTGCCCATGGCGCTGTTCCGCACCGAGTCCGGCAAGGTGGCCGCCGTCGAGGACTTCTGCCCCCACCGCGGCGCGCCGCTGTCGCTGGGCAGCGTGCAGGGCGACACCCTCGTGTGCGGCTATCACGGCCTGGCCATGGGCTGCGACGGCAAGACGGTCTCCATGCCCTGCCAGCGCGTGCGCGGCTTCCCGGCCATCCGCAGCTTTCCTGTGCATGAGGCGCATGGCTTCGTCTGGGTCTGGCCAGGCAATGCACCCGCCGACTTGTCGGCCTTGCCACAGTTCGAATGGCTGGGCAACCCGGCCTTCGGCTATGGCGGCGGGCTCTACCGCATCGCCTGCGATTACCGGCTGATGATCGACAACCTGATGGACCTGACGCACGAGACCTATGTGCACTCGACCAGCATCGGCCAGAAGGAGATCGACGAGGTGCCATGCACGACGCGCGTCGAGGGCGACCACGTCATCACCGAGCGCTTCATGAGCGGCATCGAGGCGCCGCCGTTCTGGAAGATGGCCCTGCGCATGAACGGCCTGCCCGACGACCAGTTGGTGGACCGCTGGCAGGTCTGCCACTTCACGCCGCCCAGCCACATCATGATCGAGGTGGGCGTGGCTCTGGCCGGCCACGGCGGCTACAACGCGCCCGACGAGGTTAAGGCGGCCAGCTGGGTGGTGGACTTCATCACCCCAGAGACCGATACGTCCATCCATTACTTCTGGGGCATGGCCCGCAAGTTCAAGCCGCAGGACGAGGCACTGACCGCGCAGATCCGCGAGGGCCAGGGCAGGATCTTTGCGGAGGACCAGGAGATGCTGGAGCGCCAGCAGGCCAACCTGCTGGCCTGGCCGGAGCGCAAGCTGCTGATGCTCAACATCGACGGCGGCGGCGTGCAATCGCGCAAGGTCATCGACCGAATGATGGCCGCTGAGGCAGGCAAGGCGGCCGCATGACCGCACCGCTGCTGCAACTGCGCGTGGCGGCCAAGCGTGCCGCCGCGCAGGACGTCGTCGAGCTGACCCTGCAGGCGCCCGACAGCGCACCCCTGCCCGCCTTCGAGGCCGGCGCCCACGTCGAGCTGCACCTGCCGGGCGGCCTGGTGCGGCACTACTCGCTGTGCAACACACCTGGCGAGCAGCACCGCTACGTGCTGGGCGTGCTGCGCGAGCCGGCGTCGCGCGGCGGCTCGGTGGCCGTGCACGAGCGCCTGAACGAGGGCGACCTGCTCGCCGTCGGCGGGCCCAAGAACCATTTCCCGCTGCAGGCCAGCGCCGCCCACAAGCTGCTGCTGGCCGGCGGCATCGGCATCACGCCCGTGCTCAGCATGGCGCGCCAGCTCGCGGCGCAGGGCCGCGGCTTCACGCTGCACTACGCCGGCCGCAGCCGGGCGCGCATGGCCTTCCTGGCCGCGCTGGCCGACGCACCGCTGGCCGCCCACACGCAGCTGCACGTGGGCGACGAGAACGGCGCGATGGACATGGATGCCGTGCTGGCCGCGCAGCCCGCCGGCAGCGAGCTTTACGTCTGCGGGCCGGCCGGTTTCATCGACGCGGCACTGACCGCCGCGCGCCGCCTCGGCTGGGCCGAAGCCCGGCTGCACCGCGAGCTGTTCACCGCCGCGCCCCGCAGCGATGCGGGCGACGATCAGCCCTTCGACATCGAGGTGCAGGGCAGCGGCCAGGTCGTCCACGTGCCGGCGGGCTGCAGCGCGGCGCAGGCGCTGCAGGACGCCGGCCTGCCGCTGCTGACCTCGTGCGAGCAGGGCGTCTGCGGCACCTGCCTGACCCGCGTCGTGGCCGGCGAGCCCGACCACCGCGACCAGTACCTCACCCCCGAGGAGCAGGCCGCCAACGACCAGTTCCTGCCCTGCTGCTCGCGCGCCCGGTCGCAGCGGCTGGTGATCCAGCTGGGCGGCTGAGCCCCGCCTCGCGCTGCCCGCCGCCGCATCCACTCAAAAGCTGTGCCGGATGCCGAACGCGAGCACGCTGGACCTTCCGTCCGGCGAGATGCCCACGCCATTGAACGCCGGTGTCTCACGCAAGCCGAGCGCGGCCAGGATGGCATCGGGGCCGCCAGCAACGTTGATCGGCCTGGCACCCGTGGGCGTCACGCCCACGACGGGCAACACCCGGCCCTGCCGGTCTTCAGCGACGGTCAGGCGGGAATAGAGCACCGTCCGCTTGGACAGCTGATAGTCCACGCCCAGCGAGATGCCGAGGTTCTTGCCGCGGGTGAAGTTCGTGAAGCGGCTCTCGCCGGCCTCGCCTATCCAGACGAAGTTGCCGACCGGCACGCGCGCGCCGACGACGAAGGTATGAATCTTCGGGTCCAAGCCGCCGGCGCCGGGCAGGCTCAGCGGCGGCAGCCCGGGCAGATTGAGGACGCCGCCATCGACGTAGCGCCCCTCGTGGAACATCGCGTGCAGCGACGCGCCATCGACCGACAGCATGTACTTGCCGGACAGCGCGAAGCCCCAGTAGCGATCCAGCTCGAAGATGGAACCTCCCTGCGACAGCACGGGGACGTCGAACTCGTTGTAGTGCAAGCCCGCGCTCAGGCTGAATGTCGGCGCCGTGTAGGCGAGGAACAGCCCGCCGGACCGCCCACGCTTGCCGCCGGACTCTGAACCCGACGCTTCGGCGCCCCCGTTGGCGGCCCCCAGCATGGCGCCGGTGGCGGCCGTCACGGCGCTGCCGCGCGCCGGGCTGACGATGCGCGAGACACCGGCGTTGGGGCTGTAGGAGACGGCGGCCGCAAAGCCACCGACCCGGGCCCAGTAGCTGATCTGGTTGTCCTGCCTGATCTGCAGCGTGTTGGTGACCAGACCCGCGGTGAACAGGTCGGTGCCGCCGAGGCCGTCGGGCGTGCCCGACGCGAAGGAATAGAAGATCGGCGCGTACTGCCGACCCAGGCGGATCTCGCCGGCGGGCGTCGTCAGGTACACCATGGCCTGCTTGCCGAAGAAGCGGCCATCCTGCGACAGGCTGCCGTCATCGCTGCCCGGCTGCGATTCCAGCACGAAGCCCGCCGCATAGCCGCCGCCCAGGTCCTCGCGCCCCTTGAAGCCCAGGGTGTTGGTGCGCGAAAGGCTCTGCGTCACCCGTGTCTTGGTGCCCGCACTGCCGGGCGGAAAGATCAGTGCGGCGGACGCACCGGCTGGCGTGCCGGCGCTGCCGGTCGTCTTGTGCGCCGTGTCGACCGCCGTGTCGATGTTGCCGTACAGCGTCAGCACCGCCTGGGCGCCGGCCCCGGATGCGCAGACCGAAAGCGCGGCCGCCAGGCCGACGCGAGTGCGGAGGCTCATGTTTGTCCCCGTATCGGTTCTGGTTGGTTTGCTATCAGGCTCAGGAGGTCAGCTCACAGCCCGGCGACGTGTAGCCAAGCTCGCGCTGGACCTGCGGCGCATCGCACAACGTTTTCTCACCCAGTGACGCACAGCCGGCAAGCGCCGCGAGCACGGCCAGCAGAGAAACACGCAGGTATGTCTTCATGGGAGAACTCCTTCAAGGTTTGCCCCGTTGGGGCGGTGTGCGGCAAGGGCTTTGCCGAGGTGAATCCGCGCAGGCTCGGGCTCAGCCCAGGCCCAGCGACTTGCGCAGGCTCTTGTCGACCGGGCCCGCCGGCATGAAGCGGCGCAGCTTGCTCAGCAGCGAGGCCTGGCCCGCCGGCGTGCGGCGCATGCGCCAGCGTCCGAAGGCCGCGTCGGCGATGGTGTCGGCCACCTTCCCCGGCTCGTCGCCAGCGCTGACATTGGCGGGCACGGCCTGCAGGACGGCCTTGCGCTCGCGGTCGTAGGCATCGATCAAGGTGGCCGCCAGCGGCGAGTTGGCTTCGAGATTGGTCTTCGTATAGAAGGGCTGAACCAGGGTCACGCGGATGCCGAACTGGCGAACCTCGTGGTCCAGCGATTCCGACAAGCCCTCGACGGCATGCTTGGACGCCGCATAGAGACCCAGATAGGGCGCGGGCAGAAAACCCAGCACCGAGCTGATGTTGACGATGCGGCCCTGCCGCTGCGTTCGCATGTGGGGCAGGACCGCCTGCGAGACCCGGAGCACGCCCAGCAGGTTGGTGTCGAACAGGGCGGCCGCCTCGGTGGTCGTGGTCTCCTCCACCGCGCCGACCATGTTGAAGCCGGCGTTGTTGACGAGGACGTCGATGCGGCCCGCGCGCTTGATGACGTTCAGCACGCCGGCGAAGACCGAGGCGTCGTTGCGGACGTCCATCTCGATCAGCTCGACGCCAGGCGTCGGGCTGGCCTTGGCCAGGTTGCGCACCGTGCCGAAGACGCGGCTTCCGCGCGCGACAAATTTCTGGGCGGTGGCGAGCCCGATGCCGGATGAAACGCCGGTGATCAGGACGACGGGTTTTGTGGTCATGATGTTCCTTCTTGGGTCAGTTGATTGAGGCGAAGCGCGGCCCCACGCGTGCCGCTGCACGCGCGATGCGTCGTCGCAAGGGATGCCGCTGGCCGGCGCAGCGGCGGCTGGATCAGGTGGCAGGGCTGGCGGAATCGCCCGTCTGGGCCACGCCGGTCACCGCCCCTTCTCGGCCCGGCCGTATTCGGAACCAGATCGCGTACATCGCCGGCAGGAACACCAGCGTCAGCACCGTGCCCGCCAAGGTGCCGCCGATGAGGGTGTAGGCCAGCGTCCCCCAGAACACCGACTGGGTCAGCGGGATGAAGGCGAGGATCGCCGCCAGCGCCGTCAGGATCACCGGCCGGGCGCGCTGCACGGTCGCCTCGACGACCGCCTGGAAGGGTGGCTGGCCGGCCTGCTCGTTCTCCTTGATCTGCCCGATCAGGATCAGCGTGTTGCGCATCAGGATGCCGGACAACGCGATCAGACCCACCAGCGCATTGATGCCGAAGGGCTGCTGGAAGACGATCAGCGTCGGCACCACGCCGATCAGGCCCAGCGGGCTGGTCAAGAAGACCATCACCATCGCGGCCAGCGAGCGCACCTGCAGCACCAGGATCAGCAGCGTGACGGCCAGCATGATCGGGAAGATGGGCAGCATCGCAACCGTCGCCTTGCCAGACTCCTCGATGGAGCCGGCCTCCTCGATCCTGTAGCCGCTCGGCAGCTTGTCCATGACGGGCTTGAGCTGCTGCGTGATGGCGGCCGACACGTCCGGCGGCTGCAGCTCTTCGGCGATGTCGCCGCGCACCGTGATCGTGGGCATGCGGTCGCGGCGTCGCATGACGGGCTCTTCCATGCGCACGGCGATGGCGCCGACCTGCGAGAGCGGAATGCGCTGGCCGTTCGCGCCGGCCAGCGTGAAGTCGCCGATGCGGGCCGGGTCGAGCCGCACATCGCCGGCCGAACGCGCGACCACCTGGACCGTGCGGATGTCCTCGCGAACAGTCGTGACCGGCACACCGCTGAGCAGGAACTGCAGCTGCTGCGCGACCGAGCTGGAGGTCAGCCCCACCGCCTGCAGGCGGTCCTGCTGCAGCGTGAAGTGCAGCGTCGGACTGCGCGTGCCCCAGTCGGTGTTGACGGTGCGCATCATGGGACTGGCGTCCATCACCTGTTGGACCTCGTGGGCGACCTTGCGCAGCACGTCGGGGTCCGGCCCCGTCACCCGGTAGGCCACCGGGAACGGCGAGTAGGGGCCGAAGACCAGCTGCGTGACGCGCAGGCGGGCCTCGGGCGCCAGGCCGTCGGCGATGGCCTGGCGCAGCCGGTGCTTCAGCGCCTCGCGCTCGTCCTGGTTGTCGGTGCGGACGACGATCTTGGCGAACGACGGGTCGGGCAGCTCGGGCGCCATCGAGAAGTAGAAGCGCGGTGCGCCCTGGCCCACGTAGGCGGTCACGATCCTGGCCTCTGCCTGTTTGGCCAGCCAGGCCTCGACCTTGGCGACCGTGGCGCTGGTCTCGCTGATCGAGGTTCCATACGGCATCTGCACCTCGACCAGCACTTCGGGCCGGTCCGAGATGGGGAAGAACTGCTTCTTCACCACGGACATGCCGAGCACGGACAGCACGAACAAGCCAACGACCGACGCCGCGACGAGCCACTTGCGCGCGATGACACGCCCGAGCGTCCGGCGGAAGCGGTTGTAGCGCGGCGTGTCGTACAGCGCCTCGTGCCCGCCCTCCACCGTCTTGAAGTCCGGCAGCAGCTTGACGCCGAGGTAGGGCGTGAAGAACACCGCCACCACCCAGGACGCGATCAGCGCGATGCCGACGATCCAGAACATATTGCTGGTGTACTCGCCAGCCGTGGAGCGCGCGAAGCCGTTGGGCATGAAGCCGACCGCCGTCACCAGCGTACCGGACAGCATGGGCGCCGCCGTGTGGCTCCATGCATAGGCAGAGGCGGCCAGGCGGCTGTAGCCCTCCTCCATCTTCACCACCATCATCTCGATGGCGATGATGGCGTCGTCCACCAACAGGCCCAGCGCCAGGATCAACGAGCCCAGCGTGATGCGGTCGAAGTTCTTGCCCGTGGCCAGCATGACGACGAACACGGCCGCCAGCGTCAGCGGCACGGCGGCGGCCACGACGACGCCGACGCGCCAGCCCATGCTGACGAAGCACACCACCAGCACCACCAGCAGCGCGGCGAAGAACTTCATCATGAACTCGTCGACCGCCGAGCTGATGTTGACGGCCTGGTCGGTGACCTTGGTGAGGCTGATGCCCGTCGGCAGCTCGGCGTTGATGCCCTGGATCTCGCCGTCGAGCGCCTTGCCCAGGTCCAGGCCGTTCCAGCCGTCGCGCATGACGACGCCCAGCAGCAGCGCGGGCTCGCCGCCGTTGCGGATCAGGAAGCTGGCCGGGTCCTCGTAGCCGCGCTTGACGGTGGCGATGTCCGACAGCTTCAGCGTGCGGCCCTGCGCCACCAACGGCGTGTCGCGGATCTTCTGCAGGTCGTCGAACGCGCCATCGACGCGGATGAACACCTCGGGGCCCCGCGTCTCGACGGAGCCGGCCGGCGTCAGCGCGTTCTGGCCGTTCAGCGCCGCGAACACGTCCTGCGGGCTCAGCCCCAGCGTGGCGATGCGCTCATGGGAGAACTCGACAAAGATGCGCTCCGACTGCTCGCCGACGATGTTGACCTTCTTCACGCCCGGCACATGCAGCAGACGCTGGCGCAGTTGCTCGGCGTCACGCACAAGGGCTCGCTGCGCCTCGCCCCTGGCCTTCAGCGCGTACAGCGCAAAGGTCGTGTCCGAATACTCGTCGTTGACGAAGGGCCCGATGACGCCCGGCGGCAGGTTGCGGATCTCGTCGCCCACCTTCTTGCGGGCCTGGTAGAACTCGTCCTGCACCTCCGACGGCGGCGTCTTGTCCAGCAGCGTCAGCGTCGTGAAGGCCAGGCCCGGCCGCGTGTAGGTCTCGGTGCGGTCGTACCAGCGCAGCTCCTGCATGCGCTTCTCGATCTTCTCGGCGACCTGGTCCTGCATCTCCTGCGCGGTGGCGCCCGGCCAGGCGGTGACGATGGTCATCACCTTGATCGTGAAGGCCGGGTCCTCGGCGCGGCCGAGCTGGAAGAACGACAGCACGCCCGCCGCCGAGATCAGCAGCAACAGGAAGACGGTGATGGCGCGCTCACGGACCGCGAGCGCCGACAGGTTGAAGCGGCCCGCGCTCACGGGCGGCTCCCGTGGGTCGCGGCGGTCACGGCCGCGTCCATCACGCGGACCTGCGCGCCCTCGCGCAGCAGATGCGCGCCGAGGGCGACGACGACCTCGCCGCGCTTGAGGCCGCCCACGACCTGCGCCCGCTCATCGTCGACGCGCTTGATCGTGACCGGGCGCCACATGATCTTGGTCGGCGAACCGTTGACGACCCAAACCCCCGGCCCCTTGCCGGCGTCGAACACCGACGCGATCGGCACCTGCAATGCCGGCTGCCCGGTGGACGGCTCGTCGGCCATTTGCACGGTGACCGTGGCGCCCAGCGGGGCGTTGGCGAGTGCGCCGTCCAGCACGTAGCGGGCCTCGAAGGTCCGCGTGAGCCGGTCCGCAGTGCTCGACAGCTGCCTCAGCTTGACCGGGCTGCCGGCACCCTCGTGGCCGAACAGCCGGGCTTCGGCCTTGGCCCCGATGGCCGGGCGCAAGGTCTCCGGCAGTTGAACGACGGCCTCGCGGTGGCCCGCATGGGCCAGGCGAACCACCGGCTGGCCGGCCGCCACCACCTGGCCGGGCTCGGCCAGCGTTTCGGTGACGACGCCATCGGCATCGGCGACCAGCTCCGCATAGCGGCTCGCGTTGCGGGCCACGCTGGCCTGCGCCTCGGCGGCGCTGAGCTGCGCCTTGGCTGCGTCCGCCGCCGCCTTGACCTGGTCGTAGGCGGCGGTCGAAATGGCGCCGGTGCCGCGCAGGTCGCGATACCGGAGCTCATCGTCAGCCGTCTGCTGCGCACGGGCCCTGGCGGCTGCGACGGCCTCGTGCTGGGCCTCGGCGGCCAGCTTCAGGTCCACGGGATCGATGCGCATCAGCAGCTGGCCGCGCTTCACTGTCTGGCCCGTATCGACCAGGCGCTCCAGCACCTTGCCGGGCACCCGGAAGCCCAGGTCGCTTTGCACACGCGCCGCCACGGTGCCCGTGAAGGACCGGGACGAGCCCGAGGCGTCCTGGACGACGGCGGTCCTCACCAGCGGCGCTTGAGTGCGCGCATCCGTGATGGGCGTCGATTCGCCGCAAGCGGCCAATGCCAGCGGCAACACGCAGATGACGGCAGAAAGAGCGAGGCGAGGCCGGCGCATGAAGGTCCCTTGGATGACGAATCAGGACCTTCATTTTTATTCTTGTGACCAATTCAGTCAATAGTCACATCAAATTTAGGGCGACAAACTTCGCAGGACGAGGCTGGCCAGCAGCGACGGCGCCTGCTCGGTGCTGTCCATGCTGTGCTGCAGCAGCAGAGGATTCAAATAGGGCCGCATGACCAGGTGGATGGACATCACGGTCTCGTCCAGCGGCGTCTTGCGCTCGAAGTCGCCGCTCTGCCGCCCCTCCTGCAGCACATCGCGAAGCAGCTTCTGGGTGCGCTCTTCATAGTCGATGACCGCCTGCCAGCGCTCCGTCGCCGCCGAGGCGGCGATCTCGAACAGCTTGCGGTCCTGGAAGAAGAGCCGCAGGCTGGCCTCGGTGCTGACCTTGAAGAGGCGGCGCAGCTTGTCCGGCGGCTGGGCGGCCTCCGCGATGGCTGCGCTCACGTCGGCCTCAATCTCGCGCAGGCAGTTCGCGCAGATCAGTTCGCCGATCGCCTGCTTGGATTCGAAGAACTTGTAGATGTAGGCCTTCGAGAAGCCGATGGCCTTCGCGAGGTCGGACACCGTGGTCTTCTCGTAGCCGTACCGGCTGAAGTGCTCGGTGGCCGCAGCCACGATCTGCGCGCGCACGTCATGGTCGGCCGGGCCGCGGGCGGGCGCCGGGAGGGTGTTCGTTGAGGTCATGGGCGTCAGCTTACGGGAGAGTGTCACATTGGACAACGAGTGACCATTTGGTATTATGGTCACTTCAATTCCAGGAAGAGTCATGCCCTCCCCTTCAGCGCTTGCCGCCCTCCTCCTCGCCAGCCTGACCGCCGGTTGCGCGGTCGGGCCAGCCTACACACACCCCACTGCGCCGCTCCCTGAGCGCTTCCAAGGCCAGGCCGAAGTGGATCGCCGCGCGGCAACCGGCAGCGCCGACCTGGCGCAATGGTGGGCGGCCTTCGACGACGCGCAACTGGCGCGGCTGGTGCAGATCGCGCTGCAGCAGAACCTGGACCTGGCGCAGGCCACGGCCAGGGTCGCCCAGGCGCGGTCTGCCGTCGGCATGGCGAACGCCGCCTTGCTGCCGTCGGGCCATGTCGGCGCCCAGGCTGCAAGGGCCTACCCATCAGTGGAGACCCCGTTGGGCCGGGTGCTGAACGCCAACCCCGGCTTTGACCGCCACGGGTCTTCCTACGAGGTCAACGCCAGCGCCGGCTGGGAACTCGATCTGTTCGGCGGCTTGCGGCGCGGCAGGGAGGCGGCTCAGGCCGAGTACCAGGCTTCAGAAGCCGGCGCCGTCGCAGTGCGCCTGGTCGTGGCAGCACAGACGGCAGATGTCTACGTGAGCATCCGCGGGTTGCAGGCGCGTCTGGCGATCGCCCATCGTCAGGTCCAGACCCAGCAGGAACTGCTCGACAAGGTCAAGCTGCTGCACGGCAAGGGCCTTGCTGCGGAGACGCAGGTCCACCAGGCCGAAGGCGCCCTGGCGCAGCTTCGTGCGTCGATACCCGTTCTGCGGGCCGGCCTGGCGACGGCCATGAACGCGCTGGATGTGCTGTTGGGCGCGCTGCCGGGCACCCACAGCGCCGCGTTGGCCGAAGGCGGTCGCATACCGGCAGCGCCAGGGATAGCCGCATCGGGATCGCCGGCCGAGCTGCTGCGGCGCCGCCCGGACCTGATCGCGGCGGAGCGCCGCCTGGCTGCGGCGAACGCCCGCATCGGCGTCGCGCTTGCCGAGTACTACCCGAAATTCTCCCTGAGCGGCCTGATCGGCAGCGCCACCTCCGTCTCTGCCGGCAACCTCTTCACGGGCGGCGCCAGCCAGGCCGCCGGCGTGCTGGGCCTGCGCTGGCGGCTCTTCGACTTCGGCCGCATCGACACACAGATCGAGCAGGCCAAGGGGCAGGAGGCCGAACTGCTGGCCGGCTACCGCCTTGCCGCCCTCAGGGCGACCGAAGACGTCGAGAACGCGTTCTCGGCCCTTGCGAATCGCGAGGCGCAGCTGGCCGAGTTGATACAGGGCGTCGAATCGCTAACCCGTGCACGCGCTGCAACTTTCGCCGCCTACCAGAAGGGCGTGGTCAGCCTGATCGAGGTTCTGAAGGCCGATGAAAACCTTCTTAGGGTCGCCGATGAACATGCTCAAGCCGAAGCGGAGGCGGCTCGGGCTGCCATCGCTTCGTTCAGGGCGCTGGGTGGAGGCTGGCAAACGGCCGCCCAGACACATGCTGCGATCAACTGAGGACCTGACTGGCAATGAGTCTCTGAGGTTGCCCCCGAACTTCAGAGTTCATAACTTCGGTCCATCGTGCCCGGCGATTTAGGGATCGTGACCGACCGTTCCGGTGCCGTGACCGGCGAAGTCTGGAGGGAGTGAACGGGTTGCGTATGACTGACCCGCGGAGCCATAGGCTGCCGGCCATTTGCCGGAGCACCGATGGCAACGCAAGCCCCCCAGCGTATGCATAGTCGACATCGCCAGCAAAAGCCATGCGCCGCGCCAATACCATGAATAGAAACATCTACCCTCCCGTGGCACTAACGGCTCACGAGCAGCATGCGAGGAAAAACACCAGAAACAACGCCATTGATGATGCGGATAGGCACATCGTCAGTCGTCAATTATTCGTTTTAAATCAACAACTTGCAAAACAACGTCATTCCCACTCAATGGTCGCGGGCGGCTTGGAGCTGACGTCGTAGGTGACCCGGTTGATGCCGCGCACCTCGTTGATGATGCGACCCGACGTGCGCTTGAGCAACGCGTAGGGCAGCTCGGCCCAGTCGGCCGTCATGAAGTCGCTGGTCTGCACGGCGCGCAGGGCCACGACGTAGTCATAGGTGCGGCCGTCGCCCATGACGCCCACGCTCTTGACCGGCAGGAAGACGGCGAAGGCCTGCGAGGTCAGCGCGTACCAGCTCTTGCCGGTGGCCGGGTCAATGGTGTTGCGCAGCTCCTCGATGAAGATCGCGTCGGCACGGCGCAGCAGGTCGGCGTAGTCCTTCTTGATCTCGCCCAGGATGCGCACGCCCAGGCCAGGGCCCGGGAAGGGGTGGCGGTAGACCATGTCCGGCGGCAGGCCCAGCGCCACGCCCAGCGCGCGCACCTCGTCCTTGAACAGCTCGCGCAGCGGCTCCAGCAGCTTCAGGCCCAGCGTCTCGGGCAGGCCGCCGACGTTGTGGTGGCTCTTGATGGTCGTGGCCTTCTTGGTCTTGGTGCCACCGCTCTCCACCACGTCAGGGTAGATGGTGCCCTGGGCCAGCCACTTCGCATTGGTCAGCTTGGCAGCCTCGGCCTGGAACACCTCGACGAATTCGGCCCCGATGATCTTGCGCTTGCGCTCGGGGTCGGTCACACCAGCCAGCTTGCCGAGGAACTGCGCGCTGGCGTCCACATGCACGACCTTGGCATGCAGGCGGCCGGCGAACATGTCCATCACCATCTGGCCCTCGTTCAGGCGCAGCAGGCCGTGGTCCACGAAGACGCAGGTCAGCTGGTCGCCGATGGCGCGGTGGATCAGCGCTGCGGCCACCGAGGAATCGACGCCGCCGGACAGGCCCAGGATGACCTCCTCGTCACCGACCTGCTCGCGGATCTTGGCGACGGCCTCGTCGATGTAGCTGCCCATCTGCCAGTCGCCCTTGCAGCCGGCGATGTCGCGCACGAAGCGGCGCAGCATGGCCTCGCCCTGCAGCGTGTGCGTGACCTCGGGGTGGAACTGCACCGCGTACAGGCGGCGCGCCTCGTCGGCCATGCCGGCGATGGGGCAGCTGGGCGTGGAGGCCATCAGCTTGAAGCCCGGCGGCAGCACGGTGACCTTGTCGCCGTGGCTCATCCAGACCTTCAGCATGCCGTGCATCTCGGGGGTCTCGAAGTCCTGGATGCCGTCCAGCAGCTGCGTGTGGCCGTGGGCGCGCACCTCGGCGTAGCCGAACTCGCGGTGGTCGCTCCACTCGACCTTGCCGCCCAGCTGCACGGCCATGGTCTGCATGCCGTAGCAGATGCCCAGCACCGGCACGCCCAGGTCCCACACGGCCTGCGGTGCACGCAACTCGTGGTCCTCGTAGGTGGACGCGTGGCTGCCGCTCAGGATGATGGCCTTGGGCGCGTAGCTGCGGACGAAGTCGTCCGACACGTCGTTCGGGTGGATCTCGCAGTACACCGAGGCGTCGCGCACGCGGCGCGCGATGAGCTGGGTGACCTGGGAGCCGAAGTCGAGGATGAGGATCTTGTCGTGCATGGTGCGAAGCGATCAGCGAATCAGGTGGAGGCGGCCACGGCCAGCGCGCCGCGGCGCTCGCGGCGGAAATGAGCCCAGGCGATCAGCAGGGCCGCGGCCTGCAGCGCGGCGCAGAAGTAGAACGGCGCGCCGATGCGCCAGTCGCCGCGCGGCAGGTGCGACACCAGGCCCAGCAGC
>CAMLKW010000115.1 GCA_946480605.1 uncultured Roseateles sp. | reverse complement strand
CGGGCTGGCCGATCAGCACCACCTGCAGCAGCTTGCGCTCGGCCGTCTCCAGGTTGGTCAGCAGGCGCAGTTGCTCCAGCACGTCGGCCGACAGGTTCTGCGCCTCGTCGATGATGAGCACGTTGTTGCGCCCGGCCGCGTGCTGCGCCAGCAGGAAGGTGTTCAGCGGGTCGACGTAGTCCTTCACCGTTTGCGCGCCCGGCGGCACGGGGATGTGGAACTCGTCGCAGATGGCCCGCAGCAGCTCAGTCACGGTGAGCTTGGGATTGAAGATGTAGGCGACGTTGCAGTCCGCCGGAATCTGCTCCAGGAAGCAGCGGCAGACGGTGGTCTTGCCGGCCCCGATCTCGCCGGTCAGCAGCACGAAGCCGCCGCCGCCGCTCAGCCCGTACAGCAGGTGGGCCAGCGCCTCGCGGTGGCGCTCGCTCATGAACAGGTAGTGCGGATCCGGCGCGATCGAGAACGGCGCTTGTCTCAAGCCGAAGAAGGTCGCGTACATGGGGCGGCAGGATAACCAGTGCCCGGGGTCCGGGCCGACCAGGGTGGGCAAAGGGTGGCCGCACGCATCCGCCTGCATTTGTGTATGATATGCGTCATGCGAAAAAGCAGAATCAATGCCCGAGCTGCGGCCAAGGAAGAGACGCACCAGCGCATCGTGGCGGTGGCGGCGCGGGCCATACGTCGCAGCGGCTACGACGGAACCGGCGTGGCGGACATCATGAAGGAAGCGGGCTTGACGCATGGTGCGTTCTATGCCCATTTCGCTTCACGCGAGGCCATGCTGGCCGAAGCGGCCGGCCAGGCCTGCGCCGAGTCGGCCGCCGTCGCCGCGGAGGTGGTGGCTGGCGTGCCGCCGGGCAAGGCTTTGGAGTCGATGCTGCGGGCCTATCTGTCCAAGGAGCATCTGGCGCAGACCGAGATGGGCTGCCCTCTGGCGGCGCTGGGCTCCGAAACTTCGCGCCAGGGGGCCGAGGTGCGTCGGGTGAGCACCCGGCACATCAAGGAGATGGTGGATCTCGTGGCGAGGCAGTCGCCGGACTGGGGTCGGCCTGCTGCGCACGAACGCGCGCTGGTCACGCTGGCCACCATGGTGGGTGCCTTGCTGCTGGCGCGTGCCGTGGACGAGCCGGCGCTGTCGGATGGCCTGCGGGAGGCCGCGCTCAAGCACCTGCTTTCCGCAGCCTCCTAGGCCTGCCGACGGAAGCTGCCCATTTGTTCGAATTTTTATATTACGTTCGTCATTTGAAATTGGCAAAGCTGGTCCGCAAGGCCCTGCATGGACGGAGAACCTGATGAACATGAAGCAGAAGATCGCCCTCGTCACCGGTGCCTCGTCGGGTATCGGGCAGGCCACGGCACAGCGGCTCGCGAAGGCCGGCTACAAGGTCTACGGCACCAGCCGGCGAGAGGCCCCGGCGGGTGGGGCCTCGTTCGAGATGCTGGCCCTGGACGTGACCCGCGATGAGTCGGTCGACGCCGCCGTGCAGAAGCTGCTGGCGCTGGAAGGCCGCATCGATCTGCTCGTCAACAACGCGGGCTTCGGCGTGGCTCCCGCCGGCGCGGAAGAGAGTTCGCTCGAACAGGCGCGGGCGATCTTCGACACCAACTTCTTCGGCATCGTGCGCATGACCCGCGCCGTCGTGCCGCACATGCGCCGCCAGGGCAGCGGGCGCATCATCAACATCGGCTCCGTGCTGGGCTTCCTGCCGATGCCCTACATGGCGCTGTACTCGGCCACCAAGCATGCGGTGGCGGGCTATTCGGAGTCGCTGGACCATGAACTGCGCACGCAGGGCATTCGCGTCTCGGTGGTCGAGCCCGCCTACATCAACACGCCGTTCGACGCGAACCTGATGAAACCCGATGCGCCCCTCGACGTGTACCGCGAGATCCGCGCGGCGGTGGCGAGGCGGGTGAAGCAAGTGCTCGCGGGCGCCGACGGCCCCGAGGTGGTGGCCGAGACGGTGCTGAAGGCGGCCGTGGCGGAGCGCCCCGGGATTCGCTACGCCCCGGGGCTCGCGAGCCGCTTGCGCCTGCTGCGTCGATTTGCGCCCGCCAGCGTGTTGGACGCCGGGGTCCGCAAGGACCTGCGACTCCCCGCCTGACCGACCGAGGAAGCACCATGAAAGCATTTGTCCTCGAAGGCTATGGAAAGAAGCGCGCGTTGCGGCTGGCAGAGATGCCGGACCCGGATCTGCGCGACGACGAGGTCCTGGTCCAGGTGCATGCCGCCGGCGTCAACCTGCTGGACTCCAAGATCAGGGATGGGGAATTCAAGCTCGTCCTGCCCTATCGCATGCCGCTGGTCCTGGGGCACGACGTGGCCGGCGTCGTGGTCCGGGTGGGCCCGCGGGTGCGGCTGTTCAAGCCGGGCGACGAGGTCTATGCGCGAGCGGACGATTTCCGCATCGGCAGCTTTGCCGAGTTCGTGCCGGTCAGGGAGGCGTCGCTGGCGCCCAAGCCCAGGGGGCTCACGATGGAGGAGGCGGCTTCCATCCCGCTGGTGGGCCTGACGGCCTGGCAGGCCCTGGTCGAGGAGGCCGGGTTGAAGAAGGGGCAGAAGGTCTTCATCCAGGCCGGCTCGGGCGGGGTGGGCACCTTCGCCATCCAGTTGGCCAAGCACTTGGGCGCCACCGTCGCCACGACCACCAGCGCGGCCAATGCAGCGCTGGTGAAGCGGCTGGGCGCCGATGTCGTCATCGACTACAGGACGCAGGACTTCGAACCGCTGCTGCGCGACTACGACGTGGTGCTGCACAGCCAGGACGGCAAGGCGCTCGACAAATCCCTGCGCGTGCTCAAGCCAGGCGGGAAGCTGATCTCCATCTCCGGGCCGGCAGATCCCGAGTTCGGCCGGCAGATCGCGGCGCCGGCCCTGGTGAGGCTGGTCGTGCGGCTGCTGAGCTTCGGTGTGCGCCGCAGGGCGCGGGGCCTGGGCGTCGACTACGCCTTCCTCTTCATGAAGGCCAGCGGCAATCAGCTGAGCGAGATCACCCACCTCATCGAGGCCGGAGCCATCCGGCCCGTGATCGACAAGGTCTTTCCTTTCGACGCCACCAACGAGGCCCTGGCCCATGTCGAGTCAGGCCGGTCCAAGGGCAAGGTCGTCATCCGCGTCCGATGACGCCGCCATGCTGCCGCAGCGCGGCAGCACCGTTTGGCGGTGCCGCCCTCACAGCACCGTCCGGCGGACATCGATCTCCGTGTCCTCCCAGGCGGCCTCGTCCGCGCGGGGCTGGATGACGTGGTCCCGCTCGCCGTCCCCGGCCCATTCGCGCAGCCGTGCGGAGGCGATGCGCAAGGTGTTGGCGCCGGCCGGGCGCGTTGGGGTGGGGTGGCGAGGGGTGAACTCAGTCTGCATGGCGAACTCCGCTGTCGATGAGGACAGTCTCGGCGTCGCGTGCCGCGCCGGGAATCGCCCCTTGGGGGGGACGAAGAGGGAGTGCCGACCCGCATCCCCCATCGTCTCCCCCCAAAGGGGGATGGTCAGAACTCGTTGGCGGTGCTGCGGCCTGGTGCTGCCTCGGCGATCTCGAAGGCCCAGGCATCGCCTTCTGCCCGGCCGCGTGCGATGCGCTGGTGCTGGCCGTGGAGGGTCTTGTCGTCGCAGGCATGGAAGGCCGTCCAGGCCACCGCGTAGCTCACGGCCACGCCGGTGGCCGTGGCCTCGGCGCCGGTGATCGACAGCCGGCTGAGCTGTGCCAGTTCGTCGAACTCGACGACGCTGAGATCCAGCACGCGGCGGAAGTCCTCGTGCCTGGCCAGGGCTTCAAAGTAGCGCTGCAGGTCATCGCCGGCCGGCGGCATGGGCACGCGAATCGGATCGGGCATGCGGCGATTGTCGAGGCCGCGAGGTGAATCCTCACGCTAGAACCCGAGGGCATGGTCCGCCGTGTGGTTGGCATGGGACCTGGCGTGGCCGGCCTCCGACAATCTGGGTGGGCCTTGCCCCCTGCCGTTCCTCCCTCGGCAGGCCGCGGCTTCACCGCCGCGGGTTGGCCTCAGGCCTGGTGCCTGGGGCCTCTTTTCTCCGGTCTGCGGGGACATCAGGGGGACGGCGCCACGACATGGATGCCGACATCCTGCACGCAACGAGGACTTCTTATGAACGCCGCCCGCACCGCCAGCTTCATCCAGCATCTGCCGCGCTGGATCGTCATGCCGTCCTGGGTGACGGCGGGCGAGCGCGAGCGGCAGCGGCGCGAGGCGGCCGACCGGCGCCGCGAGCTGGACTTCCTGTGCGGCGTCGAGGTGCGCGAGGGCAGCGTCGACGAATGGCAGGACACCGTCGCCGCGTTCGCCGCGCGGTGAACGCGGCGCCCTGAGCCCAGCGGCGTGCACACGCCGGGGCTGACGGCTTGCTGACGCCTGACGCCTCCCTTTTCAGGACTGCTTGCGCGATCATGCAGCGCGGCTCCTTGCATCGGGCGCCGACGCAGAAGCTTCTGCGCAACTGCATACATGGAGGTGATATGCGCGTCAACCAGCCCGTGACCCAGCGTGAGTTCGACTTCCCCGCCGACGCCACGCTGATGTCCACCACCGATCCGCAGAGCTACGTGAAGTACGCCAACGATGCGTTCATCGCGGTCAGCGGTTTCAGTCGCGACGAGGTCATCGGCCAGCCGCACAACTTGGTGCGCCACCCGGACATGCCGGAAGCGGCCTTTGCCGACATGTGGGCCACGCTGAAGGGGGGCGAGCCCTGGACCGGGCTGGTCAAGAACCGCCGCAAGGACGGCGACCACTACTGGGTGCGCGCCAATGCCGTGCCCATCGTGCGCGGCGGCCGCACGCAGGGCTATATGTCGGTCCGCACCCGGGCCACGCGCGAGGACTCGGCTGCCGCCGAGAAGCTGTACGCCGACATGCGCGAAGGCCGGGCCGGCGGCATCAAGCTGCACAAGGGCCTGATCGTGCGCACCGGCATCGCGTCGCTGCTGAGCTGGCGCCAGACCCTGGGCGTGCGCGCCCGCATGCGGTTGACGCTGGCGCTGATGTGGCTGGCCATGCTGCTGGTGGGCATTCCGCTGACCGTGGACATGGCGGCGCTGGCGCGCCTGGCGGCCGTGGTGGGCGTGGCGATGTTCGCAACGTCGTTGCTGCTGGACCACATGATCGCGAAGCCGCTGGAGCAGCTGCGCCGCATGGCGCTGGCGGTGGCCACCGGCGCGCAGCAGGAGGTGAGCGCCATGGACCGTGTCGACGAGATCGGCATGAGCATGCGCTGCATCAGCCAGCTGGGGCTGATGTTCCGCTGGCTGGTGCGCGACGTGGGCGAGCAGGTCGTCAACCTGCAGACCGCGGTGAATGAGATCGCCAAGGGCAACGAAGACCTCAGCGCACGCACCGAACAGGCGGCCTCCAGCCTGGAGCAGACGGCCTCGTCCATGGAGCAGATGACGGCCACGGTGAAGAACAACGCCGAGACGGCCGGGCAGGCCAACGACTTGTCGGGCCAGGCCAGCGAGGCTGCCACGCAGGGCGGCCAGGCGGTGTCGCAGGTGGTGGCGCGCATGGGCGACATCAGCGCCAGCTCGCGCCGCATTGCCGACATCATCGGCACCATCGACGGCATCGCGTTCCAGACCAACATCCTGGCGCTGAACGCGGCCGTGGAAGCCGCCCGTGCCGGCGAGCAGGGCCGCGGCTTCGCGGTGGTGGCCGGCGAGGTGCGGCTGCTGGCCCAGCGCAGCGCCGAGGCGGCCAAGGAGATCAAGACGCTGATCAATGCCAGCGTGGAGCAGGTCGAGACCGGCACGCGGCTGGTGGACGATACCGGCCAGGCCATGGGCGAGATCATGTCCAAGGTGCAGCGCGTATCCCATCTCATCGGCGAGATCAGCGGCTCCATCCGCGAACAGAGCACCGGCATCGCGCAGGTGGGCCAGGCCGTCAGCCACCTGGACCAGGTGACGCAGCAGAACGCGGCGCTGGTGGAGCAGAGCAGCGCGGCGTCCATGAGCCTGAAGCAGCAGACCGCCAGCCTGGTGGAGGCGGTGGGCGTGTTCCGCTGAGGCCGTCAATCCCGCCGTGGGCAGTGACGAAGGGCTGGTGCGACGAAAGCCCTGAGAATGCCGGCGCCCGTCCACACGACGGCGGTGATTGAAGGAGACAAGATGAGGATCAAGCTGGACGGGCGCCTGGCCCGGGGGCTGGGCGTCGTGCTGCTGGGGCTGGCCGCGGGCTGCGCCCAGGTTCAGCCGGTGGCCCGGGCCGTGCCCGGGACGATGCACGCGGCGGCCACGCCCGAAGCGGTGCGCGAGCTGGGCGGCATCCAGGAGTACCGCCTGCCCAACGGCCTGCAGGTCCTGCTGCTGCCCGACGCGACGCAGACCACCACGACGGTCAACATCACCTACCGCGTCGGCAGCCGCCACGAGGCGCCGGGCGAGTACGGCATGGCCCATCTGCTGGAGCACCTGCTGTTCAAGGGCACCGAGCGGCAGAAGGACATCCCCGGCGCGATGGCGCAGCGCGGCGTGCGCTTCAACGGCACGACCACGGTGGACCGCACCAACTATTTCGCCTCCTTCAACGCGAACGCGGACACGCTGGCCTTCCTGCTCGACCTGGAGGCCGACCGCATGGCCAACAGCCGCGTGGCCAAGGCCGACCTGGACACCGAGATGACGGTGGTGCGCAACGAGTTCGAGCGTGGCGAGAACCAGCCGTTCGCGGTGCTGAGCCAGCGCGTCAACGCGGCGGCCTTCGCATGGCACCCCTACGGCAACGCCACCATCGGCCCGAAGAGCGACATCGAGAACGTGCCCATCGAGAAGCTGCAGGCCTTCTACAAGCGCTACTACCGGCCCGACAACGCGACGCTGCTGATCGCCGGGCAGTTCGACAAGGCCGCGACGCTGGCGCTGATCGGCAGGCACTTCGGCCCGCTGGCCAGGCCTGCGCAGCCCGTGCCCCAGCCCTACACGGTGGAGCCGGCCCAGGACGGCGAGCGCAGCGTGGTGGTGCGCCGCGTGGGCGGCCAGCCGCTCCTGCTGGCGGCCTACCACGTGCCGGCCATCACCCACCCGGACACGCCGGCCATCCTGGTCTACGGCCTGCTGATGAGCCTGCAGCCCAGCGGCCAGCTCTACAAGCAGTTGGTGGAGCCCAAGATCGCCCTCGCCGCGGGCCTGGGCGGCCTGGGCGGCGTGGACCCCGGCACCGCCAGTGCGTTCGCCGCGCTGCCGCCCGGCGCCGACGTCGACAAGGCCGAGAAGCTGCTGCTGGACCTGGCCGAGGGCCGCACGACCCAGTCCTTCGACGAGACCGAACTGGCGCGCGTGCGCGACATCGCCGTCAACAGCTACCGCCAGCAGATGAAGAACCCCGAGGCGTTGATCCAGCAGATCTCCGGCCTGGTCGCGGCGGGCGACTGGCGGCTGCTGTTCCAGCTGATGGAGGACATCCCCAAGGTCACGCTGGCCGACGTGGACCGAGTGCGCGCCGCCTATTTCAAGCCCGCCAACCGCACGCTGGGCCGCTACCTGCCGGCGGACAAGGTGGAGCGCGTGGAGATTCCGGCCGCGCCGGCGCTGGACCAGCGCCTGGCCGCGCTGCAGGGCCCGCCCAAGGTGGAGGAAGGCGAGCAACTGGAGCCGGTGCCCGCCGTGCTGGAGTCGCGCATGAGCCGCGCCACGCTGCCCAGCGGCATCCGGCTGCACACGCTGAGGAAGCAGACCCGCGGCAACACCGTCATGCTGCAGATGCAGCTGCGCTGGGGCGAGCGCGACGCGACCTTCGCGCGCAACGGCACGGGCTTCATCGGCGCGCTGATGAACGAGGGCAGCGCGGGCTACACCAAGCAGCAGCTGCAGGACGCGCTGATCAAGCTGCGCGCCAGCTTCAACATCAGCAGCCACGACCAGGGTGCCAGCATCTATCTCAGTGCCGAGCGGGACACGCTGCTGCCCGCGCTGCGCGTGCTGGCCGACACCTTGCGCCGGCCGCTGCTGCCGCAGGATGCGTTCGACCGCGAGATCAAGTCGACGATCGCCGGCATCGAGGCGTCGCGCCAGGAACCCGGCGTGCTGCGCCAGGAGGCCACGCGCGGCCACTACAACCGCGCCCGCGGCGTGACGCTGGGTCACCCCGACTACGTGATGAGCGTGGACGAACGCATTGCCGAGGTGAAGCGGACGACCCTGGACGATGTGAAGCGCTTCTACGCCGACTACTGGAGCGCCGACGACGCGCAGGTCAGCGTGGTGGGCGCGCTGCCGGACGGGCTGGCGGGCGAACTGGACCGGCTGTTCGGCGACTGGAAGAAGCCCGCCGCGCCGCGCTTCGTGCGTCATGTGCCCAGGCATCTGGCCGTGCCGCCGGCGCGCTTCGACGCCATCGCGCGTGACAAGCCCAACGCCATCGTGCGCCTGCATCAACCGCTGGCGCTGAACAGCGAGCAGCCCGATTTCGTCGCGCTGCAGCTGGCGGTGCAGATCTTCGGTGGCGGCGGGCTGGAGAGCCGGCTGTCCGAGCGCGTGCGCCAGAAGGAAGGCCTGACCTACGGCATCGGTGCGTCGCTGAGCGCCAGCTACTGGGGCAACGACGGCAGTTTCGCCATCCAGGCCAGCTACGCGCCGGACAAGCGCGACCGCATCATTGCCGTCATCCAGGAGGAGATCGCCCGCATGGGCCGTGACGGCGTCACCGCAGCCGAGCTGGCGCGGGCCCAGAAGGACATTGCCGAAGCCCGTCGCCAGGGCCGCGCCGACCCGGGCACGCTGGTGGGCATTCTGGGCAACCTGGCCGAGTACGGCGAAACCTGGCTGGCCTCGCAGAAGCGTGACGAGGCGCTGGCGGCGGTGACCGTGGAGCAGGCCAACGCGGCCTGGCGCCGATACATCCGTGCGGATGGTTTCATCACCTCCACGGCCGGTGACTTCAAGACGCCGTAAGGTCTAGAGTCGTCATCACCCGCCACCGGAGACCGCGATGAAGATCGATCCCTACCTGTTCTTCGAAGGCAACTGCGAAGCAGCCATCGAGTTCTACAAGCAGGCGCTGGGCGCCAGGGTGGAATTCATGATGCGCAACTCCGAGTCGCCCGAGCCACCGCCCGAGGGCACGCTGCCGCCGGGCTCGGAGCACAAGATCATGCATGCCTCGCTGCACATCGGCGGCGCGCTGGTGATGATGTCCGACGGCATGTGCAGCGGGGAGGGCGGCTTCAAGGGCTTCTCGCTGTCGCTGGACTGCCCCGACGCCGACGCCGCCCGCGAGGCCTTCGCCGCGCTGGCAGACGGCGGCAGCGTCGTCATGCCGCTGGGCAAGACCTTCTGGGCGCCGCTGTTCGGCATGGTCAACGACCGCTTCGGCGTGGGCTGGATGGTGGGCGTGTCGGACGACGCCAGGTGACGCACACGGTCCAGCTGCCGCCGCACCTGAAGGCCGATTGCTCGGCCTGCGTGGCGCTGTGCTGCGTGGTCCCGCCGTTCGATGCGGTGCAGGGCTTCGGCTTCGACAAGCCCGCCGAGACGCCCTGCCACCACCTCTGCGCCGACCACCGCTGCGGCATCCATGACGGACTGGTCGCGCAGGGCTTCGGCGGCTGCGTCGCGTTCGACTGCCTGGGCGCCGGCCAGCGGCTGACCGCCCAGGCCGTGCAGCGCTTCGGCAGCGCCGACTGGCGTGCGCGGTCCGAGGTGGCGCGCTGGCTGTTCACCGCCTACCCGCGTGTGCGCCAGGCCCAGGAGTGGCTGGCCCGCCTGACGCTGGCGGCCAGCGTCACCGGTCGGCCGGTGCTGCAGGCGCTGGCCGACGAACTGGAGGCCGAAAGCACGCGCTGGGCGGACTGGACCGCCGCCGAACAAGCTGCCTGGCAAGGCCGCGTGCAGGCGGCGCTGGTGCCGTTGACACAAAATCGCGTCTCGACTTCCAGGAATTGACGCGATGTACGGATTGATTGGCAGCTTCAAGGCTGCCGAGGGCCGCCGCCCCGAGCTGGTCCGGCTGCTGCTGGCCGAGTCCGGCGCCTTGCCCGGCTGCCTGAGCTATGTGGTGGCCGAAGACCCCGCCGACGAGGTGACGGTCTGGGTCACCGAGGTCTGGACCGACGCCGCCGCGCACAAGGCCTCGCTGCAGCTGCCGGCCGTCAAGGCCGTCATCGCCCAGGCCATGCCCTTGATCGCCGCCTTCGGCGAGCACCGAGAAACCCGACCTGCAGGCGGCCATGGCATTGCTCACTGAATTCGTCGAGCCCAAGTGGCAGCGGCCGCGCGGTGTGCGGCGCATCCATGTCGTGGCGGTGCTGTTCGCGCTGGCGGCCGTCAGCGTCGTGTTGCTGATGTTCGTCAAGTTCGGCATCGTGCACCTGGACACCTCGGGTGACCGGCTGCTCGTCGCCACGGTGGACCTGCGCCTGGGCACGCCCGCACTGGCGGCCGAGCGTGGCGCGGCCGTCGCGCGGGCGGACATCGAGGCCGGCGAGCTGAAGCTGCAGACGGTGGGTCCCCAGCCCGGCAAGGCAGAGACGGTGCGGGCCGAGCGCATGAAGCAGCGCTACGGCGTCACCTGGGTTCACAAGGGCACGGAAGTCACGCCCGCCTCGACGGCCTTCGTCGAGGCCTACAACCGCGTCATGCATGCCGAGATCGAGCGCAAGCACGGCAAGGCCGTGGCCGACGGCCTGCTCGGCTTCGATGGCGCGAAGCCGCGACCGTCTTCGTCGTCTTGAGGGGTTCGCACCGTCACCGGTGGCGATGAGGCGAGCTTGCAAGGGAGATCGACATGCCACCACGCCGCCGACCGCAGACCGTCTACGTGTTCCAGGGCGGCGGCGCCCTGGGCGCCTACCAGGCCGGCTTCGTCGAAGCGCTGGAAGGGGCGGACCTGGCGCCGGACTGGCTGGTGGGCACGTCCATCGGCGCCATCAACGCCGCGCTGATCGCCGGCAACGCGCCCACCGAGCGCCTGCCGGCGATGCGCCGCTTCTGGGACCGCGTGACGCAGCCGGGCTGGGCGCCGCACCTGCCTACCAGCCCGTTCACTGCGGCCTTCCAGACCTGGCAGACGCTGACGACGGGCATCCCCGGCTTCTTCAAGCCGCGCGGTCCGCAGGCCTGGGACATGAACCGCCGCGCGCCGCTGGGCGAACTGGGTTTCTACGACACCACGCCGCTGAAGGACACGCTGAACGAGCTGGTGGATTTCGAGCGCATCGCTGCCGCCGAGGTGCGGCTGACGCTGTGCGCCGTCAACGTGCGCTCGGGCGCGATGGCCCAGTTCGACAACCGCGACGGCCATACCCGCATCGGCCCCGAGCACGTGATGGCCAGCGGCGCGCTGCCGCCCGGCTTCGCGCCCGTCGTCATCGGCGACGAGGCCTATTGGGACGGCGGCATCTACAGCAACACGCCGCTGGACGTCGTGCTCGACGACGCCGAACGCCGCAACACGCTGTGCTTCATGGTGGACCTGTGGGACGCCAGCGAGGCCGCGCCACACACGATGGCGCAGGCGCTGACGCGCTACAAGGACATCCAGTACGCCAGCCGCATCCTGGAGCACCTGGACGACCACGAACGCATGCAGAACCTGCGCCGAGCGCTGCGTGTCGTCGGCAGGAGGCTGGGCCCTGCGGCAGCGGCCGACCCCGCCGTGAAGGAGCTGCTGGCGCTGGGCTGCGACACGCTGGTCGATGTGGTCCACATGGTGATGCAGGCGCTGCCGGGCGAGGACTCCTGGCGGGACATCGACTTCAGCGATGCCCGCCTGCGCGCCCGCTGGGCGGCGGGCTTGACGGATGGCCGCACGATGCTGGACCGCGCGCCGTGGAAGGCGCCGGCGGAGCAGGGTGTGGGCATGCGCGTGCACACGCTGGACGGCGAGCCCTAGATCAGCGCATTCAGCTTCAGCACGGTCGCCCAGTTGCGCGTCGTGCCGGCTTCGCCCAGCTGCTTCAGCAGCTTGACGGCGACCCGGCTCTCCAGGATGCCGTTGCCGCACCACAGATAGGCTGCGTGGGCGGTGACGACGAAGCGCTCGCCGCTGTCGGCGGCGATGCTCTCCACCGTCTTCAGCGACGCAGCATCTGCCGTGATGGCGACGAGCAGGCGGCTCGGGTCACCGGCTTCGGCGACAGGGTTCGCCGCCGCGATGTCGGCCCACTCGGCCGCCGTCTTCAGGATGACGGCGGCGTCCACGCCGAGCTGCTGCGCGACGGCCGCGCGGATCTTGTCGGCACCGAGCTTCTTCTTCGCATCGAACACGGCGTTGCCGCTGTTCAGCAGCGTGCGGACGTCGGTGGCGCCGAGTTCGACCAGCAAGGCCTTGAGGTCGGCCATCGCGATCCGTTTGGCCTTGCCGACATTGATGCCGCGCCAGAGGGCGATGTAGCGCATGGGTCAAGCTCCTTTCGGGCTGCATGCTCTCACGCTCAGAACCACGGGCGCAGCTGCTCGGCATAGCCTTCGGGCAGCACATGGCCGCCGGGGAAGCGCAGGTGCTGCTTGTCGGCGCCGGGCAGAGCGTCGAACAGCGCCCGATTCTGGGCGGCGCTGGCGTGTTCGTCGTCGTCCGCCGTCAGCAGCCAGACCTTCTTGCCGGCCAGCCCGCCGAGCAGTCGCTGCGGCGAGACGGCGGCGACCTTGTCGTCCAGGTGCGGCGGCACCATGGCGGCCACGGCCTCGATGCGCGGGTCCAGCCCGCCCAGCAGCAGCGCCATCTGTGCGCCCATGCTGTAGCCGACGGCGCGGACGCGGCGGGCGTCGATGCCGGGCTGCTGCACGGCCCAGTCCAGCAGCGCGCGGTAGTCCTTCAGCGTGTCGATGATCATGCGCTCGTAGGGCTCGCGCTTGCCCCACCAGTGCAGGTCGTGCAGGATGTCCAGCGCGGTGTGCGCGGGGTTCTTGCGCTCGCCGTGTTCGCGGGCGTCCAGCGCCAGCACCGCGTAGCCGCTGGCCAGCGCGAGGGCGGTGACGCGGTGGGTCTGCTCGATGGTGGGGCGCCGCATGAACTCGGACACGAACCAGCGGTGGTGGTTGCGCCCCAGCGCATGCAGGCCGATCAGCAGCGGCACGGGACCGCTGGCGCCGGCGGGGTAGACGATGCGGCCGCGCACCTCGCCGCCGTCGAAGGTGTGGAAGCGCAGTGCCTGCGCGCGGTGGCCGCCTTCGATGAGCTCGACGGTCTCCAGCTTCACCTGCAAGCCGGGCAGCGGCGCGTGTGCGTGGCGGGCCTGCAGCTCGGCGGGGGAGGGGGCGTAGGGCTTGAGGCCGAAGACGGCCCACCAGAGCGCGCCGGCGACGGCTGCCACACCGAGAAGTCCTGCCATGTATTTGCCTGCTTTCTTCATCATCGTTGTCGTCGATGCTGTGACGGGCCGCCAGTCTGGAAGGCGGCGCGTGAAGAAAACGTGAGCGCTAGGCGAGCAGGCTGACGCGTGTGAGGCCGTCCTCGTGGTCCAGCGTGAGCTGCAGGCCGTGGCGCTCGGCGAGGCGGCGCACGATGGACAGGCCCAGGCCCAGCCCCGCGCTGGCCTCGCCCTTCAGCCCCGTCGCGCGGCCGGCCGCGTCGGGCCTCAGCAGCGCGGCGGGCGGCGGCACGCTGGCGTTGACGAGGCTCAGGCGGCGCGCGTCGGCCTCGATGCGGATCTGCGGTGAACCGCGATGCGCCAGCGCATTGGCCAGCAGGT
>CAMLKW010000114.1 GCA_946480605.1 uncultured Roseateles sp. | reverse complement strand
GGTTCAGGCCGCGGCCGTCGTCGCGCACCTCGATGACGATGCTGCCGCCCTGGTGGGACGCGACCAGCGTGATCGTGCCCTGCTCGGGCTTGCCGCGGGCGATCCGGTCCTCGGGCATCTCGATGCCGTGGTCGCAGCTGTTGCGCACCAGGTGGGTCAGCGGGTCGGTGATCTTCTCGACCAGGCTCTTGTCCAGTTCGGTGGCCTCGCCCTGCGTGACCAGCTCGACCTTCTTGCCGAGCTTGGCGGCGAGGTCGCGCAGCATGCGCGGGAAGCGGTTGAACACGGTCGACATCGGAATCATGCGGATCGACATGACCGACTCTTGCAGGTCCCGCGTGTTGCGCTCCAGGTCGGCAAGACCCGAAGTCAGCTGCTGGTACAGGCCGGGGTCCAGCTCGCGGCTGTTCTGGGCCAGCATGGCCTGCGTGATGACCAGCTCGCCGACCAGGTTGATGAGCTGGTCCACCTTCTCGATGGAGACGCGCAGCGTGCTCTGGTCCATGCCGCCGCCAGCGGGTTTTGCATCGGTCTTGGCGGGCGTGGCAGCGCGCGTCGGCACGATGGCGGCCGTGGGAGCGGGGGCCGCGGCCGGTGCGGCCTCGGCGGCGGGCGTGCCCGGGGCGTTGTCGAAGAAGCCGTAGCCGGGGTCGGTAGACGGTGCCTCGGCCGGCGGCGCGCCGGGGGCGCCGTCGTAGAAGCCGAAGCCGGGGCCCAGCGGGATCAGCTTGACCTGCTCGCGCGCGACGTGGAAGGTGAACAGGTCCAGCAGGTCGTTGTCCGTCGAGCTGGTCAGCACCTTGAAGCGGCGCATGCCGTCGGAGCTCTGGCCGGCGTCCAGCGGCTCGATGGTGCCGAGGTCGGTGATCTCCTTGAACAGCTCGACGAGGTTGTCGGCCAGGCTGATGTCGGTCAGCGGGCCGACCTGCAGTTCCAGCAGGCGCGTGCCGGGATTGGCCGGCGTCGGTGCGGGCGCGGGTGCGGCGGGCGGCGGGGTCGAGGCTGCCGCCTTGGGGGCCGGCGCCGGTGCGGCGGCGACCGGTGCGGCGCCGCCCTCGACGAAGCTCTTGATGCTGACCAGCAGGTCGGTCGTGTCGAACGGATCGGCACCCGAGCCCTGGTGGCGGCCCAGCTGCGCGCGCAGCGCGTCGCCAGACTGCAGCAGCACGTCCACCATGGCGGCGTTGGGCTGCAGTTCATGGCGGCGCAGCTTGTCCAGCAGCGTCTCCATCTGGTGAGTCAGCTCGGCGACATCGCTGAAGCCGAATGTCGCCGCGCCCCCCTTGATGGAGTGGGCGCAGCGGAAGATGGCGTTCAGTTCCTCGTCGTCGGCGGCCTCGACATTCACGTTGAGCAGCAGTTGCTCCATGTTGTCGAGGTTCTCGCCGGCTTCTTCGAAGAAGACCTGGTAGAACTGGCTGAGGTCGATGCCAGCACTGATGCTGGCGCCTTCGGTGGTCATGTCACCCATGGCTGGTGCTCCCCTCGATCAGTCTTCAGCGGATGACCTTGCCGATCACCTCGATCAGCTTGGCCGGGTCGAAAGGCTTCACCAGCCAGCCGGTGGCGCCGGCGGCGCGGCCGGCCTGCTTCATCGTGTCGCTGGACTCGGTGGTCAGGATCAGGATGGGCGTGGTCTTGAACTTCGGGTTCTCGCGCAGCTTCTTGGTCAGGCTGATGCCGTCCATGCGCGGCATGTTCTGGTCCGTCAGCACGAGGTCGAAATCACGCTGGCCCGACTTCTCCCAGGCATCCTGTCCGTCCACTGCTTCCACCACGTTGAAGCCGGCGTTCTTGAGCGTGAAGGCCACCATCTGGCGCATCGAGGCTGAATCGTCGACTGCGAGGATTGAGTGCATTTGAGTTTTCTCCGAGAGAACGTTTTTGCCTGGGGGCTTGGGGATTCAGTTTCAGAAGAGTTCGATGGAGCCGGCGTCCATCTCGTCCTGCGTGACCGGGTTGGGTCGCAGTGGCGCGATCTCGACGACGGCCGCGCCGTCCTCGTCGTCCATGCCGAAGGTGTCGCGGGCCAGTTGGTCCGAGCAGTTGCGCAGGCGCTGGCTGGTATGGGCGATCAGCTGCGTCGCCATGTCCTGGAACTGCAACGCGGTGATGGCGCCAGCGATGTCCTGCATGATCTGCTTCAGCCCTTCGGCCGCGGGACCGCCGTCGGTGCCGCTCAGCAGCGACATGACCTGGTTGGAGGCGCTGTAGAAATGGGTGGACAAGGCCTCGCCCGCGTCGTCGAGCAGGCGCTGCAGGCGTTCAAGGTCGTTGGTCACCGTCATCAGGTGATCCTGCAATTCCGCGGCCGCCAGCAAGGGCATGACGGCGTTGCTGCCATCCAGGCCATCGATTGCGGTGGAAGTGTCTGTCTGCATCGTGTCTCCGCGAGGGGATGCTGCTTCTTGTCCAGTGCCCTGTAAATACCCTCAGGGCGAATGCATCATGGCATGTTCGATCCTTTTTCGGCAGCTGTCGACCTTGAGATGCATCGAGAACGCGCGGTATTACCGCTCTGCACCGGTCTGAGACGCGTCGAGTGTGGCGTCCGGTCGCCACGGCATACTCTGCGTCCATGACGATTTCTGGTGTGGAGCAGGCAACGCGGGTCCTGCGGGTGCTGCATGTCGAGGATGCCGAGCTCGACCATCAGCTCATCCTGGCCGAGCTCCTGCGCTCGGGGTTGCGGGTGGAGTTGGAGCGGCTGGACAGCCTGCCGCAGGTGCTGGCGGCGCTGGACCGCCCCTGGGACGCCATCCTGTCGGACTTCAACCTGCCGGGCTTCTCGGGCCTGCAGGTGCTGGAGGCGCTGAAGGACCGCCAGTCGCCGGTGCCCTTCATCCTGATCTCCGGTGAGATCGGCGAGGACACGGCCGTGGCCGCGATGCGCAACGGTGCGGCGGACTACCTGCTGAAGAACAACCTGGCGCGCTTGGCGCCGGCACTGCTGCACGCCATCGACGCTGCCGAGAGTGAGCGCGCCCGGCTGGCGGCCGACCACGAGCTGGTCAAGTCCAAGCAACGCCTGCACCAGTTGGCCGGCCACCTGCAGACCAGCGTGGAGCTGGAGCGCGCGGCCATCGCCCGCGAGATCCACGACGATGTGGGTGGGTCGCTCACGGCCGTCAAGTTCGACCTGGCCTGGATCGATCGCCACGCCAAGGAGCCCGAGGTGCGCCAGCGCGTCGCGGCGGCGCTGGAGACGGTCAACTCGGCCATCGAGGCCAGCCAGCGCATCATGCACAACCTGCGCCCGGCCATCCTGGAGCAGGGCCTGGTGGCCGCGCTGCAGTGGATGACGGCGCGCTTCGAGCGGCGCACCGGCATCGAGGCCAGCCTGCGGGTGGGCGAGGAGCGGCTGGCGCTGCCGTCGGGCGTGCCGCTGGTGGCCTACCGCACGGCGCAGGAGGCGCTGACCAATGTGTCCAAGCATGCGAAGGCCAGCCGTGTGGACATCGAGCTGAGCCAGGACTCCGGCGTGCTGACGCTGGAGATACGCGACAACGGCCGCGGCATCGCGCCGGCCGACCTGGCCAAGGAGCGCTCCTTCGGCATCCGCGGCCTGCACGAGCGCGCGGCCACCGTGGGCGGCTGGGTAGACCTCAGCAGCGCGCCCGGCAGCGGCACCAGTCTCATCCTGACCGTGCCGCTGGACCCGGACGCCATCGACGCGCTGGACGACGCCACCGACTTCGGCGAGGACCGCGGCCAGTCCATCTGGGGGCGGTCATGATCAAGGTCATCCTGTGCGACGACCACGGCCTGATCCGCCGCGGCATCCGCGACACGCTGGCCGACAGCGGCGACATCGAGGTCGTCGGCGAGGCCGGCGACTACACCGAGTTGCGCGGGCTGCTGCACAAGCTGGGCCAGGACAACCCCTGCGACGTGCTGGTGCTGGACATCAACATGCCCGGCCGCTCGGGCCTGGACGTGCTGCACGTGCTGAAGGACGAGGGCTCGACGCTGCGCACGTTGATCGTGTCCATGTACCCCGAGGACCAGTACGCCATCCGTGCGCTGCGGGCCGGCGCCTACGGCTACGTCAACAAGGGCGGCGACCCCGCCAGCCTGGTGCAGGCCGTGCGCACCGTGGCCCAGGGCCGCAAATACGTGACGCCCGAGATCGCGCAGATGCTGGTCGAGAGCCTGACCGCGCCGGTGTCCGAGCAGGCCCACCACAAGCTGTCCGACCGCGAGCTGCAGACGCTGGTGATGATCGCGTCGGGCAAGCGCCTGTCCGACATCGCCGAGGAGTTGATGCTCAGCCCCAAGACCGTCAGCGTCTACCGCGCCCGCGTGCTGGAGAAGCTGGGCCTGGGCAATAACTCCGAGCTGACGGTCTACGCCATCCGCAACGGGCTGGTGGCGAGCTGAGAGAGCCCCTGCGGCCGCCATTCATCCCGGCTGGCGGCGATTCACCCCCGCCGGCTGCCGCTCGTCGAAAGCCCTGACCGCCTGACAGCCTTGTCTGTGCAGAATCCGCCCTGTTCCCAACCCGGGCGGAAACTTTCAGGAGCGCGTCATCGATACCGGATTGCTGAAGGAGTTGCGCATCGACGGTGCGCACCGTGAGGAGCATGGCGGCGGGCCGCCGAAATGGGTCTGGGGCGTGGCTGCCGGCGTCGTCGTGATGGTGCTGGCCGGCGGAGCGGGCTGGTGGTGGATGGCCGGCAACAAGCCCGTCGCGGTGCAGACCGCCACCGTCAAGGCCAACGGCCAGGGCGCCGCGGCCAACGCCGTGCTGCAGGCCACCGGCTACGTCACCGCGCGCCGCATGGCCACTGTGTCGGCGCAGATGACCGGCACGCTGGTCGAGGTGCTTATCGACGAAGGCTTCAAGGTCAAGAAGGGCCAGGTGCTGGCCCGGCTGGACGACACCGGGCTGAAGGCCGGTCTCGCGGCCGCCGAGGCCCAGGTGCGCACGGCCCAGGCCAACCAGGGCCAGTTGCGTGCGCAGCTCGCCCAGGCTGAAGCCGATGCGCGCCGCCAGGCCGAACTGGCCGCCAGCGGCATGACGACGCGGCAGAGCCAGGAGCAGACGGCCACGGCGGTCAAGACCTACCAGGCGCAGATCGAGGCCTCCAATCGCCAGATCGAGGCGGCCCAGGCCCAGGTGCGCCAGGCCAAGGTGAACTACGACTACGCCACCGTGCGTGCGCCCTTCGACGGCATCGTCACGGCGCGCGCCGCGCAAGTGGGCGAGATCATCTCGCCGCTGTCCGCCGGTGGCGGCTTCACGCGCACCGGCGTGGGCACCATCGTCGACATGGACTCGCTGGAAGTGGGCGTGGATGTCAACGAGGCCTACATCGCCCAGGTCAAGCCCGACATGCCTTGCGAGGCGGTGCTGGATGCCTACCCGGACTGGAAGATCCCCGCTCGCGTGGTGGCCGTCATCCCGAGTGCGGACCGCGGCAAGGCGACGGTCAAGGTGCGCGTGGCGCTGGAGCAGAAGGACGGGCGTGTCGTGCCGGACATGGGTGTGCGCGTGAGTTTCCTGGCCGCCAAGCCCGAGGTCGAGGCCAGACCGGTGCCGGGCGTGCTGCTGCCGCCCGACGCCGTGGTGGAGCGCGGGGGCGCCCAGGTCGTGTTTGCCGTGAATGAAGGTCGTGCGGAGCAGCGCACGGTCAAGCTGGGGAGCGACGTCGGCAAGTTCCGGCTCGCCACCGAGGGTGTGAAGGCTGGAGAGACGGTTGTCGTGTCGCCGCCCGCCGAACTGAAAAGTGGTTCAACCGTCACCGCCAAGGAATGAGCATGAGTGCATTGATCGAAGTCCGCGACCTGTCCAAGGTCTACACGCGCGGCAAGCAGAAGGTGGAAGTGCTGCACCACATCGACCTGGATGTGCAGCAGGGCGATTTCCTGGCGCTGATGGGCCCGTCGGGCTCGGGCAAGACGACGCTGCTGAACCTGATGGGCGGGCTGGATGCGCCCAGCGGCGGCTCCATCAGCGTGGGCGGCGAGCGTATCGACAAGCTCGGTGGCGCGGCGCTGGCAAAGTGGCGCGCGTCCAGGGTGGGCTTCGTGTTCCAGTTCTACAACCTGATGCCCACGCTGTCGGCGCAGAAAAACGTCGAGCTGCCGCTGCTGCTGACCAAGCTGTCGGCGTCCGAGCGCAAGAAGCGTGCGGCCATCGCGCTGCAGCTGGTGGGCCTGGCGGACCGCGCGTCGCACAAGCCGACTGAACTTTCCGGTGGCCAGCAGCAGCGCGTGTCCATCGCGCGGGCCATCGTCAGCGACCCGACGCTGCTGGTCTGCGACGAACCCACCGGCGACCTGGACCGCCAGTCCGCCGAGGACGTGCTGACGCTGCTGCAGGCGCTGAACCGCGAGCACGGCAAGACCATCGTCATGGTCACGCACGACCCGCGCGCCGCCGCCCGCGCCAGCCACACGCTGCATCTGGACAAGGGCACGCTGGTGACCGAAGCCGAGGTGGCATGAAGCCCCTCGTCCAACGAGTACGTTGGCCGGTCCCCCGCGGGGACGCCCATGCGTGCTGGACTGACCAGCGCGCATGGTCAGGCCGGGCCGGCTCGGGTGCGGCCCAGCGCTCGGCCCGCACATGTGATCCGTCGAAAGGAGTTCGACAGTGAAATACCTCCACCTCATCTGGGCCGCGCTGTTCCGGCGCAAGCTGCGGACCTTTCTGACGCTGGTGTCCATCATCACGGCCTTCCTGCTGTTCGGGTTGCTGGACGCGGTGCGCGTGGGCTTCGACCAGGCCGGCAAGAGCGCCAACGGCGCGCAGCGGCTGCAGACCAGTGCCAAGCTCAGCTTCATCCAGCTGCTGCCCATGTCGCTGGGCGCGCGCATGGCGCAGGTCGACGGCGTCAAGGACGTGGCCTTTGCCAACTGGTTCGGCGGCGCCTACCAAAAGCCCGAGAACCAGGTCTTCAGCTTCGCCGTCTCGCCCAACTATCTGGACATCTACCCCGAGATGCAGGTGTCGACCGAGCACCGTCGCGCCTTCGCCGAGACCAAGGACGGCGCCCTCGTCGGCGAGGGCCTGGCCAAGAAGTTCGGCTGGAAGGTGGGCGACCAGGTGCCCATGCAATCCACGATCTTCCCGGACCGCAACGGCAGCCAGAACTGGCCGTTCAAGATCGTCGGCATCATCCATGTGGCTGACAAGAAGACCGGCGCCTGGTACGACCAGATGTTCCTGCTGAACTGGAAGTACTTCGACGACACCACGCCCTGGAACCAGGGCCAGGTGGGCTGGTACGTGACGCGCGTCAAGGACGTGAACCAGGCCGACCGCGTGCTGAAGGCCATCGACGAGATCTCGGCCAACTCCGACCACGAGACCCGCACGCAGACCGAGCAGGCCGCGATGTCCGCCTGGATGCGGCAACTGGCTGACATCAACCTCATCGTCACCTCCATCATGGGCGCCGTGTTCTTCACGCTGCTGCTGCTGGCCGGCAACACCATGATGCAGGCCGTGCGCGAGCGCACCGGCGAGATCGCGGTGCTGAAGACGCTGGGCTTCTCCGGTGGCAGCGTGCTGGCCATGGTGTTGGCCGAGTCGGTGCTGCTGCTGCTGATCGGCGGCGTCGTCGGCCTCGGTCTGGCCAGCGTCATCGGCCCCGCCGTCAGCGCGGGCAGCGGCGGCGCGCTGAACCTGCCGGCCGCCGGCCTCAGCAGCTGGGCCATGGGCACAGGCCTGGCGCTGTTCTTCGGCCTGGCCGTCGGCGCGCTGCCCGCTTTGAGGGCGATGCGCATCAACATCACCGATGCACTGGCCGGGAGGGCATGAGCATGAAATTTCTCAAGAACGCGGGGCTCGTGCTGCTGATGGGCGTCCTGCTCGCGGGCTGGGTGCTCATGCCCTGGTACGGCGCCGTGGCGCTGGCCGTGCTGCTGGCGCTGTGGATGGCGCTGTTCCGCAGCGGCGCGCAGGCCCGCTCGGTCACGTCGGTGGGTATCAGCACGCTGACGCAGCGTCTGGGCTCGTCGGCCGTCATCGTGGTGGGCATTGCCGGCGTGGTGGGCGTGCTGGTGGCGCTGCTGGCCATGGCCGAGGGCTATGCACAGACGCTGCGCAACTCCGGCAGGGACGACACGGCCATCGTCATGCGCGGCGCCTCGGCCAACGAGGTGTCGTCGTCGCTGACCCGCGAGGACATCGTGCAGATCGAGCAGGCGCCGGGCGTCGCGCGCAACGCCAAGGGCGAGCCCATCATCTCGGCCGAGACGGTGGCGGCGGCCAACCTGCCCGTCAAGGGCAGCGAGACCGGCGACACGGGCAGCGCCCAGGTGCGAGGCGTCAGTGAGGCCGCGTTCAGCGTGCGGCCCAACTTCAAGCTCATCGAGGGCAAGACCTTCCAGCCCGGGCTGCGCGAGCTCATCGTCGGCAAGGGCGCGGTGCGGCAGTTCGACGGGCTCAAGGTCGGCGCGACGCTGAAGCTGGGCAACCAGCCCTGGACCATCGTGGGCATCTTCTCGACGGGGGACTCGATGGAGTCCGAGCTGTGGGCCGATGCCAACGTCGTCAACGACACCTACAAGCGCGGTGCCAGCCGCAATTCGGCGACGGTGAAGCTGGAGAATCCGGCGGCCATCAAGGCCTTCAGCGCGGCGCTGGAGGGCAACCCGCAGCTCAAGGTCAAGGCCATGACGACGCTGGAGTTCTTCTCCAAGCAGGGCGAGCAGATGACCAAGGTGCTGCGCATCATCGGCATCACGGTGGGCGCCATCATGGCCGTAGGCGCGGTGTTCGGCGCGCTGAACACCATGTTCGCCGCCGTGGCGACGCGGGCGCGCGAGATCGCGACGCTGCGCGCCATCGGCTTCCGCGGCCTGCCGGTCGTCGTCGCGGTGATGCTGGAGACCACGCTGCTGGCGCTGATCGGCGGCCTCATCGGCGGCGCCGTCGCCTGGCTGCTGTTCAACGGCTTCGAGGCTTCGACGATGTCGGCCGGCTCGGTTGGCAAGCTGAGCTTCAACCTGGCCGTGTCGCCACAACTGCTGTGGGAAGGCATCAAGTGGGCGCTGGCCATCGGCTTCATCGGCGGGCTGTTCCCGGCGGTGCGGGCGGCATCGCTGCCGGTCACGACGGCGCTGCGGGAGGCTTGAGGCTGTCTGGCCACGGGTTTTATCCGCGGCGGCTTCCTGCGTCCGGAGCTATTTGCCGGACTTTGTAGCGGACGCCTTGGTGTCGGTCGTCGTGGCAGTGTCCTTGCTGCCGGTCGTTGTCGAATCACCGCCGCCGCCCGACACCACAGCGTTCTGATCCTCGGTGGTTTTCTGGATCGTCTGGATCGTGCTGACCGCACCGCCCAGCGAGTCGAACAGCGACTTGGTTAGCGCTTTGTTGGAGGCCGCGCCACCGAAGGCATTGGCCAGCCATTTGAGGCCTGGGTCGGAGACCGTCTGAAGCGATTCGGAGGTCTCCTGCAGGCCGGCAACCAAGCTGCACTGCGAGTTGTACAGGATGGCGTCGCCAAGCGCGTCCTCCATGCTGTAGTCGGCCAGGATCTGCACTGAGCGCCGGCGGATCTCCTCCTTTTTGCGGGCCCGCGAAATGTCCATGGCTTTGGTCAGCAGTTCCACCACCTTGTTGCGGAAGAACGCATCGTTGTATTCAGCGCGAATGCCGCTGGTGATGCCTGAAAGTGCCGCCAATGCCCGCGCTGCGCCTTCGCCCGTAACGGCGGCGCCCAGGCCGCCGGAGATCGTGGCCACAGAGCCGAATGAGAAGTTCGAGGTGCTGTAAACGTTGTTGAGATTGCGCTTGTACAGATCGCAGGCGGCGTCGCTCGCTGAAACGAAGGCGGACTGCACGCCATTCCTTCTGCGCCGCTGGAATTCGAGAAGCGCCGAGCTGTCCGACGCCTGCTGCACGCGATGAGTCAGATCCGAGACCTGCTGATCGAAGACCACGGTCTGAAGTTTGGTCTGGATTGACGCCCGGTAGGGGGCATCGAATTTCGCCACCACATCGTCCAGTTTCTTGGACAACTCGCCAATTCTGCTGGCCTGCTTTTCGGCATAGGCAAACGCGACATTGCTGACTTCGAGTGCCTTCTTGTCCGACGCGCTCAACTCGTCAAAATAGGCTGAGGAATAGAAGCCGTCGAGCGCGCATCGAACCTCGGTCGCGTGGTCTGGGCCTGCTGGCCCTGATCTTGATGGCGCAGCGCCAAACAGCGGCTGGTAGACGTTCTTCTTGGCCTCCGGGCTATGGCAGTAGCCCTTCTTCCTTGGGTCCAGCTGGTAAACGATGTCGATCTTGGCCAGTTCGTCCAGGGCCGGCTTGGCTTCGCCGGGAGATGAGACGACGAAGACCCTTCCACCTTCCAGGGCAGGCAGGGACATGCAGCCTGTGAGCGAGAGCAGCGGCGCCGCGAACCAGGTGATTCTGAACTTCATGCTTCCCCCTTGAACCGGCGACAGCCACGAGTCCGCACGGGGCTCTACGGGTCTGCAGCCGCTACGGATGCTCGCAGCGGATAGGCAGGCCGAGATCCCTTAATTTGAGGATCATGTCGGAACCATAGGTGAGCAGCGCGCATCGGAGCGGCGCGGCTGGTTTAGGGGCTGCTATTGATGGGTGTCCACCGGACCGGCGGCCGTCCAAGCTAACTGAACGCCGCCAGCAGCCGCTCAAGCGCCACCGTGAACGGCGTTTGCATCAGCGGCAGCGTGGCCACCATGCCGATCAGGCCCACGCTGACGGTCAGCGGGAAGCCCACCGAGAACACGCCGATCTGCGGCGCCACGCGCGAGATCACGCCCAGCACCAGGTTGACGAACATCAGCATGGTGATCAGTGGCAACGCGATCCACAGCCCAATGCTGAAGATCTCGGCACCCCAGCGCTGCGGTTGCACGGCGCGCAGGAACGCGAAGGGCTCGGCGCCCACCGGGAAGGCGTGGAAGCTCTGCACCAGCGCGTTGATGAGCAGCAGGTGGCCGTTGATGGCGATGAACAAAAAGGCCACCAGGCTGCCGAAGAAGCGCGCGCTGGCCGTGCCCTGCGAGCCGGTGCCGGGGTCGAAGAAGCCGGCGAAGTTCAGGCCCATCTGCAGGCCGATGATTTCACCGGCGAACTCCAGCGCCGCGAACACGATGCGCACCGCGAAGCCCATGGCCAGGCCGATCAGCAGTTGCTGGGCGATCAGCAGCGTCAGCATGGGCAGCGAGTCCAGCGGCGTGACGGGCATCTCGGGCAGCGAGGCCTGGGCCGCCACCGAGATGAACAGCGCCAGGCCGATGCGCAGCCGCAGCGGCACGTTGCGCTGGCTGAAAGTTGGCATGCCGGCGAACAGCGCCAGCGTGCGGATGAAGGGCCACAGCAGCGGGTTCAGCCACGCCAGCAGCTGGGCCTCGGTGACGCTGAACATCGAGGCGCTCTAGCCGACCACCGAAGGAATGGCTTGCAGCGTGCGCTGGATGTACTCCACCAGCTGGGTCACCATCCAGGGCCCGGCGACGGCCAGCGTCAGGATGGCCGCGACGACCTTGGGCACGAAGGACAGCGTGGCCTCGTTTATCTGCGTGGCCGCCTGGATCACGCTGATGACCACGCCGACCAGCAGCACCACGATGAGGATGGGCGCTGCCACCAGCATCAGCATGTACAGGCCCTGCTGGCCTAAGGTGAAGACTTGTTGGGCGTCCATGTTTCCAGTCGGTTGAGGGCAGCACTGTTCGCAGGTCAGGTGGCGAACGATGCGGCGAGGGAGCCGAGCAGCAGGTTCCAGCCGTCAGCCAGCACGAACAGCATCAGCTTGAAGGGCAGGGCCACGAGCACGGGCGACAGCATCATCATGCCCAGGCTCATCAGCACGCTGGCCACGATCATGTCGATGACCAGGAAGGGGATGAAGACCAGGAAGGCGATCTGGAAGGCGCTCTTCAACTCACTGGTCACGAAGGCCGGCACCAGCACCTTGAAGGGCACGTCCTCGGGCTTGATGCCGGCGTCCAGCTTGGCCAGCCGCGAGAACAGCGCGACGTCGGCCTGGCGGGTCTGCTTCAGCATGAAGCCGCGCATGGGCACCTCGGCGCGCCTGAGTGCCTCGTCAAACTGGATCTGGCCTGCGCTATAGGGCTGCCAGGCGTCGGCATACACCTTGTCCAGCGTGGGGCTCATGACGAAGAAGGTCAGGAACAGGCTCAGGCCGATGATGACCTGGTTGGGCGGCGCGGCCTGCGTGCCCAGCGCCTGGCGCATCAGGCTCAGCACGATGGCGATGCGGGTGAACGCCGTCATCATCAGCAGCACCGCGGGCAGGAAGCCCAGAGCGGTGAAGAACAGCAGCGTCTGGATGGGCACCGAGTAGCTGCCGCCGCCCGCGCCTTGGCCCACCAGAAGCGGCAGCGTGGCCGGGGGTGTCTGCGCCTGCTGCGCGAGCGCGCCACTTGCGGCGAGCAGCAGCGCGAGGCCGATGGTCTTACGCATCGCCGCGTTCCTTGCCCAGCAGTTTGGCGAACGAGGCCGGCTGCACCGGCTCGGCCTGCGGCGGCATCACGTGCAGCGTGGTGATGTTCTGGGCCGTTGCACCCAGCACCAGCCAGCGGCGGTCCTCGCCCTGACCGACCTCGACGACCAGCAGGCGTTGGTTGGTGGAGACGGGCAGTTGGGCGACGATCCGCATCACGCCCGCCGCCGCCGCGCCGCCCATGGGCGTGCGCTTGAGCAGCCACAGCGCGACCGGGATCAGCGCAACGATGGCGAGGAACCAGAGGAAGGGGAGCAGGCCGGAGGATGCATTCATGCCTCGGCATTTTCCGGACGGACTTGAGCCCCTGAATCCCTCAAATGGCAGCGCAAAGCTGCCCTTGTTCGAAGACTGAAAGGGTCAGGCGGCCTTCGACAGGCGGCGCATGCGCTCCGACGGCGTGACGATGTCCGTCAGCCGGATGCCGAACTTGTCGTTCACGACCACCACCTCGCCCTGGGCGATCAGGTAGCCGTTGACCAGCACGTCCATGGGCTCGCCGGCCAGTGCGTCCAGCTCCACGACCGAGCCCTGGGCCAGCTGCAGGATGTTCTTGATCGGGATGCGGGTGCGGCCCAGTTCTACGGTCAGCTGGACGGGGATGTCCAGGATCATGTTGATGTCGCCCGCGGGGCCGCCCGCCGTGGTGGGCGAGAAATTCGCGAAGCTGGGTGTGGACACCTGCTCGGGCACCTCGGTGACCTCGGAGGCCGCGGGGGCGGGCGAGGGCGCGGCCTCGGCCAGCGCCGCGGCCCACTCGGCCGCCATCGCGTCTTGTTCTTCTTGGCTGGGGGAATCAGGACTCATGTTTGGCTCCCAGCCAGCCCTCTTGAGGACCGGTCAGCATCTTGTCGATCTTGAGCGCATAGCGCCCGTTGGACGTGCCGTAGTGGCACTGGAAGACAGGCACGCCGTCCACCTTGGTCTGGATCATGGGGTCAAGGTCCAGCTCGATGAAGTCGCCCGGCTTGAACGCCAGCAACTGCTCCACGGTGGCGGGCGCGGTGCCCAGCTCGGCGACCAGCTCCACTTCGGCGGCCTGGATCTGCGTCTTCAGCAGGTTGATCCAGCGGCGGTCGGGCTCCGACGAGTCGCCCACCGTCGTCGAGTACAGCACGTCGCGGATGGGCTCCAGCGTCGAGTACGGGATGCAGAAGTAGATGGTGCCGCTGGTCTCGCCGATCTCCAGCGTGAACGAGGTCGACACGACGATCTCGCTGGGCGTGGCGATGTTGGCGAACTGCGGCTGCATCTCCGAGC
>CAMLKW010000113.1 GCA_946480605.1 uncultured Roseateles sp. | reverse complement strand
CTTCGAGCCCGGCACCAACGCCGACCTGGCGCAGGTGGACGTGCAGAACCGCCTCGCCCGCGCGACGCCGCGACTGCCGGCCAGCGTCATTCAGCAGGGCGTGCGCGTCGACAAGGCGAATCCCAACTTCCTGCTGTTCACCATCGTGTCCAGCACCAACCCGGACGTCGACACGACGGCGCTGGGTGACTATGTCGCCCGCTCGCTGCTGCCCGAGCTGCAGCGCGTGCCCGGCGTGGGCCAGGCATCCCTCTTCGGCACCGAGCGCGCGATGCGCATCTGGCTGGACCCGGCCAAGCTGGTGGGCTATCGCCTGTCGCCGGCCGACGTGAACGACGCCATCCGCGCGCAAAACGCGCAGGTGGACTCCGGCGCCATCGGCGACCTGCCCAACATCCCCGGCCAGACCGTCGCCGCGACCGTCGTCGTGCGCGGCCAGCTCAGCACGGCCGAGCAGTTCGGCAACATCGTGCTGCGCGCCAATGCCGACGGCTCCACCGTGCGGCTCAAGGACGTGGCCCGCGTGGAGCTGGGCGCCCAGGCCTACACGGGCCGCATCACGCGGCTGAACGGCCAGCCGTCGGTGGGCATCGGCGTGCAGCTGGCGCCGTCGGCCAATGCGCTGGAGACGGCCCAGCTGGTGAAGACGCGGCTGAAGGAACTGCAGCCCTACTTCCCGTCGGGCGTGAAGGCGCAGATCCCGTTCGACAGCTCGCTGTTCATCGACATCTCCATCTCGCAGGTCGTCGAGACGCTGATCGAGGCCGTGGCGCTGGTGTTCCTCGTGATGTTCCTGTTCCTGCAGAACATCCGCTACACCATCATTCCCACGCTGGTCGTGCCCATCGCGCTGCTGGGCAGCTTCGCGACGCTGCTGGCTTTGGGCTTCTCCATCAACGTGCTGACGATGTTCGGCATGGTGCTGGTCATCGGCATCGTCGTGGACGACGCCATCGTCGTCGTCGAGAACGTCGAGCGCATCATGAGCGAGGAAGGCTTGTCGCCCCTCAAAGCCACGCGCAAGGCGATGACGCAGATCTCCGGCGCCATCGTCGGCGTGACGGTGGTGCTGATCTCGGTGTTCGTGCCGATGGCCTTCTTCAGCGGCGCCATCGGCAACATCTACCGCCAGTTCGCGGCGGTGATGGTCAGCTCCATCGCGTTCTCGGCCTTCCTGGCCTTGTCGCTGACGCCCGCGCTGTGCGCCACGCTGCTCAAGCCCGTGCAGGCCGGCCACCACCACGAGAAGCGCGGCTTCTTCGGCAAGTTCAACCGCGGCTTCGCGCGCACGGCCAAGGGCTACGAAGGATGGGTGGCCAAGCTCATCCACCGCGGCGGGCGCATGTTCATCGTCTACCTCGCCGTCATCGGCGCGGCGGTGCTGCTGTTCCGCAACCTGCCCACGTCGTTCGTGCCCAATGAAGACCAGGGCAGCATCCTCGTCAATGTGCAGCTGCCGCCCGGCGCGACGCGCGAGCGCACGCTGGCCGTCATGGAGCAGGCCGAGGACTACCTGCTGAAGCAGCCCGAGGTCGAGAGCATGGTCAGCGTGGTGGGCTTCAGCTTCGCCGGCTCGGGTCAGAACGCGGGCCTGGGCTTCGTCACGCTGAAGCCCTGGGACGAGCGCCCCGGTGCCGATCACAGCGCGCAGGCCCTGGTGCAGCGCAGCTTCCCGGCGCTGGCCAAGATCCGCGACGCGACCATCTTCCCGGTCAGCCCGCCGCCCATCCGCGACCTGGGCCGCGCCAACGGCTTCGCGTTCCGGCTGCAGGACCGCAGCGGCACGCACACGCGCGCCGAGCTGCTGGCCGCGCGCAACCAGCTGCTGGCCGCCGCCGCCAAGAACCCGCTGCTGGCCGCCGTGCGCCCGGACGGCCTGGAAGACGCCGCCCAGCTGGAGCTGCAGCTGGACCGCGAACGCGCGCTGGCGCTGGGCGTGCCCATCGCCGCCATCAACGCGGTGCTGGGCACGTCGCTGGGCTCCAGCTACATCAACGACTTCCCCAACGCCGGCCGGCTGCAGCGCGTCGTCGTGCAGGCCGAGGCGAATGCGCGCATGCAGCCCGAGGACCTGCTGAAGCTGAACGTGCTGAACACGTCCGGCCAGCCGGTGCCGCTGGCCTCGTTCGCCACCAGCCGCTGGATCACCGGCCCGCTGCAGACCGTGCGCTACAACGGCTACGCGACGCTGCGCATCGCCGGCGAGCCGGCCAAGGGCGTGTCCACCGGCACGGCCATGGCCGAGATGGAGAAGCTGGCCGCCGCGCTGCCGGAAGGCTTCGGCTACGAGTGGACGGGCCAGTCGCGCGAGGAGAAGCTGTCGGGCTCCACCGCCTTCATCCTGTTCGGCTTCTCGCTGCTGGCCGTGTTCCTGTGCCTGGCCGCGCTGTACGAGAGCTGGAGCATCCCGCTGGCGGTGCTGCTGGTCGTGCCGCTGGGCGTGCTGGGCGTCGTGCTCGGCGCCAACATCCGAGGCCTCGAGAACGATGTCTATTTCAAGGTCGGCATGATCACCATCATCGGCCTGTCGGCCAAGAACGCGGTGCTCATCATCGAGTTCGCGAAGGACCTGCAGGCGCACGGCAAGAGCGTGTTCGAGTCCGTCATCGAGGCGGCCCACCTGCGCTTCCGCCCCATCGTCATGACGTCGCTGGCCTTCATCCTCGGCGTGCTGCCGCTGGTGCTGGCCAGTGGTGCCGGCTCGGCCAGCCAGCGTGCCATCGGCACCGGCGTGATGGGCGGCATGATCACCGCGACCACGCTGGCCGTGCTGTTCGTGCCGGTGTTCTTCGTCGTCGTGAGGCGCTTCTTCCCCGTCAGCGAAAGGCAGCGCAGGCGCGATGCCCACGAGGCCGAGGAAGACAACGGAGGCCAGGCATGAAGCAAGCCCTGACCCTCGCTGCCGCCGCCGTGCTGCTGGCCGCCTGCGCCGGCCCTGAGCCCAGGAAGCCCACGGCTGCCGAGGCCGCCCAGGCTGCACTGCCGGCCACCGCCTTCCCGAATCCCGGCGGCACTGGCACGCCAGCCGCCGCGCTGCCCTGGGCGCAAGCCTTCCAAGGTGCGCGGCTGCAGCGGCTGATCCCGCTGGCGCTGGCCAACAACCGCGACCTGCGCGTGGCGGCGGCCAGCATCGAGGCCGCGCGCGCCACCGCCGCGGCGCGCGATGCCGACCTGTGGCCCACGGTGAATGCCGGCGTCACCGGCACGCGTTCGTCCACGACCAGCAGCTACCAGGCCGGCCTGCAGGTCACCGCCTGGGAGCTGGACTTCTTCGGTCGGCTGCGCAGCGCCGGCACCGCCGCGCAGGCGCAGCTGTTGGCCGCCGAGGCCAACCAGCAGGCCGTGCGCAATGCGCTGGTCGCCGCCATCGCGACGACCGAGATCGCGCTGCAGGCCGACGAGGCACTGCTGCAGATCACGCGCGACACGCTGGCCAGCCGCGAGCAGTCGCTGGGCCTGATCCGCCAGCGCTTCGAGGGCGGCATCGCCAGCGAGCTGGACCTGCGTGCGGCGGAATCCGCGCTTCAGGCCGCCCGCGTGGCGCTGGCGCAGACGCAGCGCCAGCGCGCGCTGGACCAGAACGCGCTGGTGCTGCTGCTGGGCTCGGCGCTGCCGGCCGACCTGCCCGCGCCCACGGGCCTGCTGGCCGACTTCGAGCCGCTGGCCGAACTGCCGGCCGGTGTTCCCGCCGACGTGCTGACGCGCCGGCCCGACCTGCGCCAGGCCGAGGCGCAGCTCGCCGCGACCGACGCCAACATCGCCGCCGCCCGCGCCGCCTTCTGGCCGCGCATCACGCTGACCGGCAGCGTCGGCACGGCCAGCAACGAGCTGTCCGAGCTGTTCAGCAACTCGGTGTGGAGCTTCACGCCGCAGCTGCTGCAACCGCTGTTCGACGCCGGCCGCAACCGCGCCAACCTGGCCGCCGCGCGCGCGCAGCGCGATGCGGCGACCGCGCAGTACGAAAAGGTCATCCAGAGTGCGTTCCGCGACGTGGCTGACGCGCTGGCCGGCCGCACGACCTTGAGCGAGCAGCGCACGGCGCAGGCCGCGCTGGTGGACGCCGAGGCCCGCCGCCTGGCGCTGGCCGAGGAGCGCTACCGCGCCGGCGTCTCCAGCTCGCTGGAGGTGCTGGACGCGCAGCGCTCGCTGTTCGCCGCCCGCCAGGCACTGGTGCAGGTGCAGAGCCTGCGCGCGCAGAATCTCGTCGCCGTCTACCGAAGCCTGGGCGGAGGGAACTGATCCATGCACCGCCTCGCGCTCGCCGTTGTTGCCCTGTTGACCCTGCTGCCCGCAGCCCACGCCCAGGACACGCTGCGCGAGCGCATCAAGGAACGCATGGAGCAGCGCCGCGCGGACAAAGGCGGCCTGCAGGAGCTGCAGGTGCAGGGCCGCAAGGTGCTGGTCCATCTGCCCAAGGGCTTTGACGCCGCCAGGCCCGCGCCGCTGGTGCTGGCCTTCCACGGCGGCGGCGGCCATGCGGAGCACATGGCCGAGAACTACGGCCTCACGCAGAAGGCCGACGAGGCCGGCTTCGTCGTCGCGTTTCCCAACGGCTACAGCAAGCTGCCTGGCGGACGCTTCGCCACCTGGAATGCCGGCGGCTGCTGCGGCGACGCGCGCGACAAGGGCAGTGCCGACGTGGGCTTTGCGCGCGCCGTCGTGGCCGCCGTGCAGGCCCGCTTCAAGACCGACCCGGCCCGCGTGTTCGCGACCGGCATGTCCAACGGCGGCATGATGAGCCATCGGCTGGCCTGCGAGGCGGCCGATGTGTTCCGCGCCGTCGCCGCCGTGGCCGGCACCGATGCCACGGCCAGCTGCACGCCCAGCAAGCCCATTCCCGTGCTGCACATCCACGCCAAGGACGACACCCACGTACTGTTCAACGGCGGCGCCGGCCCCGACGCCTTCCGCGACACCAGCAAGGTGATGGACTTCGTGTCCGTGCCCGAGACCATCGCGCGCTGGACCAAGCGCAACCAATGCATCGCCGCGCCGCAGCGCACGCTGGACAAGCCCGGCGCCTACTGCGAGACCACCGGCGGCTGCTCTGGCGGCGTGCAGGTGCAACTGTGCGTCACCGAGGGTGGCGGCCACTCCTGGCCCGGCGCCGACATGCAGCGCCGCGGCAAGTCACCCTCCCAGGCGCTGGACGCCAACGACGAGATCTGGCGCTTCTTCCAGGCCGCGGCCGGTCGCTGATTTTGTTTTACTAAACAAATTTTCCAAACTAAACTTCGTGGAATCGATTCCACGCTGTGCGAACTCTCCATGCGCCTGTTGACCGCCTCCCTGCTGCTCGCCGCCAGCCTCGGTGCCCACGCCGGCCCGCCGGCCATCTACGACGAAGGCGCCGATGCCAAGGCCGCCATCACCGCCACGCTGGCGGAGGCCGACAAGGCCAGGCTGCCGGTGTTGGTCGTCTTCGGCGCCAACTGGTGCGGCGATTGCCGCATGCTGGACGCGACCTTCAAGTCCGGCCCCAGCGCGCCGCTGATTGCCAAGAGCTTCAAGGTCGTCAAGGTGGACGTAGGCCGCTTCGACCGCAACGTGGACATCGCCGAGCGCTACAAGGTGCCACTGAAGAAGGGCATCCCCGCCGTGGCCGTGCTCTCGCCGCAAGGCAAGCTGTTGTATGCGACCGAGGGCGGCGAGCTGGCCAACGCACGCAAGATGGGCGACCAGGGCGTGCTGGACTTCTTCACGCAGATCACGGCGTCCGCCAAGTGAGCGCGCCGTCCCTGAAGGGCGCAGCCGTCGCGCTGCGCGTGCAGTTTTTCGTCATGGGCGTGCTGTTCGCCTCCTGGGGTGTGCATGTGCCCACCGTCAAGGCGCACTACGGGCTGGGCGAGCAGGGCGTGGCACTGGCCATGCTGGCCAGTGGCGTCGGCGCACTGGCGGCGCTGGCGCATGCGGGGCGCATCGTGGGCCGCTGGGGGCCCCGCGTCATCGCGGCCGTCATGGGCTGCGCCAGCGCGGCCTCGGTCGCCGCCCTGATCGCGACGCCGCACTATGCGGCGCTGATCCTGGCCATGCTGGTGTTCGGCAGCGCCGGCAGCCTGTTCGACGTATCGCTGAGCACCGAGGCCAGCGAGATCGAACGCCAGACCGGCCAGCCGCTGATGAGCGGCTTCCACGGCATGTTCAGCGTAGGCGGCATGGTGGGCGCGGGCTTCGGCGCCGCGGCCCCCTCGCTGAGCCTGACACCGCAAGGCCACCTGCTGGTGGCCACCGGCCTGAGCGCCGCGGCCGTGCTGCTGGCCGCACGCTCCATGCTGCCGCTGCCCGAGCAGCACGACGAGGCCGCGCATCACCCGCTGAGCCTGCCACGCGGCCCCTTGCTGCTGCTGGGCGTGCTGGCCGCCATGGGCCTGATCGCCGAGGGCGCCATCTACGACTGGAGCGTGCTGTTCATGAAGCAGGACCGCGCCACCGACGCCAGCACCGCCGCGCTGGCCTATGCCAGCTTCAGTGCCGCGATGGCGGCCGGCCGTTTCGGCGGCGACTGGGTGCGCGCCCGCGTGAAGCCGCGCCGGCTGATGCGCGCCAGCGGCGTGCTGGCCGCTGCCGGCATGGCACTGGTGCTGGCGGTGAACTCGCCAGCTGTCTCACTGGCCGGCTTCGCGCTGGTGGGACTGGGGCTGTCCAACGTCGTGCCCATGCTGTTCAGTGCGGCCTCGCAGGTACCGGGCATCTCGCCGGCACACGGCATCGCGGCCGTGTCCGGCGTGGGCTACCTGGGCATGATGGCCGGCCCGCCGCTGATCGGCCTCATTGCCGAGCACTCGTCGCTGACCGTGGGGCTGGTGGTGGTGATCGCGTTCGCGGTGTTCATGGCGGCGTCGGCAAAGCGGGCGCTGCGGGGCTGAATCACTCAGCGGCCCTTGCAGTCGCAGGCAGCGCCAGGAACGGTGGCGATCAGCACCGCGTTCTCCGTCGTCACCAGCAGTTGGTTGGGCCCCAGATGGCCAGCCCGCACGCATTGCGCAGGGTGGGCGCGGTCCCGAGGCGCGTCGTGGGCTCGCAGGCGTTGCCCAGCACCGTGCTCACCTCCATTGCGTCGGCCGCCAGGCTCAAGAGGTGACCAAACGTCGCCTCGGCCGCGGGTCTGTCATGCCCGGCGGGCGAGGTGCCTTGCCCCGCAATGGTCGTCACCATGCCGGACGGCGTGAGCCGGCGGACGACGCCACTCCAATAGCTGATGTCTTGGGCCAGCAGCAGGTTGAGCGAGCCGCCGGCGTTGCTGACGTTCACACGGAACTTGACCCCCTGCTCGCCAGCGAGCACGACGTCGGTGGTGTAGGTCGTCGGCGTGGCGCCAGCAATGCCCTGCCAGCCAGAGCCGTTGTCGCGCTGCCATTGATAGCTCGTGGCCGCGTCCGCCATGACGGCGAAGCTGCGCGGGCAGTCAGCTCGACGGTCTGTGCAGCGGGTTGCGTGACGATCTTGACGACCGCAGGCAGCGGCGTGGGTGGCGGGCTGGAGGTATCGCTGCCACCACCGCCACATGCGGCCAAGGCCAGCGCCATTGCTATCGCCACACCGGCTTGCCGCATGCGAAGGGCGGCTACTGTCAAATGCCCATCGATTCCTCACCTTGATGCCTACGGGTCGAAGGGCTCGCATGCCCTCACCGCACGATGATCGTTTGATAACGGAAATTGTCCCAGTCACGCGCCGAGCCCTGGTCTTTCACAAAGAAGCCGAGGTCGTAGGTCCCCGGCTCCTGCGGCGTCCATGTCAGCCGATTGGAAGGCGCGTAAGACACGGCGGTGCTCCATTCGTTCTTGAACTTCACCGACAGGCTGTAGAGCTTGACACCGCCCAGCCCACCCGCCGAGGCCAGTTGGATAGAAACCGGCTTGCCCACCTGGGCATCCTGCGGGCTCACCGAGATGGATGTGAACTTGAGCAATGCGTTCATCGAATCGATCTTTGCGGCCCACTTCTTCTCGTACTTCTGAAGGACTGCACTTGGCGCAACGGAGTTCAGCGCATGCAGCAGGTGGACGTGGATGCCCAGGTAGTCCGGCGCCACATAGGGCGGAACCTTGAGGACCAGATGCGCCAGGTCATAGGTCGAGTAACCGTCCACATCGTGCAGTGGCAGGAGCTTGTCCAGCGTGCGCATGCCGTCCTTGAAAGCCTGGGCAGCCTGCGCCTTCGAGCCCGATTCGCTCATGGACCAGTCGTAAACCCCCAGCAGGGCATACATGTAGCCATTGAGGGTGTAGTCGATCGGGTTCGCCGGATATTCCGGGAAGAAGATGTACCGCAGCAGCGACGGATCAAGCGTTGCCATGGAGGTCCGCGATCCGCCAGCACTCACGGGCGTCATCAGGTTGGCAAACGCCAGTTCGCCGGCGCGACGATAGCGCTCGTCGTTCTTCAGCTGCACTGCCCGCGCAAAGACGCTGAGCGCATTGCCCTGCGCCATGGCGCTGACCCAGCCATCGGGCAGCGTGGTTTGCCGGTGCTGTCGCGACGGATAGGGAAACCCGCCATTCGACGACTGAAGCTCCAGCAACTTGTCCACCGCCGCGAAGAACGGCGCCCGTGCCGTCTCGTCGCCCGCCAGCAGCCGGCCATACATCGTCAGGCCGAAGTGCGACAAGGTGACCGTATTCCAGTACAGCTTGTCGCCGTCGCGGACCTGCGGCAGCCCTGAGGCGTGGATGACCACCTCACCATCGTCCGTGAACTTGCGCCACACGCCCCAATTGAGATAGTCACCGAAGGGTTTGTACTGCTGCAGGTACGACACGTAGGACGGGTCATGGAAACGCCCGGAAGTCCCTTCGAACCGGTCATAGAGCTCATCGACGACCTGCGGCGTGGCGGCGTAGGTGGGCCAGTTCTCGGGCGCATCGACCGTCAGCGACACGGCCCTGGACAACTCGCCACCCTTGCCACTGCATGACATCGCATAGACCACGTCACCGGCACTCCTGGGGGCAAGTTGCATCGATCCTGCGGGAGGATGATCGCCGCTGATGCCTTGAGTGCCCCGGCATGACGTCGCATTGCTGGAAGTCCAGCTGAGCGTGACCTCAGCCCCCGCAGCGACCCATGGCGCAGAAAGCTCGAGGCTCATCGTCGGAGCCGCCTCGGGACGGCTTGCACTTCCACCCCCGCATCCTGCGGTCGACACCAAGGCGATGACCCAAGCCGAGTGCCCCATCACGGATGACCGATCGACCTTTCTCTTCATCTTGCAACTCCCGGTCCGCCCGCCAATCGAAACCACAACGGCCGTCGGCGAGAAAAGATTGCAGCCTAACTTATCCATGCAATGAGCTAACTACAAAGATGGGCGTCACCATCCAGCACCGGCCATCACCACCCAGAAACAAACGAAACATCGCGACGTCCGCAGCGAAACGCCCATGAGACAACCGACGGGAAGACTGCGACAACCATGTCGCACACCGTCGTTCCAGATGTCGTTCAGACCGCCCGCCGCCACCGGTCACGCGCGGTGCGAGAACTGGGCATGGCCTGCATCGCCCACCTGCTGCTCTTCAGCGGCGCCGTGCTGTGGTGGCTGGACCGCAGCGGCGCGCCTGCGGACCTCTGGACGCTGGTCGTCGGCGCCCTGCTACCGCTGGCCGCCCTCGCGCTGGCCTGCCAGAGCACAGCCGATTCGCGGCAGTACGCGCTGAACATGGTGGCGGCCACCTTGATGCTGCCCCTGCTGCTGCTGTTCTGGGTCGGCTCGGTCGACGACGGCGCTCCCGGTGCCCCGCCCGCCGCTGCGTCGCTTGATGCGCAGGCGCTGTACAACGGTGCCGCGTCGGTCGCGGACGCCGACATGCGCGGCGGCACCATCGCGCTGCTGCGCTCGGGCCGGTTTGCCGACGGCAGCGAGCTGCGGCTGTCACGCTTCTCCGATGTGCAGACCGCCCGCAACCAGGTCGGGATGCTGGTGCAGGCCATGCCGGCCGAGCCCTTCGCCGAAGCGGGCCGCAGGGGCTCGCGCCTGCTCGGTACGGGCGTGGGAATGACGCAGCTGCTGATCGAGCGACACGGCGCCGATCTGCTGGAGGTGCGCGCCAGCGACCTCAGCCAGGCACTGGCGCGCCTGGTCGCGCAGCGGGTGCCCCCCGCCGCCAGAAGACGTGGCGCCGCCGAGCGTCGAAGTGGTCAAACGCTGGCCGCCGCTCGCCGGCATGGCCGTCGTCCATGTTCTCGTGTTTGTCGCACTGATCGCCTGGGCCGGCCCCCACCTCACCCGCATCCCGGCGCTGCACGGCGCGGCGGTCGCGACGCCGGGCGAGTTGCGTGCGCGGCTGCTGTCGCTGGCCCGCCCGATCGGCCCGTTCGACATCACCGAGCTGGAACTGGACGGCGCACGCGCGCTGCGCGTCGATGCCTCGACCGGCCCGGGCCGCACCCACCACATCACACTGCACATCAATGCCCGCCACAGACAAGTGCGCGTGCAAGAGACGCAGGCACTCCACGGCGATGCCCCGCTGGACGACGACGGTGCAGGCCTGCGTGGCGCAGGCGACGACGGCACGGCCCCGACGCGGCCCGATGCCCGGCAGCTGTGGTCGCTGGCGCTGCAGACCACCCTGGTCCAGCCATCCCGGCTGGCCGACGTGCCGCTGCGCCTGCGCTCGTGCCAAGCCGAGTTGCCGCCGGGCTACGCCCTCGCGCTCGACGGCGAAGACGTGCTCACCGCGCTGTGCGCGCTGGTCACCCGTTCAGGCTGGCACTGGCAGCCGCACCTGCTGGGCCGCCACTTCCGAAACACCGCCGTCCACGGCGCCCGACCATGACCTCCGTCCACCCCTTGCTGCCGCTGCTGGTGGCCGTCTTGATGCTGGAGGCGCCCCGCGCTCACGCCGCGACTGGCGAGGCCACGCAAGACCTCCGCATGGCGGCCGACAGCGCGCCCTTCCGCGACGCCGCCGACGCGCTCGTCGCGCACGCCATGGCCGGTGACATGGACGCCACGCAGCTGATGCTGAGCCGCCAGTTGGTCGGCCGCATCGGCGGCACGGCGGCCCGCCAGTTGCTGCAGGCGCAAATCCTGCCGTTCTTCCAGCGCGGCCGCCAATCCGGCGGTCCGGTCACGGTCACGCAGACCACCGACGCTTCGGGCCAGCCGGGCTTTGCGTTCTACATGTGGATGCAGTCCGCACAGACGTCCAGGGCACGCCCCTTCACCAGCTACGTCGTCAAGGAGCAGGGCCGGCCCGCAATCGCCAACATCGTGCTCAACCGGTTGGTCGAAGGCCGCCATCGATGAATCGAGCCATGAGATCCCCGGCCTGGCTCTGCACCGCGACGGTCAGCTTCGCAATTGCCTCTTTCGCGACCGAAGCCAAGACCTTCGTCACGCAACTGCGTCAGGCCGCGGTCCGTCCCGACGGTGCTGCCCTGGTTGACATGATCTTGGCGAACGACGAGCCGGAAGGCTCAGCTCACCGCTTCCGCTTCGGAAGGCGCTCTGCTTTCCGATCGAGCGAACAGCAGCGCGGCCAACTGCTCGGCCACGTCATTGTCAAAACTCATCAGCAAATCGGAAGGCTGGCCTGCAGCTGCGGCCCGCAGGACTTCAGCCACACGGGCTTGCTGGACGTCGGTCGCCCGCCGCCCGAGTTTGGCCTCCAGTACCGCGACGGTCTCGTTGCGCAGGCGGTTTGAACCCAGCACCTGCCACGCGTAATCGACCTCGTAGCGTTCCACAGCGTCCTTCAGGCTCTCGCCGTCCGACCGCGACTCCTGCGCAAAGCCGTTCAGCGTGCGGGTACAGAGGCTCCGGGTGACAAGCGCCAGCAGTTCGTCGTGCACGAGGTCATTCAAAGCGGCCACGGGTGGATCCTTGCTACATCAATCAACCCACGGGAATTGAAGCTGCCGCAGGCCCATGGGCGGACCAGCGAACACCGGCACCAGGGCCGAAGCGGAGCCCAGAAAGCAAAAGCCCCTGACTCTGTTCAGAATCAGGGGCCTGCAATCTTGGTGGCCTGGGGCGGAATCGAACCACCGACACGCGGATTTTCAATCCGCTGCTCTACCAACTGAGCTACCAGGCCTCTTGTCTTGATCACCAGCAGCCGGTGGGCCGCTCAGCGAAGTCCGCGACTATAGCACAGCCGTGGCTGTTGCCAATCAGCCCCCACTGCCGCGCTTGTTGCGGCTCAGGTCCACGCCCAGCTGCTTGAGCTTGCGGTAGAGGTGGGTGCGCTCCAGGCCGGTTTTCTCGGCGACGCGGGTCATGGAGCCGTTTTCCTTGGCCAGATGGAACTCGAAGTAGCTCTTCTCGAACGCGTCGCGCGCCTCGCGCAGCGGGCGGTCCAGCTCAAAGCTCTGCTCCGACGCCAGCGCATTGCTGACCGGCATGTGATTGCTCATCACGACGCCGTGGCTGGGCGCGACGGGCAGGCTGTTCAGGCTGCCGGGCTCGACCCGCGCATAGCTGGGCAGGCCGGGGGCGGCCGGCGCGGGGCGCGGTGGCGCGGTCTTGACCAGCGCCTGCTCGACGGCGCGCAGCAGCTTCTGCAGCGTGATGGGCTTTTCGAGGAAGGCGGCGGCGCCGAACTTGGTGGCCTCGACCGCCGTGTCTATGGTGCCGTGGCCGCTCATCATGATGACGGGCATGGTCAGCAGGCCGGCGCCACCCCACTCCTTCAGCAGCGTGACGCCGTCGACGTCGGGCATCCAGATGTCGAGAAGCACGAGGTCGGGCCGCATGCGCTCGCGCGCCGCCCGCGCCTGCGCGGCGTTCTCGGCTAGCTCGATGGTGTGCCCCTCGTCGCTGAGGATTTCTGACAACAGGGCCCGAATGCCCAGTTCGTCGTCGACAACAAGAATGGTGGCCATGAATCCTTAGGTCTTGGCGCCTTGCTCGGTGGCAGGCGCCAGGTTCGAAAATGATAGCGAAACTTGCGCACCGATCACGGCCCCCTCTGCGCCCGCATCGGGGGGAGAACCCGCATCCGGTGCGGCATGCAGGTTGCGAAGGCTGATGCGGGCCCCGTGTTCATCGGCAATTTTCTTCACGACGGCCAGGCCCAGGCCGGTGCCTTTGCTCTTGGTCGTCACATAGGGCTCGAAGGCGCGCTTCAACACCTTCTCGGCAAAACCGGGGCCGTTGTCGACGATGTGCAGGCGCACGGAGCGCGGCGCGCCGGCGTCGGTCAGCGTCAGCGACGAGCGCACCACCACGCGGCCGTCGGCGCGCTCGTGCACGGCGTCCATCGCGTTCTGCACGAGGTTGTGGATGACCTGGCGCAGCTGGCTGGCGTCGCCGCGGATGCTGGGCAGGCCCGGCACCAGCTCGGCGGCCAGGCGGCCCTTCTCCTGGGGCTCGGCGTACAGGCTCAGCACTTCCTGGATCAGCGCGTTGAGGTCCAGCGGCTTCAGCTGGGCCGACGGCAGGCGCGCGTAGTCGCGGAACTCGTTGACCAGCTGCTTCATCGCCTGCACCTGGTTGACGATGGTGGCGACCGAGCGCACGAGCATGGCCTGGTCCGCGCCTTCGAGCTTGGCTTCGAGCTTGTGCTGCATGCGCTCGGCGGACAGCTGGATGGGCGTCAGCGGGTTCTTGATCTCGTGGGCCAGCCGGCGCGCGACCTCGCTCCAGGCGGCCGAGCGCTGGGCCGAGACGACCTCGGAGATATCGTCGAACACGACCAGCCGTGCGCCGTGTGGCAGCGGCGCGCCTCGCACCAGCAGCGTCAGCGGGTCCTGCTTGGGGTCCAGCTGCAGCTCGAAGGAGTCCTGCCACAGCTCGCGGTCCAT
>CAMLKW010000112.1 GCA_946480605.1 uncultured Roseateles sp. | reverse complement strand
GGCAGCTGCGCGAAGCCGATCAGGTACTGCTTGTCCTGCGCGGGCACGAAGCCGCCGGGCACGGCCTTGAACAGCCCCATCGTGGCGGCCACCAGCGCGAGGTAGATGACCATCATCAGCGCCTTGCGCGACATCAGCGTCTTCACGCCGCCGCCGTACTTCTCGGAGCCGCGCGAGAACAGCTTGTTGAAGCCGGCGAAGAAGCGGCCCAGCACCTTGTCCATGGCACGCGTCAGCGCGTCCTTGGGCGCGTGGTGGTCCTTCAGCAGCATCGCGGCCAGCGCGGGCGACAGCGTCAGCGAATTGATCGCGGAGATGACGGTGGAGATCGCGATGGTCAGCGCGAACTGCTTGTAGAACTGGCCCGTCAGGCCGGTGATGAAGGCCAGCGGCACGAACACGGCCACCAGCACCAGCGCGATCGCGATGATGGGGCCGGAGACTTCACGCATGGCCTGGTAGGTCGCGTCGCGCGGACTCAGCCCGTTGGCGATGTTGCGCTCCACGTTCTCGACCACCACGATGGCGTCGTCCACGACGATGCCGATGGCCAGCACCAGGCCGAACAGGCTCAGCGCGTTGATGGAGAAGCCAAAAGCCTGCATCACCGCGAAGGTGCCGATGATGGACACCGGCACGGCCAGCAGCGGGATGATGGACGCGCGCCAGGTCTGCAGGAACAGGATGACGACCAGCACCACCAGCGCCACGGCCTCCAGCAGCGTGTGGATGACCGATTCGATGGACGCGCGGACGAACTGCGTCGGGTCGTAGACGATGGTGTAGTCCACGCCCTCGGGCATCGCGGCCTTCAGCTCGGCCATCGTGGCGCGCACGTTGGCCGAGATGTCCAGCGCATTGCCGCCCGGGGCCTGGAACACCGGCACCGCGACGGCGGGCTTGTTGTCCAGCAGCGAGCGCAGCGCGTATTCGCTGGCACCCAGCTCCAGTCGGCCCAGGTCGCGCAGTCGCGTGACGGCGCCATTCGAGCCGGTCTTCACGATGATGTCGCCGAACTCCTCGACCGACTGCAGCCGCCCCTGCGCGTTGACGGACAGCTGCAGGTCGATGCCCTGCAGGCCCGGCGACGCGCCCACCACGCCGGCGGCGGCCTGCACGTTCTGGCCGCGGATGGCGGCCACCACGTCGCTGGCGGACAGGCCGTGCTCGGCCACCTTCTGCGGGTCCAGCCAGATGCGCATGGAGTAGTCGCCCGAGCCGAACAACTGCACCTGCCCCACACCCGGGATGCGCGCGAGGCGGTCCTTCACGTTCAGCACCGCGTAGTTGCGCAGGTAGGTCATGTCGTAGCGGCCGTTGGGCGACGTCAGGTGCACGACCATGGTCAGGTCGGGGCTGCTCTTGACGGTCGTGATTCCCAGGCGCTTGACCTCCTCGGGCAGCCGGGCCTCGGCCTGCGCGACGCGGTTCTGCACCATCTGCTGGGCCTTGTCGGGGTCGGTGCCGAGCTTGAAGCTGACGGTCAAGGTCATCAGGCCGTCGGTGGTCGCCTGGCTGCTCATGTAGAGCATGTCCTCGACGCCGTTGATGGCCTCTTCCAGCGGCGTGGCCACCGTCTCGGCGATCACCTTGGGGTTGGCGCCGGGGTACTGGGCGCGCACGACGACCGAGGGCGGCACGACGTCGGGGTATTCCGAGATCGGCAGCGCGCGTATCGACAGCAGGCCGCCGATGAAGATCAGCAGCGACAGCACGCCCGCGAAGATGGGGCGGTCGATGAAGAATTTGGAGAGATTCATGGGGGCTCCAGGCAGCACATCCCCCGCAGGCCGGCTGAACCGGCCCGCTGACGGGGCTTGCGCTGAGGGGGGTGGGCTAGATCAGGAGTTCTTCGCGGCGGCTTGCTGCGCAGCGATCTCGGGCTTGGCGTCCATGGCCACATCCTTGGGGGCGAGTACCGAGCCGGGTCTGACGCGCTGCACGCCGCCGACGACGACGCGCTCGCCGCCCTTCAGCCCGCTGGTCACGACACGCAGGCCGTTCACGTGGGCGCCCAGCGTCACGCCACGCCACTCGGCCTGATTGCCTTGGCCGACGACGATGACATAACGCTTGTCCTGATCGGTGCCGACGGCGCGCTCGTTCACCAGCAGCGCGGGCTCGCTCTTGACCTGGCCCATGCGCAGCTTGGCGAACTGGCCCGGAATCAGCTGGCCGTCCTTGTTGTCGAACACGGCGCGCACGCGCAGCGTGCCGCTCCGGGCATCGACCTGGTTGTCCACCAGTTGCAGGCGGCCGGTCTGTGTGCCGTCGGCACCGGAGGCCATCTCGACGGGGATGCGCTCCAGGCCGCGGCGGTTGGAGCCTCCATCAGGCAGCGCCGCCAGCGCCTCGCGGACGATCTTCTCGTCGGCGTCGAAGCTGGCGTAGATGGGGCTGACGGAGACCAACGTCGTCAGCACCGGCGCACCGGCGCCGGCGGCGACCAGGTTGCCGGTGGTCACCTCGATCTTGCCAACGCGGCCGGCCACCGGCGCGCGCACCTGCGTGTAGCCGAGGTTGAGCTGGGCCGACTGCAGCGCAGCTTGCGCGGCGCGCAGGTTGGCGGCACCCTCGCGGGCGGCGTTGTCGCGCTCGTCGAAGTCGCGGCGGGACACGGCGCGCTCCTCCAGCAGCGCCTTGGCGCGCTGGGCCTCGCTCTGCGTGTAGGCCATGCGGGCCTGGGCGGCGGCCACCTGGGCCTCGGCGCGGGCCACCTCGGCCTGGTAGGGCGCGGGGTCGATGGTGACGAGCAGGTCGCCCGCCTTCACGAGGCTGCCCTCGCGGAAGTGCACGGCCTGCACGGCGCCCGACACGCGGGCCCGCACGTCAACGCGGTCCACGGCCTCCAGGCGGCCGGAGAACTCGTTCCAGGCGGCGACGTCCTGGCTGACGACCTGGGCGACGGACACCGGCGTGGCCGGTGGCGCGGCGGGGCCGGAGTTGGCCTGGGCGGGGCCGCTGCCGAACTGGGCAACGCCGATGGCGCCCAGCGCGACGAGGGCGGCGGCAGCGGCGATCAGGCCGGTGCGACGGTTGAGACGAGGGGTGGTGGACTGCATTTCTAGTTCGCTCCGAGGGTTTCAGCAGGAAGGTTCAGCGCGCGGCGGGCCGCGTCGCGCAGGAATTCGTGGATGGGGTCCAGTGCATGGTCGGGCGCGACGGCGGGCAGCGTCAGGTCCCGGGCCTCGCCGCCGTGCTGGCGCAGCGTGGCGGCGTAGCGGCGCGACTCGTCGTTCAGCGGATGACCGGCCACGCTGAGCACCAGCGCCGGCGCCAGACCCGCCAGGCGCGTGGCGTTCAGAGGCGCGGCATAGGGGTGGTCGGCGCGGGCGGTGTCGCCCAGGTAGGCCTGCCAGCCCTTGGCGTAGATGCACTCGCTGCCGCCGCATTCGCCGTCGCGCATGGACGCGCTGCCCAACTGCGGGTCCATCATGGGCGAGATCAGCAGCTGGCCGGCCAGAGCCGGGGCGCGCTGGTCGCGCGCCATCAGCGCCAGCGCCGCGGCGATGTTGCCGCCGGCCTCCTCGCCGGCTACGAACAGCGCCGTGCGCGCGCTGCCGGTCAGCTTGGCCGGCTTGGCGGCGAGCGCCTGCAGCGCCTCGAAGGCCGCGACCAGACTGGCCGGGAAGGGGTGCTCGGGCGCCAGCGGGTAGTCCAGCGCGACGACGTCGGCGCCGGCCTGTGCCAGCATCTCGCAGCGCGCCGCGGCGGCTTCGCACGAACCGGCGGTGAAGGTGCCGGCATGCAGGAACAGCAGCAGTGCGCGGTCGCCGCCGTCCAGCGGGCGCTGGGCGGCGTAGAAGCAGGCATTCAGCCCCGGCGCGGGTCCGAGGCGCAAAGTCGATGAGGCCATCTTGTCCATGGCCTGAAAGATAGAGATTGATGGACTGCTGATAAACGGCCCTGAAAGCGACTCACTTTTCCCTTGCGTGGAACAATGAACTCGCCCAACCCCTCAAAGCATCGCCACCGCCCATGGACCGACTCCAAGCCATGCAAGCCTATGTCCGGGTCGTCGAGGCCGGCACCTTCACCAAGGCCGCCGACTCGCTGGACCTGCCCAAGGCCACGGTCACGCGCCTGATCCAGACGCTGGAAACCCATCTGCGCACCAAGCTGCTGAACCGCACGACACGGCGCGTGACGGTGACGCCCGATGGCGCGGCCTACTACGAGCGCGCGACGCGGCTGCTGGGCGACCTGGACGAGCTGGAAGGCAGCATGAACCAGGCGCGCATGACGCCGCGTGGGCGCATCCGCATCGACGTGCCGGGCGTGGTGGGGCGCGAGATGATCATTCCGCACCTGCCGGACTTCTACGCGAAGTACCCCGACATCCAGATCGAGCTGGGCGTCAGCGACCGCACGGTGGACCTGATCAGCGACAACATCGACTGCGTGATCCGCGGCGGCGAGCTGACCGACCAGAGCCTGGTGGCGCGGCGCATCGGCGAATTCCATTTCGTGACCTGCGCGACGCCCGAGTACCTGCGCCGCCACGGCACGCCTGCCCATCCGCTGGAGCTGACGCAGCCGCCGCACCGCATGGTGGGCTACTTCTCGGCGCGCTCGGGCAAGGTCATGTCGGACACCTTCAAGCGCGGTGACGAGGTGGTGGAGGTAGTGGGCAACCACGTCATCGCGGTCAACGACGCCAATGCCTATCTGAACGCGGGGCTGGCCCACCTGGGGGCCGTGCAGATCACCTGCTTCATGGCCGCGCCGCTGCTGAAGAGCGGCGGCCTGGTGCGGGTGCTGGAGGACTGGACGGTGGATCCGATCCCGGTCTATGTCGTCTACCCGCCCAACCGCCACCTCAGCAGCAAGCTGCGGGTGTTCGTGGACTGGGTGGTGGAGCTGCTGGGCAGCCAGAGCACGGCAGGCCTCAAAGTGCGCTGTGCGCTGAGCTGAGCGCTCAGGCTTCCTCGGGCGCGGCGCTGGCCGTCAGCTGTGGTTGGCCGAAATCTTCGCTGGCGGGTGCCGGCGCATTGATCGCCAGCATCAGGCCCGCCGCCAACGCCGTGACGGCCGTCGCGGCGGTGATCAGCGTGAATAGGGAACGGGTGTTCATCGTGACTCTCCTGGGTGCCACCTTGGCGGGTGGGTCTATGGATCGTCACTTTAGAAACTTGGACCTGAATGAGTAAGCCGGCCGGATAGAACGGCGAGTTGCTGCTGGCGGAACAATCGTGCCGTTTCAGGCCTTGCGCGGCGCGCCCCGGCCGCGCTCCTCCAGCCAGGCCTTGGCCGTCGAGAAGTGCCCGCAGCCGATGAAGGGCCGCGGCGGCTTCAGCGCCGACAGCGGCGAGGGGTGGTTGGCCTTCAGCACCAGGTGATCCTGGCCGGCGGCCTCGATCAGCGGCGCCTTGGCCTGCGCGTAGCTGCCCCACAGCATGAAAACCTTGGGCGCGGCGTCCTGCGCGGCGGCCTTGATCAGCGCGTCGGTGAGTTGTTCCCAGCCGCGGTTGGCGTGGCTGGCGGCCTGGCCGTTTTCGACCGTCAGCACGGCGTTCAGCAGCAGCGTGCCGCCCTCGGCCCAGCGCACCAGGCTGCCGGTGGGCGGGAAGGGCTTGCCGAGGTCGCGCTGGATCTCCTTGAAGATGTTGCGCAGGCTGGGCGGGAAGGGTACGCCTTCGGGCACGCTGAAGGAGAGGCCCTCGGCCTGGCCGGGGCCGTGGTACGGGTCCTGGCCCAGGATGACGACGCGGGTGCTGGCCAGCGGCGTCAGCGTCAGTGCGCGCAGTGGCTCCGGCGGGTAAATCGTGGCGCCGGCGGCATCGCGCTCGGCCAGGTAGGCCAGCAGCTTCTGGCCCACGGGCGACGCGGCCCAGGCTTCGACGACGGGGCGCCAGTCGGTGTCGGGCAGTTGCAGCGGCAGCTTCATCCGAACAAGTGTGCCAGCGCGGCACCCGGGTCCGGCGCACGCATGAAGGCCTCGCCGACGAGGAAGGCGTGGACGTTGGCGTCGCGCATGCGCTTCACGTCGGCCAGGCCCAGGATGCCGCTCTCGGTCACCAGCAGCCGGTCGGCCGGCACGCGCGGCAGCAGGTCCAGCGTGGTGTCCAGCGTCACGTCGAAGGTGCGCAGGTTGCGGTTGTTGATGCCCACCAGCGGCGTCTTCAGCGCCAGCGCGCGGTCCAGCTCGTCGCCGTCGTGCACTTCCACCAGCACGTCCAGGCCGATGGCGTGGGCGGCGGCTTCGAGGTCGGCCATCTGCGAGTCGGCCAGGCAGGCGGCGATCAGCAGGATGCAGTCGGCGCCCATCGCGCCGGCTTCCATGACCTGGTAGTCGTCGACGATGAAGTCCTTGCGGATCACCGGCAACTCGCAGGCGGCGCGGGCCGCCTGCAGATAGGACACGCCGCCCTGGAAGAAGCGCTCGTCCGTCAGCACGCTGAGGCAGGCGGCGCCGTGGCGGGCGTAGCTCTCGGCGATGGCGGCGGGCTGGAAGTCCGCGCGCAGCACGCCCTTGCTGGGGCTGGCCTTCTTGATCTCGGCGATGACGCCGGCCTGGCCCGCGGCGATCTTGGCGCGCAGCGCGCGCTCGAAGCCGCGCTGCTCACCCTTGCGGCCTTCGGCCTCCTCGCGTTGCGAGGCCAGCGAGCGCTTGGCTTTTGCTGCGGCGATCTCTTCCCACTTGACTTCGACGATGCGGTTCAGGATGTCGGCCATATCTTCTACAAACTCAGGCCTTGGCGGCCCATGTGCAGCCGCGCGCTGAGCGTGTCGGCGAGCTGGCTGGTCAGTTGATGTTCGGCGCGGTTGGCGCCGGTGCGGGTCTGGAACACGCGCAGCGGCTTGCCGCCGTCCTCGTGGCGGAACTCCAGCGCCAGCGTGCGCCGGCCGTTGCCGCCCACGCAGCAGACGGACCAGCCCGTGCCGTCCAGCGTGCGCGCCTCGCCGTCCACGCCCACGGGTTCGATGCGCGCGGGCGTGGCGAGGTGCAGACGCCAGCCGATGCCATCGCGGCGCAGCGTGGCATACAGCGCCATGCCGACGACGCACAGCGCCAGCGCGATCCAGCCCAGCAGCGCCGAACCCTGGCGATGGCTGAAGACGCCCAAAGCAGCGCCTGCGAGGCCGGCAACCAGCGCCGCCGGATGAGGCTCCAGCCGCGGGCACCACAGCTCGGCCGCGTCGCGCGCGTCCGTGACCATGCCGCGCAGCAGCGCCTCGGTGGATCTCACGCGGCGCCCAGCCTCTGCGTCGCCTTGACGAAGGCGTCCAGCTTGGCGCGCGCGGCGCCGCTGTCCAGCGCCTGGCGGGCGCGGGCGATGCCGTCGGCCAGCGAGGAAGCCACGTTGGCGGCATACAGCGTCGCACCGGCGTTCAGCAGCACGATGTCGCGCGCCGGGCCGGCCTGGCCGTCCAGCACGGCCAGCAGCATCTGGCGCGACTGCTCCGGCCCTTCGACCTTGAGGCTGCGGTTGCTGGCCATCGCGAAGCCGAAGTCCTCGGGATGGATCTCGTACTCGCGCACGGCGCCGTCCTTGAGCTCGCCGACCAGCGTCGTCGCGCCGAGGGAAATCTCGTCCATGCCATCCTTGCCGTAGACCACCAGTGCATGCTCGGCGCCCAGGCGCTGCAGCACGCGCACCTGGATGCCGACGAGGTCGGGGTGGAAGACGCCCATCAGGATGTTGGGCGCGCCGGCCGGGTTGGTCAGCGGGCCCAGGATGTTGAAGATGGTGCGCACGCCCAGCTCCTTGCGCACCGGGGCCACGTTCTTCATGGCGGGGTGGTGGTTGGGCGCGAACATGAAGCCGATGCCGACGTCGGCAATGCACTGGGCGATCTGCTCGGGCTTGAGGTTGATGTGGATGCCCAGGGCTTCCATCACATCGGCGCTGCCGCTTTTGCTCGACACGCCGCGCCCGCCATGTTTGCTGACCTTGGCGCCTGCGGCGGCGGCCACGAACATCGAGCAGGTGGAGATGTTGAAGGTGTTGGCACCGTCGCCGCCCGTGCCCACGATGTCCACCATGTGGGTCGCGTCCTTGACGTGCACCTTGGTGCTGAACTCGCGCATCACCTGCGCGGCGGCGGTGATCTCGCCGATGGTTTCCTTCTTCACGCGCAGGCCGGTCAGCAGCGCCGCGGCGATGACGGGCGACATCTCGCCGGCCATGATGCGGCGCATCAGCGTCAGCATCTCGTCGTGGAAGATCTCGCGGTGCTCGATGACGCGGGTCAGGGCTTCGGTGTCGGTGATGGGCATGTCAGGCCTTCAAGAACTCTGCCGCAGAGGCAATGGCGTGGTCGACGCCGGCGGCATCGACATCGAGATGGGTCACGAAGCGCAGGCCGATGAGGCCGGTGGCCAGCACGCCGCGCGATTTCAGGTGTTCCAGCAGCGCCGGCGTGCGGCCGTCGCTGACCTGGGCGAAGACGATATTCGTCTGCGGTGGCGTGACGGTGACACCCGGCAGCGCCGCGAGACCGTGGGCCAGGCGCTTGGCCAGCGCATGGTCATCGGCCAGCCGCTCGACGTGGTGCGTCAGCGCATGGTCGGCCGCGGCGGCCAGCAGGCCCACCTGGCGCATGCCACCGCCCACCATCTTGCGCACGCGGTGGGCGCGGGCGATCAGGTCCTTGGAGCCCACCAGCATGGAGCCTATGGGTGCGCCCAGCCCCTTGCTGAAGCAGATGGACACCGAGTCGAAATGCCGCGCCAGCTCGGCCACCGTGCGGCCCGTCGCGACCGCGGCGTTGAACAGCCGCGCGCCGTCCAGGTGTGTGGCCAGGCCGCGCGAATGCGCCAGCTCGCAAGCGTCAGTCACATAGCTGGCCGGCAGCACGTTGCCGCTCCAGGTGTTCTCCAGCGCCAGCAGACGCGTGCGCGCGAAATGCGGGTCGTCGGGCTTGATGGCGGCCTCGATGTCCTGCGGCTTCAGCGTGCCGTCGGGCTGGTTGGGCAGGGGCTGGGGCTGGATGCCGCCCAGCACCGCCGCACCACCACCTTCGTAGCGGTAGGTGTGGGCCAGCTGGCCGACGATGTATTCGTCGCCCCGGCCGCAGTGCGCCAGCAGGCCGCAGAGGTTGCTCTGCGTGCCGCTGGCCATGAACAGCGCGGCTTCCTTGCCCAGCAGCGCGGCGACGCGCTCCTGCAGCGCGTTGACGGTGGGGTCGTCGCCGAAGACGTCGTCGCCGATCTTGGCGGCGGCGATCGCTTCAAGCATCGCAGCGGTCGGCTTGGTGACGGTGTCGCTGCGGAGATCTACAACGGTGGCCGGGCCGCCACCGCCGGAAGACGGGGCGTAGTCGGTCACTGGTGCCCCCTTCGGCCTGCGGCCTGTCCCCCCGCGGGGGTGTGAGCTTGCTTGGGGCGGCCCGGCGCGGCGCTCATGGCCGCAGCTCCAGGAAGTTGCGCAGCATCGCGTGGCCATGCTCGCTGAGGATGGACTCGGGGTGGAACTGCACGCCCTCCAGAGGTGTGGCCGTGCCGGCCAGCTCGCGGTGGCGCACGCCCATGATCTCGCCGTCATCGCTGCGCGACGTGATCTCCAGCACCGCCGGGCAGGTCGCTTCCTCGATGACCAGCGAGTGGTAGCGGATCACCGAGAAGTCCTTGGGCAGGCCGGTGTAGACACCGCGCTGGTCCGTCGTGATGGTGCTGGCCTTGCCGTGCATCTGCGTCTTCGCGCGGATGATCCTTCCGCCCAGCGCCTGGCCCATGGCCTGGTGGCCCAGACACACGCCCAGCAGCGGCTTCTTGCCGATGAAGTGCTGGATGGCTTCCACGCACACACCCGCCTCGTTGGGCGTGCAGGGGCCGGGCGAGAACACGATGTGGTCGGGATCCAGAGCAGCCATTTCAGCGACCGTGATCTCGTCATTGCGCACCACCTTCACGTCGGCGCCCAGTTCACCGAAGTATTGGACGATGTTGAACGTGAAGCTGTCGTAGTTGTCGATCATCAGCAGCATTTAGAAGCCCTCCTCGACGAGTTCGGCGGCGCGCAGCAGCGCTCTGGCTTTGGCTTCGGTCTCTTGCCACTCAAGTTCGGGCACTGAATCCGCGACAACCCCCGCAGCGGCCTGCACATACAGCGTGCCGTTCTTGATGATGCCGGTGCGGATCGCAATCGCCAGGTCCATGTCGCCGGCAAAGCTCAAGTAGCCGCAGGCTCCGCCGTAGATGCCGCGCTGCACGGGCTCCAGCTCGTCGATGAGCTCCATCGCGCGCACCTTGGGCGCACCGGTCAGCGTGCCGGCCGGGAAGGTGGCCTTCAGCACGTCCAGCTGGCCCACCTCGGGCCGCAGCACGCCTTCGACGTTGGACACGATGTGCATCACGTGCGAGTAGCGCTCGACGACGAAGGCCTGCGTGACCTTGACGCTGCCGGTGCGCGCGATGCGGCCGATGTCGTTGCGCGCCAGGTCGATCAGCATCAGATGCTCGGCGCGTTCCTTGGGATCGGCCTGCAGCTCGGCTTCCAGTTCCAGATCTCGCTCCGTCGTCGCCCCGCGCGGGCGGGTGCCGGCGAGAGGCCGGATCGTGACCTTGCGCGAACCGTCGCTGGCATGTTCTTCACGCACCAGGATCTCCGGGCTGGCGCCGACGATCTGGAAGTCGCCCAGGTCGTAGAAGTACATGTAGGGGCTCGGGTTCAGCGCCCGCAGCGCGCGGTACAGCGCGATGGGCTCGGCCTTGTAGGGCTTGGAGATGCGCTGGCCCACCTGTACCTGCATCAGGTCGCCGGCGGCGATGTAGTCCTTGGCCTTCTGCACGGCGACCAGGTAGTCGGCCTTGGCGAAGCCGCGCGTGACCGGGTGCGATTCGCTGCGCTGCACGCGCGGCACGCTGACCGAGTAGGTCAGCTTGTCGCGCAGCGCCGACAGGCGTTTCTTGGCACGGAAATAGGCCTCGGGCTGGCGCGGGTCGGCCCAGACGATGAGGTAGAGCCGCCCCGACAGGTTGTCGATGACGGCGATCTCCTCGGACAGCAGTAGCACGATGTCCGGCGTGCCCAGGCCTTCGCCCTGGTGCGCGCGGTCCAGCTTCTTCTCGATGGCGCGCACGGCCTCGTAGCCGAAGTAGCCGGCCAGGCCGCCGCAGAAGCGCGGCAGGCCGGCGGGGATCTTGGGCTTGATGCGGTCCTGGTAGGCCGCGATGAAGTCCAGCGGGTTGGCATCAGCCGTCTCGACGATCTGGCCGTCGGTCAGCACCTCGCAGTGCGTGCCGGTGGCGCGGATCAGCGTGCGCGCCGGCAGGCCGATGAAGGAGTAGCGCCCGAAGCGCTCGCCGCCGACGACGGACTCCAGCAGGAAGCTGTTGCGCCCGTGGCCGGAGCCGGAGCACAGCTTGAGGTACAGGGACAGCGGGGTTTCGAGGTCCGCAAAGGCTTCGCTGATGAGCGGGATGCGGTTGTAGCCCTCGGCGGCGAGGCTCTGGAATTCGATTTCAGTGATCACGACGTCAAACCTTGAAAAGACAGCTTCAGGGCTTGGCGTGCAGCCCGGTGGAGAACGGGCAACGCGATGAAAAGCGCGTCAGGGCGCGCCAAGCGGCATCAAACGGCGGTGGCCCAGGGACGCCAGGGCCAGGCTCCCCGGTCGCTCGACCCCGTGATGTGCTTGCGCGTGATGAACATGGTCGGTCCAGTGTATCAGCGGGTATTCACACGGGCCGCGCCATACTTCGGCTCACGGAGACGCCGCCATCGCGGCAGAACAACGGAGCGAGATATGCGCGCATTCATCGTCGCGGCCTGCCTGGTCGTGGGCAGCCTGAGCGGGGGCGCCTGGGCCCAGGTGGTCGAGGTGAGCAACGTCAAGTACGAGTCGGCGCTGGACCTGGCGGGCCAGAAGCTGCAGCTCAATGGCGCGGGCACGCGCTACAAGTTCGTCGTCAAGGTCTACACGGCCGGCCTGTACCTGACCGCCAAGGCCGCCACGCCGGCCGAGGTCTACGCCGCGCCCGGCCCCAAGCGCATCAGCATCCACATGCTGCGCGACATAGACGGCAACGAGCTGGGCAAGCTGTTCACCAAGGGCATGGAGGCCAACTCGCCGCGCGACGAGTTCGTCAAGTCCATCAACGGCGTGCTCAAGCTCAGCGAGATGTTCGCCAGCCGCAAGCAGCTCAACAGCGGCGACAGCTTCTCGGTGGACTACGTGCCCGGCGTGGGCTCCACCGTGCTGCTGAACGGCAAGCCCATGAACGAGCCGATCAAGGAGCCCGAGTTCTTCACGTCGCTGCTGCGCATCTGGCTGGGCGACAAGCCGGCCGACGATTCGCTGAAGGACGCGCTCTTGGGCATCAAGAAAGAACGCCGCCGCTGATCTCGTCCAGGCGTTGCACATGCTGCAGCGCCGCCACGGCGCGGATGTCCTCGCCGTGGTTGTAGCCGTAGGTCACCAGCACCAGCGGGCAGCCGGCCGCTCGCGCCGCCTCGGCGTCGTTGCGCGAGTCGCCCACCATCCAGGTCGCTGACGGCGGCGTGCCCAGCGCCTCGCAGGTCTTGATCAGCGGCAGCGGGTCGGGCTTCTTCTTCGGGAAGCTGTCGCCGCCGAACACCTGGGCGAAATAGCCGTCCAGCCCCTTGCGCTTCAGCAGCTCGGCAGCCGGCGCGGCGGGCTTGTTGGTCAGCACCGCCAGCGGAAGGCCCTGCGAGCGCAGCAGCTCCAACCCTTCGACGACACCGGGGTACACGGCCGCATGCTCGCCGTTCACGGCGGCGTAGTGGCGCTGGTACAGCGCCCAGGCGTGGTCGAACAGCGCCGGTTCGCCGCCTGCCTCGGCCAGCGTCATGCGCACCAGGTGCTCGCCGCCACGGCCAATCGTGTGCTCGACGAAATCGCGGCTGACGGCCGGCAGGCCCAGGTCGGCCAGCGTCAGGCCCAGCACGGCGACAAAGTCGCCCAGCGTGTCGACCAGGGTGCCGTCCAGGTCCAGCATGCAGGCCTTAGGGAGCGGTGTGTGGGGCATCGGATTCATCAGGTTTCAGGAAAGTACGGTCCTACGATCCGGCATCGAACCCACCCGAGAAGCCCCATGGACAGGATCCCGAAAGCGCCCGCCACCGTTGCCGACTGCGCGGCCCAGGAAGATTCGCTGGTGTTCGACCGGCTGAACGCGGCGGATGCGATGGCCATCGGCCAGGCCATCGTGGCGCTGGCGCTGGACTGGTTTCCGGGCCGGCCCATCGCCATCCACATCGAGACGGAAACCCACCCGCTGTTCGTCTACTTCATGGATGGTACGGGCGCCGGCAATGCCGACTGGGTCAACAAGAAGAAAAACGTGGCCCGCCGTTTCGGCCACAGCTCGTGGATGGTGCGGCAGCAGTTCCTCGAACGCGGGGCCGACTTCGGCAAGGAGACCGGGCTGGACCCGGAGCTGTTCCGCGCCGAGGGCGGCGCCGTGCCGCTGGTGCTCCGCGGCAAGGGGCGCGTGGGCATGCTGGTCGTCTCGGGCCTGGACGGCTGGGAAGACCATGTGCTGGCCGTGGGCGGGCTGGAGCTGTGGCGCAGCCACGGCATCGCGTCGCCCACGCGCTGAAGGCTCAGGTCTTCAGCACCCCGTCCGCCTTGAACATCGCCTTGATGCCGCGCACCGCCTGGCGGATGCGCGCCTCGTTCTCGATCAGCGCGAAGCGCACATGGCCGTCGCCATGGTCGCCGAAGCCTATGCCGGGCGACACGCAGACCTTGGCCTTCTCCAGCAGCTGGCGCGCGAACTCCAGCGAGCCCAGTTCGCGGTAGGGCTCGGGGATGCGGGCCCAGATGTACATGCTGGCCTTGGGGCAGTC
>CAMLKW010000111.1 GCA_946480605.1 uncultured Roseateles sp. | reverse complement strand
TTCGAGACCGCGCAGATCGCCATCCAGGCCTCGCTGACCGGCCACCTGGTGCTGGCGACGCTGCACACCAACGACGCACCCAGCGCCGTCACGCGACTGACCGACATGGGCGTGGAGCCCTTCCTGCTGTCGTCATCGCTGCTGGGCGTGCTGGCGCAGCGCCTGGTGCGCCGGCTGTGCCCGGTCTGCAAGCGCCAGGACGACCACGGCCGCTGGCACCCGGTGGGCTGCGAGAACTGCGGCCACACGGGCTACAAGGGCCGCACCGGCGTCTATGAGCTGATGGTGGCCGACGACGCGGTGCGCAGCCTCATCCACAACCGCGCGCCCGAAAGCCAGCTGCAGGCCGCCGCCGAGGCGAACGGCCTGAGGTCCATGCGCGAGGACGGCGACCGGCTCATCGAGTCGGGCATCACGTCGCTCGAAGAGGTTTTGCGCGTGACGCGCGAGTAGCCCCGCCGTGCCTGCCTACAAATACGAAGCCCTCGCCGACTCCGGCCGCCAGAGCGGCGGCCTGATCGAGGCCGACAACCCGCGCGCCGCGCGCGCCGCCGTGCGCGCGCTGGGCCTGACGCCGCTGTCCATCGAGCAGGTGCAGCAGCACGGCGCGCAGGAAGGCAGCCGCTTCACGCGCCGCGTCTTCAGTGCGACCGCGCTGGCCGTCTGGACACGACAGCTGGCCGGCCTGGTCGGCTCGGGCCTGCCCATCGAGCGGGCGCTGACCGCGCTGGCCGACGAAAGCGAGGACGAGAAGCAGCGCGAGCTGATCAGCCAGCTGAAAGCCGAGGTCAACGCCGGCTCGGCCTTCGCCCGCGCGCTGGCGACGGCGCCGCGCGAGTTCGACGAGGTCTACCGCGCCGTGGTGGCCGCTGGCGAGCAGAGCGGCGCGCTGGGCCAGGTGCTGGAGAAGCTGGCCGACGACCTGGAGGAGCGCCAGGACCTGAAGGCCAAGCTGGTGGGCGCCATGGCCTACCCGGCCATCGTGTCGCTGATCTCGGTGTTCATCGTCATCTTCCTGGTGACCTACGTGGTGCCGCAGATCGCGACGGTGTTCACCAGCTCCAAGCGCGCGCTGCCCGCGCTGACGGTCGGAATGCTGGCCATCAGCGACTTCGTGCGCAGCTGGGGCTGGGCCATGCTGGGCGGCCTGGTCGCGGGCGCGGTCGTGCTGCGCCAGTCACTGAAGGCCCAGGCGTTCCGGCTGCGCTTCGACGCCGGCATGCTGGGCGTGCCGCTGATCGGGCGGCTCGCACGCGGCTACAACGCGGCGCGCTTCGCCGGCACGCTGGCCATGCTGGCCGGCGCCGGCGTGCCCATCCTGAAGGCCTTGCAGGCCGCGGCCGAGACCTTGTCCAACCGCGCCATGCAGGCCGACGCGCTGGACGCACTGGTACAGGTGCGCGAAGGCGCGCCGCTGGGCTCGGCGCTGGCCGGCAAGAAGCGTTTCCCGGGCATCCTGGCGATGTTCGCCCGCCTGGGCGAGCAGACCGGCGAACTGCCCGAGATGCTGGGCCGCGCGGCGCGCCAGCTGAGCACCGAGGTGCAACGCCGCTCCATGGCCGCCGCCACGCTGCTGGAGCCCCTGCTCATCGTCGCGATGGGCGCGGTGGTGCTGCTCATCGTGCTGGCCGTGCTGCTGCCGATCATCCAGCTGAACACCTGGGTGAAATAGACCACCCCCTACCGCAGCGGAGCTGCGGCCCCCTCAAGGGGGCGCTGCCGATGGACTGGCAAAGCCAGATCCATGGCAGCTGCCGAGGAAGGCACTACACGTTGCGGACTCAGCGCAGCCGGAAGGTGGCGACGACGTCGCTGAGCCGGGCGGCCTGGTCCTTCAGGCTCTCGGCCGCGGCGGTGGACTCCTCCACCAGCGCCGCGTTCTGCTGCGTCATCTTGTCGAGGTCGGCCACGGCCGTGTTGATCTGGCCTATGCCCTGACTCTGCTCCCGGGACGCCGTGCTGATCTCGCCGACGATGTCGGTCACGCGCTGCACGCTGTCGACGATTTCGTTCATCGTGCTGCCGGCGTCGCTGACGAGACGGGTGCCGGTCTCGACCTTGTCCACGCTGGCACCGATCAGTGCCTTGATCTCGCGCGCCGCCTCGGCGCTGCGCTGGGCCAGCGTGCGCACCTCGCCGGCCACCACCGCGAAACCGCGCCCCTGCTCGCCGGCACGAGCCGCCTCGACGGCCGCATTCAGCGCCAGGATGTTGGTCTGGAAGGCAATGCCGTCGATGGTGCCGATGATGTCGCCGATCTTCTGGCTGGACGCCTGGATCTCGGTCATGGTGCCGACCACCTGGGCCACCACATCCCCACCACGCCGCGCCACCTGGGCGGCCGAATTGGTGAGCTGGTTGGCCTGGGCCGCGGAGTCGGCGCTGTGGCGCACGGTGCTGGTCAGCTCCTCCATCGCGCTGGCGGTTTCCTCCAGGTTGGAGGCGGTCTGCTCGGTACGCGCGCTGAGGTCCATGTTGCCGGTGGCGATCTGCGTGCTGGCGGTGGAGATGTTGTCCACCACGCTGCGCACGTCCAGCAGCGCGCGGCGCAGCGCCTCGCGCATCGCGTCGATGGCGCGCAGCAGCTGGCCGGTCTCGTCGCTGCGGTAGTGGCGCTGCGGCTCGCCGGTCAGGTCCATGTCGGCGATGGCGCGGGCCGAGCGCTCGGCCTCGCGCAGCGGCACCGTGATGCTGCGCGCCAGCAGCACGCTCAGCACCGCCCCGACGGCCAGCGCCAGGCCCGTGCAGCCGACCAGCAGCCAGACCGTGCGCGAGCGCAGCGCCTCGACCTTGGCGGCCGAGAGGTCCAGCGCCGCGCGCTGGCCCTTGGTCAGCTCGGCCACGGCGTCCAGATAGCTCTTGGACGCCGGCTCGAACTTGTCGGCGAACAGCCTGGCGGCGCCGTCCGCGTCGCCGTCCTTCTTGGCCTTGCTGACCTCCTCGCGCGACGCCAGGTAGGCCTTGCGCAGTTCGCCGATGCGGGCGAAAAGCTCACGCTCGGCCGGCGTGTCCAGCGACGCCTCGATCTGCTTCTGCAGCTCGTTGGTCTCCTTGATGGCCGCCGCCGTGGCCGGCGCGAAGTACTCGATCAGCGAAGGGTCGGTGCTCTTGGCGATGGCAGCGGCGCGCTGCACGCCGGAGCTGGTGTTGCGCATCCAGTCGGACGCGGCGCGCTCGACCTTCAGGCTGCTCTCCAGCATGTCCTCCATCTCGGCGCCCACGCTGCGCAACTGCCAGACGGCGACGGCGCTGCTGAACAGCGACAGGCCCAGGATGCCGGCCAGCACCAGCGTCAGGCGGCGGCCGATGGAACCCTGGCGGGCAAACGAGGTCGAGGACATGACGGCACTCCCTGAAGCCCGCCGCCGCTGCCGGGACGGGCCTTGTTGCAAAGCCCCCCATGTTCCGGCCCCGGGAAGCTTCACGACAGTGCCTCCCCATGGAAAACCCTAGGCGCCGCGAAGTGCTTCACGAAAGTCGCCCCCCACCCGGCGGGCCAGGGCGCGCGGGCCAGCCGTCAGAATGCCGGCATGCCCGCCACGCTCTCAGGACAACTCGTCGTCGCGATCTCGTCGCGCGCCCTTTTCGACTTCGAGGCCGAGAACCAGGTCTTCGAGGCCAGCGACGACCATGCCTACATGGCCTTGCAGCAGCGCCGCCTGGACGAGCCCGCGCCGCCGGGCGTGGCCTTCTCGCTGGTGCAGAAGCTGCTGGCCTTCAATGCCGGCGGGCCACCACAGGTGGAAGTGGTGGTTCTGTCGCGCAACGACCCCATCTCCGGCCTGCGCGTGTTCCGCTCCGCGCGGCACTACGGCCTGCCCATCGAGCGCGGCGTGTTCACGCGCGGCGCGTCGCCGTGGCGCTACCTGAAGCCGCTGTCGGCGCAGCTGTTCCTGTCGGCCAACGAGGCGGACGTGCGCCAGGCCCTGGCGGCCGGCGTGGCCGCCGCGCGCGTGCTGCCCGACGCCGCCCGCGCGTCGGCCGCGCATCCGCGGGAGCTGCGCATCGCCTTCGACGGCGACGCGGTGCTGTTCTCGGACGAGGCCGAGCAGGTCTTCCAGCGCGACGGCCTGGCCGCCTTCCGCGAGCACGAAAGCACCCGCGCCCACCTGCCGCTGCCGGCCGGCCCGTTCAAGCCGGTGCTGGCGGCGCTGCAGCGGCTGCAACAGTCGCCGGGCGGTGGCATGAAGGTGCGCACGGCGCTGGTCACCGCGCGCAGCGCGCCGGCCCATGAGCGCGCCATTCGCACGCTGATGGACTGGCAGATCGAGGTGGACGAGGCCATGTTCCTGGGCGGACTGGCCAAGGGCGAGTTCCTGCGCGAGTTCGAGCCGGACTTCTTCTTCGACGACCAGGTGGGTCATGTCGAGAGCGCCGCCGCGCATGTGCCGGCCGGGCAGGTCGCGATGGGCATCGCGGCGGCATGAAAAACGGCCCCGTGGGGCCGCCTGATCGAGTGCGTCGAAGCCTCAGCCGCGGCGGCGGCGCGCGATGAAGCCCACGGCGCCCAGGCCGGCCAGCAGCAGGGCGTAGGTGCTGGGTTCAGGCACCGGGGCCGCGGTGACGCTGAAGCGGACGTTGTCGATGGCCAGCACGTGGTCGTTGCCGGTGTTGTTCACGTCGGCCCAGCGCAGCCACAGCGTGCTGCCCGCGGACCAGTCCGTGGTCACGGTGCCGCCCAGGTCAGCAATCTTGCCGGCGGCGTTGCCATCCACCGCAGCGGACGCGCCCGTCAGCGGCGACGTGAAGTTGAACGCGTTGCCGGCGGATATCCAGCTCGAACTGGCGATGTCCGCGAAGTTGGCGCCGAAGGCGTATTGCAGCACCAGCGTGTGGGCGTCGGCGCTGCCGTTGTTGCGCCACTGCTCGCCGTCGTAGCGGACCGTGAAACTGTTCAGCACACCACCGGTGTTGTTGGTCAGCGCCAGCGCGGTGGATACCGTGCCCGAGTTGACCGCGCCCGAGAACGCGTTGGTGAGCACCGCGCCCAGGGCACGCTCCGAGCTGCCGGCCGAGCCGAAGCTGAAGAAGCCGGCGGTGTTGCCGTTGGAGCCAGTGCCGGTGCTGTAGCTGCTGATGGCGGGCACGGCGAACAGGCTCCAGCCCGTCAGCGTGACATCGTTGCTCCACGCATTGGTGGTGCCGGTGCTGGCCAGCGAATCGAAGTCCTGGCTGTAGGTGGACGAGGCGCTCGTCACCGACACGGTGGCCTGGGCGGCGGACACGGCCGACAGCAGGGCGACGGATGCGAGCAGAGGCTTGAGGAACATGCGCAGGATCTCCGGGGCAGGTGTTGAAGACAGACGGCGCGACTTTCACTAACCCGTCAGAAATGGTCAACGCCGGCAACCCGCCCTCCCCCCACGACCTCGGGGGAGGCACTGTGGCGTGCGAGCCGCAGCCGCACCGGCATGCCGCGCGATGGCACCGATGCGGACCTGCGGCGCCTTGGCATGGTGCAGCGGGTGTGACCAATCGCCAACGCCGGCAACGACACCACAATCCGTCCTCCTCAAGGAGACCCCATGCCCCGCCTGCCACTCGCCGCCCTCACCGCGGCCCTGTGCGCGGCCAGCGCCACCAGCGCCTGGTCCGGCACCAACGGCTTCTACCGCCAACCCGCCCTGCAGAACGGGCAGGTCTATTTCGTCGCCGAGGGCGACCTCTGGCGCTCCAGCACCCAGGGCGGCGACGCCCAGCGGCTGACCACGCACCCGGGCCAGGAAAGCCAGCCCGCCGTGTCGCCCGACGGCCGCTGGCTGGCCTTCACCGGGCAATACGACGGCGGCACCGAGATCTACCTCATGCCCACCGCCGGCGGCCCGCCCAGGCGGTTGACCTGGGAAGGCGGCGGCATGCGCGTGTGGGGCTTCAGCGCGGCCGGCGAGGTCATCTACACCAGCCTGGATGCCCGCCCCGGCGCGCAGCTGTTTGCGCTGGACGTGAAGAACGGCCAGCGCCGCCAGTTGCCCGTGGGCCAGGCCAGCGACGGCGCGCTGAGCGCCGACGGCAAGACGCTGTACTTCACGCGCAGCGGCCTGCGCGGCGACAACGCGCGGCAATACCGCGGCGGCGCCATCTCGCGGCTGTGGTCGCTCGACCTGAGCGGCAATGCCGAGGCGAAGCCGCTGCTGGCCGAGGGCAACAACGACAGGCGCCCCATGCCCTACCGCGCGGGCGGCCAGGACCGCGTCGCCTTCCTGTCGGACCGCGACGGCACCGTCAACCTCTGGAGCGTGGATGCCCGCGGCGGCGACCTGCGCCAGCACACGCAGCACAAGGGCTGGGACATCCGCCATGCCGGCGTCGATGGCAGCCGCGTGGTCTATGCGCTGGGGGCCGACCTCTACACAAGCGACCTCACCCAGACCGGCGCACCGCAGAAGCTCAACGTCGCGCTGGGCGGCGATTTCGACCAGACCCGCGAGCGCTGGGTCAAGAAGCCGCAGGACTACCTGACCGACACATCCTTCGCGCCCAACGGCGAGCGCGTGCTGCTGGCCGCGCGCGGCCACCTGGCCACGCAGGGCGTTCAGCAGTTGCGCCGTGCCGAGCTGCCGCAGCCGGCCGACGGCCGCTGCCGCAAGGGCGAGTTCAGCGCTGACAGCAAGAGCGTGTTCGCCACCTGCGACTTCAGCGGCGAGACCGAGATCTGGCGTTTTGCGGCCAACGGCACCGGCAAGCCCGAGCAGCTCACGCGCGGCGCCACGACACAGCGCCGCGACCTGTCGCCCTCGCCCGACGGCCGCTGGCTGGCCCACACCGACAAGGAAGGCCATGTCTGGCTGACCGACCTGAAGACCCAGGCCACCCGCGAGATCGCCCGCGGCACCTACGCCGACGCGCCCACGCTGCAGGGGTGGAGCGCCGATGGCCGGGTGCTGGCCTGGACCGTGCAGCTGCGCCATGGCGACCGCAGCCAGCTGCAGTTGCACCAGATTGCCGAAGGCCGCACGCACACGCTGACCAGCGACCGCTTCGACGTCGCCGGCGCCGCCTTCAGTCCCGACGGCCAGTGGCTGTACTTCGCATCGGCGCGCAATTTTGCCGTCACCGGCAATCCCAGCCCCTGGGGCGACCGCAACACCGGCCCGTTCTTCGGCTTGCGCACCAAGCTGTACGCACTGGCGCTGCAGCCGGGCCTGCGCTCGCCGTTCGCCCCCAAGGACGAACTGGAATCGCCCGCCGACAAGAAGGACGACGAGCAGCGTGCCGAAGAGCGCAGGGCCGACAAGAAGGACGACAGGAAACCCGAAGACAAGAAGGACGAGAAGAAGGGCAAGCCAGCCATCGTCTTCGAAGGCCTGGCCGAGCGGCTGCACGAGCTGCCGGTGCCGGCCGGCAGCCACCGCGCGTTGCGCGCGGACGGCAAGCGGCTGTGGTTCCTGGACCAGGACCTGGACCGCAAGGCCCAGCTGAAGTCCATCGCCATCGACAACCAGGGCGGGCCGCCCGAGACGCTGGCCAGCGACGTGCGCGGCTACGAGCTGAGCGCCGACGGCAAGAAGCTGATGCTGGTGCGCAACCAGGGCCAGGGCGCGCCCGAGGTGCTCATCGTCGAGGCCGCGCCCAAGCTGCCGGCCGACCTCGCCAAGATGCAGGTGCGCTGGAGCGACTGGCAGATCGCCACGCAGCCACGCGCCGAATGGCGGCAGATGTTTGCCGACGCCTGGCGCATGCACCGCGACCACTTTTACGACAAGGACATGCACGGCGTGGACTGGACCGCCGTGCGGGCCAAGTACGAGCCGCTGGTGGACCGCGTGACCGACCGCTTCGAGCTGGCCGAGCTGATGGCGCAGATGGTGGCCGAGCTAGGTGCGCTGCACAGCCAGGTTGGTCCCGGCGACACGCGCGACGCCGGTGAGGTGCCGGGCCTGGCCGGGCTGGGCGGACGCTTCTCCAAGGTGGCGGACGGCTGGCGCATCGATGCCATCTACACGTTCGACGCCGAGCTGCCGTCCGAGGCGCCACCGCTGGCCGCGCCGGGCCTCTCGCTGAAGGCGGGCGACGTCATCACGGCCGTCAACGGCCGCCCGACGGCCGAGGCGCCGCACCTGCTGGAGCTGCTGCGCGGCCAGGCGGGGCGGCAGGTGCTGTTGGACGTGAAGCAGGCCGGCGGCAAGGCGGTGCAGCGCATCGTCACGCCGGTGGCGCAGCTGCGCGAGAACCAGCTGCGCTACAACGACTGGCGCGTCGGCCGCGCCCGCGCGGTGGAGCAGGCAGGCCAGGGCCGCATCGGCTACGTGCACCTGCGCGCGATGGGCGCCAACGACATCGCCGACTTCGTGCGCGAGTTCTACGCCGCCGGCGACCGCGACGGCCTCATCATCGACGTGCGCTACAACAATGGCGGCAACATCGACAGCTGGATCCTGGAGAAGCTGCTGCGCCGCGCCTGGGCCTTCTGGCAGCCGCGCTCGCCGGCCGGCGCCGCGCCTTACTCCAACATGCAGAACGCCTGGCGCGGCCACACCGTCGTGCTGATGAACGAGGACACCTACTCCGACGGCGAGACCTTTGCCGAGGGCTTCAAGCGGCTGAAGCTGGGCCCTGTCATCGGCCGGCAGAGCTCCGGCGCGGGCGTGTGGCTGTCCGATGGCAACCGGCTCATCGACAACGGCATCATGCGCGCCGCCGAGTTCGGCCAGATGGGCACGGACGGCCGCTTCATCATCGAAGGCGTGGGCGTGAAACCAGACGTCGATGTCGACAACCTGCCGCGTGCGACGTTCCTGGGGCAGGACGCGCAGCTGGACGCGGCGATTGCGGCCCTGAAGAAGAAGATTTCGGAGGAGCCGGTGACGACCGTGAAGCCGGGCAGCTATCCACGGCCGGTCAGGCCATGAAGCAAAAAAAGGGGGGGGCCGCGGCCCCCCTTGTCGTTTCAGCTCAGCACGATCCGCGCGAACTTGCGCTTGCCCACCTGCAGCACGTGCTCGCCGGCATCGAGCTTGAGGCCCTTGTCCGACAGCACCTCGCCCGAACGGCGCACGCCGCCCTGCTCGATCATCCGCAAGCCTTCGCTGGTGGAGGCCACCAGGCCCGCGGCCTTCAGCACCTGCGCGATACCCAGCGGCGCGCCGCTCAGCTGTAACTCGGGAATGTCGTCCGGGATGCCGCCCTTGGAGCGGTTGATGAAGTCCTGCTCCGCCGCATCCGCCGCCGCGGCGCTGTGGAAGCGCGCCGTGATCTCCTTGGCCAGCGCGACCTTGGCGTCCTTGGGGTTGCGCCCCCCCTCGACCTCGGCCTTCAGCGCCGCGATCTCGGCAATGGACTTGAACGACAGCAGGTCGTACCACTTCCACATCTGCACGTCGCTGATGGACAGGATCTTGGCGAACATCGTGTTCGGCGCTTCCGTAATGCCGATGTAGTTGTTCTTGGATTTGGACATCTTCTCGACGCCGTCCAAGCCCTCCAGCAGCGGCATGGTCAGGATGCACTGCGGCTCCTGGCCGTACTCCTGCTGCAGGTGGCGGCCCATCAGCAGATTGAACTTCTGGTCCGTGCCGCCCAGTTCCAGGTCGGACTTCAGCGCCACCGAGTCATAGCCCTGCATCAGCGGGTACAGGAACTCATGCACCGAGATGGGCGTGCCGGCCGCGAAGCGCTTCGTGAAATCGTCGCGCTCCATCATGCGCGCCACCGTGTACTTGGCCGCCAGCTGGATCATGCCCACGGCGCCCAGCGGCTCGCACCACTCGGAGTTGTAGCGGATCTCGGTCTTCGCCGGGTCCAGCACCAGCCTGGCCTGGGCGTAGTAGGTCTCGGCGTTGGCCTGGATTTGCTCCTTGGTCAGCGGCGGGCGCGTCGCGTTGCGGCCGGACGGGTCGCCGATCAGCGACGTGAAGTCGCCGATCAGGAAGATGACCTGATGCCCCAGGTCCTGCAGCTGGCGCATCTTGTTGAGCACCACCGTATGGCCCACATGGATGTCGGGCGCCGTCGGGTCCAGCCCCAGCTTGATGCGCAGCGGCACACCGGTGGCCGCCGAGCGGGCCAGCTTCTTGGTCCACTCCGCCTCGGGCAGCAACTCATCCACGCCACGGCGCGTGATGGCCAATGCCTCCAGAACGGCATCGGTGATGGGGAATTTCGCAGCGTCGGACATGGCACGGCACCACTCGGCAACAAGCCGAATGAAATTGTTAAGTTATTGATCCATCGGGGTAAACCGGCATGCCGGGTAGGACAAAGCCGTTAGAATTCACCCTTCGAACCGGGGGTGTTGCTTCAACACAACCGAGATGGATTTTAAGGGCTGCGCCGCTGCGGCCCTTTCGCGTGGAACCGGCCTGGCCGGGATTGCCCCAGCGACAACCCCGGGAAGCCGAGCGTGACCGCAGTCGAGAGACGTCTACAGCAAGTCAAAACCGCGTTGAAAGGCGCGGAAAACTTCGCCGCCAGGCATCCGCGCGCACTGACTGCCTCCGTCGTGGGCGCGCTGAGCTGCTTCGCCGTGACCGCCTTCGGTATTGCCCCGATCGCACCCGACGCAGCCGAACTGCCCAAGCGCACTGTCGTCGAGACGCTGGCCCCGGTGGACATCGAATCCCAACTGGATCAGCTGGCCAGCCACAGCATCGGCCTGACCCGCTCCGAGGCCACCCGCTCCAGCGACACGCCAGACAGCCTGCTGCGCCGTGCCGGCGCCTTCGACCCCGCTGCCGCCGCCTTCCTGCGCAGCGAGCCGCTGGCCCGCCGCATCTTCCAGGGCCGCGCCGGCCGCATGGTCCATGTGACGGCAGACGCATCCGGCCAGGTGCAGAAGATCGTCGTGCGCTTCCCGGCCGAGAAGGCAGAGCAACAAGGCAGCCACTTCACGCGCCTGAGCATCGAGCGCGACAGCAGCCGCTTCACGGCCCGCACCGAGACCGCCCCGCTGCAAGCCCAGATCGCGCTGGGCAGCGGCAGCATCCGCTCCTCGCTGTTCGCTGCCACAGACGACGCCAAGATCCCCGACAGCATCGCCTCGCAGATGGCCGACATGTTCTCGGGCGACATCGACTTCCACCGTGAATTGCGCAAGGGCGACCGTTTCAGCGTCGTCTACGAAATGCTGACCGCCGACGGCGAGCCCGTGACCTGGGACGGCGGCGCCGGCCGCCTGCTGGCCGGCGAGTTCACGAACAACGGCCGCACCTACTCGGCGGTCTATTTCAAGGACAGCGCCTCCGGCAAGGCCAGCTTCTACGGCTTCGACGGCCAGAGCAAGCGCCGCGCCTTCCTGGCCAGCCCGATGGAGTTCTCGCGCATCACCTCTGGCTTTGCGATGCGCTTCCATCCCATCCACAAGACCTGGCGCCAGCACAATGGCGTGGACTACGGCGCGCCGACCGGCACGGCCGTGCGTTCCGTCGGCGATGGCGTCGTCGACGTGGCCGGCTGGCAGAACGGCTTCGGCAACGTCGTGCAGATCCGCCACAGCGGCGACCGCACCACCGTCTACGCCCACCTGAGCAAGATCGACGTGAAGAAGGGCCAGCGCATCGAACAGGGCCAGCGCGTCGGCGCCGTCGGCTCTACCGGCTGGGCCACCGGCCCGCACCTGCACTTCGAGTTCCGAGTCGGCGGCCGCCACGTGGACCCACGCGTCATCGCCCGCGCCTCCGAGGCCATCACGCTGCCCAGCCACGCCAAGACCCAGTTCCTGCAGACGGTCGCCAGCGTGAAGACCCAGCTGGCCGTCGCGGAAACGATGGACGGTGTCTCCGCCGCCGAGTAAGCCGGTGGCCCTCTACGTCGGGCTGATGTCGGGCACCTCGCTCGACGGCGTCGATGCCGTGCTGTTCGACGGCCGGGCCGTGCTGGGCCATGTCCACGCCCCCTTCCCTGCCGCGCTGCGCGACGAATTGCTGGCGCTGAACGCGCCAGGCCCCAATGAGTTGCACCGCGCTGCGCTGGCCGCGAATGGCGTTGCGCGCAGCTATGCCGACGTCACTGCCCAGCTACTGGAAGCCACCGGCACGCGCCGGGACCAAATCAGCGCGCTGGGCGCCCACGGCCAGACCGTGCGCCACCGCCCAGACGGCTTGGACGGCTACACGACCCAACTGCTGAACGGCGCGCTGCTGGCCGAACAGTCTGGCATCGATGTGATCAGCGACCTGCGCAGCCGCGATGTCGCCGCCGGCGGCCAGGGCGCGCCACTGGTGCCGGCCTTCCACCGCGCCTTCTTCGGCGCCGCCGGCCGCAATGTGGCCGCGCTGAACCTGGGCGGCATCGCCAACCTGAGCCTGCTGTTCGCCGACGGCCGCACAGGCGGCTTTGACACCGGCCCGGCCAACTGCCTGATGGACGGCTGGATCGCCCGTCATCGCGGCCAGGCCTTCGACGCCAACGGCGCCTGGGCAGCCTCGGGGCAGGTTCTTCCTGGATTGCTGGCCGCGCTGCTCGCGGAGCCCTTCTTCGCGCTGCCACCACCCAAGAGCACGGGCCGCGACCTCTTCCATCTGGAATGGTTGGATGCCCGCCTGACGCCAGACCAGGCGCCAGCTGATGTGCAGGCCACACTGCTGGAGCTGACCGCACGCAGCGTGGCCGATGCGCTCCAGGCCCACATGCCCGGCACAACGGCATTGATCGCCTGTGGCGGCGGCGCCCGCAACGGCCGGCTGATGCAACGCCTGGGTGACCTGCTGCCGGGCGTCGCCATCCAGAGCAGCGCAGCGCACGGGCTGCCGGTCGACCAAGTCGAGGCCGCAGCCTTCGCCTGGCTGGCGCAATGCTTCAAAGAAAAACGGCCGGGCAATCTGCCGGCCGTCACCGGAGCCGCAGGGCTCCGCATCCTCGGGGCGCTCTACCCCGCCTGATCGTTCAAACCGAGAAGCTGGAGCCGCAACCGCAGGTGGTCGTGGCGTTCGGGTTCTTGATGACGAACTGGGCGCCCTGCAGATCTTCCTTGTAGTCGATCTCTGCACCCATCAGGTACTGCAGGCTCATCGAGTCGATCAGCAGCGTCACGCCGTTCTTCTGCATCTGCGTGTCGTCATCGTTGACAGCCTCGTCGAAGGTGAAGCCGTACTGGAAGCCCGAGCAGCCGCCGCCCTGCACGAAGACGCGCAGCTTCAGGTCCGGATTGCCCTCTTCGGCAACCAGGTCGCGCACCTTGTCGGCGGCGCTGTCGGTGAAGACCAGGGGCACGGGAATGTCGGTGGGGGTGTCAAGCACGGCGCTCATGGCGGGGCTCCTCTTGGAATCGGTCCAGAAACGAATGGGGGAGATTGTCGGCGCAAAAACAAAAGGCCGCATGGAGCGGCCTTTTGCTGAGTCGAGAAGCGATTAACGCTTGCTGAACTGCTTGCGGCGACGGGCGCCGTGCAGACCGACCTTCTTACGCTCGACTTCACGCGCGTCACGCGTGACGAAGCCGGCGCGGCTCAGTTCGGGCTTCAGGGCGGCGTCGTAGTCGATCAGCGCGCGGGTGATGCCCAGGCGCAGAGCGCCGGCTTGGCCGGATTCGCCACCACCGTGCACGTTCACCTTGATGTCGAAGGCTTCACCATTGTTCGTCAGCAGCAGGGGCTGCTTGGCGATCATGATAGAGGTGCCGCGACCAAAGTAGCTCTCGATGGGCTTGCCGTTGACGATGATCTGGCCCGTGCCCTTCTTGATGAAGACGCGAGCGACCGACGACTTGCGGCGGCCAGTACCGTAATTCCAGTTTCCGATCATGGCCGTTCCTTAGATCTCGAGAGCCTTGGGCTGCTGAGCGGTGTGCGGGTGGGTGGGACCTGCGTAGACCTTCAGCTTCTTGACCATGGCGTAACCCAGCGGGCCCTTGGGCAGCATGCCCTTGACGGCCTTCTCCAGCGCGCGGCCGGGGTGCTTGGCTTGCATGTCCTTGAACTTCGTGGCGTAGATGCCGCCGGGGAAGCCCGAGTGACGGT
>CAMLKW010000110.1 GCA_946480605.1 uncultured Roseateles sp. | reverse complement strand
ACCTCGAGGACCCGTACCGCCTGTTCCGCTGCCACACCATCATGAACTGCGTGGACGTCTGCCCCAAGGGGCTGAATCCCACGAAGGCCATCGGCAAGATCAAGGAATTGATGGTCCGCCGCGCGGTCTGACGACATGACGGAAGTGACCTCGATGATCGACGAACGCGCGCTTTCCAAGCTGCGCTGGCGCTGCCGTCGGGGCCTGCTCGAGAACGATCTGTTCATCGAGCGCTTCTTCAATCGTCATCCGGAAGGCGTCACGACGTCACAAGCTGACGGTCTGACTGCACTGATGGACCTGGCCGACAACGACCTTCTGGATCTGATGCTGCGTCGCAAGGAACCCAGTGGTGAAATCGACACCGCTGCGGTACGAGGCGTGCTCGCCGATCTGCGCACCTGACTCTAGTTTTTCAAAGCCTCAAAGGACTGCACCATGACCCCGTCCGACGTGAAAGCCACCCTGTCGTTCTCCGACGGCAGCCCCTCGATGGACCTGCCGCTCTACAAGGGCAGCATCGGCCCGGATGTCATCGACATCCGCAAGCTCTACGCGCAGACCGGCAAGTTCACGTATGACCCCGGTTTCCTGTCGACGGCGTCGTGCAACTCCACCATCACCTACATCGACGGCGACAAGGGTGAGCTGCTCTACCGCGGCTACCCCATCGAGCAGCTGGCGGTGAACTGCGACTACCTCGAGACCTGCTACCTGCTGCTGTACGGAGAGCTGCCGAACGAGAGCCAGAAGGCCGAGTTCGAGAACAAGGTCATGCACCACACGATGGTGAATGAGCAGATGCAGTTCTTCCTGCGCGGCTTCCGCCGTGACGCCCACCCGATGGCCGTCATGACGGGCCTGGTGGGTGCGATGTCCTCGTTCTATCACGACAGCACGGACATCAATAACCCCGAGCACCGCGAGATCTCGGCGATCCGCCTGATCGCCAAGATGCCCACGCTGGTGTCCATGGCCTACAAGTACACGATCGGCCAGCCCTACATCTATCCGCAAAACGACCTGAGCTACGCCGGCAACTTCATGCGCATGATGTTCGCCACGCCGTGCGAGGACTACAAGCCCAACGAGGTGCTGGTGCGCGCGATGGACCGCATCTTCACGCTGCATGCCGACCACGAGCAGAACGCGTCGACCTCGACCGTGCGCCTGTGCGGCTCGTCGGGCACCAACCCGTTCGCGGCCATCGCGGCCGGCGTGGCCTGCCTGTGGGGGCCCGCTCACGGCGGCGCCAACGAGGCCTGCCTGAACATGCTGGGCGACATCCAGAAGAACGGTGGCGTGGCCCGCATCGGCGACTTCATCAGCAAGGTCAAGGACAAGAACTCCGGCGTCAAGCTGATGGGTTTCGGCCACCGCGTCTACAAGAACTACGACCCGCGCGCCAAGCTGATGCGCGAGACCTGCCACGAGGTGCTGGACGCGCTGGGCCTGGAGAACGACCCGCTGTTCAAGCTGGCGATGGCGCTGGAGAAGATCGCGCTGGAAGACGAATACTTCGTCGCCCGCAAGCTGTACCCGAACGTGGACTTCTACTCGGGCATCGTGCAGCGCGCCATCGGCATCCCCGTGCCGCTGTTCACCGCCATCTTCGCGCTGGCCCGCACGGTCGGCTGGATCGCCCAGCTCAATGAGATGATCGGCGACCCCGAGTACAAGATCGGCCGCCCGCGCCAGCTGTTCGTCGGCGCCGCACCGCGCGACGTCAAGCCCATCGGCCAGCGCTGATCCGCTCTCGCCTGACGCGAACCCCTCGGCCTTCCGAGGGGTTTTTTCATTTGGAGACCTGATGTCCGTTGCTGAGATCCTCGTCCTGGGCAGTGTCAACCGCGATCTGATCGTGCACGCGCCGCGGCTGCCGTTGCCGGGTGAGACGCTGCGCGGCCAGCGCTTTGGCTCCTGCCTGGGCGGCAAGGGGGCCAACCAGGCGGTAGCGTCGGCGCGGCTGGGCGCCAAGGTGGCGCTGGCCGCCCGCGTGGGCTTGCTGGAGAACGGCGCTGCCATGGTCGAGCAGTTGAAGGGCGAGGGCGTCGACACGCGCGCCATCGCGCAGCCGGCCGACGAGGTGCCCGGCGTGGCGCTCATCGTCGTGGGCGCGGAGGACGCAGAGAACCAGATCGTCACCGTCGCCGGCTCCAATGGTGCGCTGCCGCTGGCGCAGGTCGAGGCGCTGGATCTGGCGAGTCTGCGCTGGCTGATTGCACAGCAGGAGTTGCCGCTGGAAAGCGTGGCGCGTGCCTTCGAGCGTGCCCGCGCAGCCGGCGTGAGGACTCTCCTGAACGCGGCCCCCTATCGCCCCGGTTGCGAGGCTCTGCTGCCGCTGGTGGACTTGCTGGTCGTCAACGAGCTGGAGGCACAGGCACTCGTCACGACGTTGGGCGGCGGCGTGGCTGAGCCCGAGGCGCTGGCGCAGACGCTGCGGGCCAAAGGGCCATCCGCCGTGTTGGTGTCGTTGGGCGCGGACGGCCTGTGCTGGGTCGACGCCGAGGGCACGCGCCGCGTGCCGGCCCGGCCAGTGAAGGCGATCGATACCGTCGGTGCCGGCGACACGCTGGTTGGGGCACTGGTCACTGCGCTGGCCGAAGGTCAGGCCATCGAGAATGCACTGAGCTTTGCCCAGGCCGCCGCGGCCATCGCCGTGTCGCGAGCGGGCGTGCAGGATGCGATGCCGCACCGCGCCGAAGTCGAGCAACTGCTCGCGCAATCGAACTGAATCTCACAAGGAGAACAAGAGATGTCCCAGACCCTGCTGCTGCCCCGCTGGCTGCTGACCATGAAGGCCGGCGAAGACACGCTGGAGAACCACGCGCTGTTGATCGACGGCGAGCGCATCAAGGCCATCGGCCCGCGTGCCGACCTGATCGCGAAGTACCCGCAGGCCGAGCGCGTCGAACTGCCCGAGCAGATCCTGATCCCCGGCCTCATCAACGCCCATGCGCACTCGGCCATGACGCTGCTGCGCGGCGTCGCCGACGACGTGCCGCTGATGGACTGGCTGCAGAACCACATCTGGCCGCTGGAGAAGAAGTGGGTCAGTGAGGCCTGGACCTACCTCGGCTCCAAGCTCGCGGCGGCCGAGGGCCTGCGCAGCGGCACGACCTACATCAACGACATGTACTTCTTCCCGACCGCGATGGCCCGCGCCGCCGTGGACTCGGGCGTGCGTGCCGCCGTGTCGATGAACGTCATCGACTTCCCGACCGGCTATGCATCGGGCCCGGACGACTACATCGCCAAGGGCGTGGCCGCCTACGAGCAGTACAAGGGCGAGACGCTGCTGGACTGGACCAGCGCGCCGCATGCGCCCTACACGGTGTCCGACGAGACCTTCATCAAGCTGCGTGACCTGGCCGAGAAGCTGGACATCCAGATGCACTGCCACATCCACGAGACGGCGGGCGAGGTTGAGGACGGCATCAAGGCGCATGGTGTGCGCCCCATCACGCGCCTGGACAAGCTGGGCCTGTTCAGCGAGCGCATGATCGCCGTGCACATGGTCCACCTCAACGAGGCCGAGATCGAGCTGATGGCCAAGAAGGGCGTGCACCTGGTGCACAACCCCAACTCCAACCTGAAGCTGGCCTCGGGCGTGATGCCGCTGAAGGCGCTGGAAGCAGCCGGCGTCAACACCATCCTGGGCACGGACGGTGCGGCCTCCAACAACCGCCTGGACATGTTCGGCGAGATCCGCTCGGCCGCGCTGCTGGCCAAGGGCATCACGGGCGACCCGACGGTGGCGTCGGCACGCACCGCGCTGGAGATGGCCACCATCCGCGCCGCCAAGGCTATGGGCCGCGCCGACGACCTGGGCTCGCTGGAAGTGGGCAAGCTGGCCGACGTGGTCGCCGTGTCGCTGGACAGCATCGAGTGCCAGCCGGTCTACAACCCGGCCGCGCAACTGGTCTACGTGGCCGGCCGCGAGCACGTCAGCAACGTGTGGGTGGGTGGCCGGCAGGTGCTGAAGGAGCGCCAGCCGACGACCATTGACGTGCCGTCGCTGCTGGCCGAAGCGTGTGATGTCGTCGGCCGCATGAAGGCCGGCTGATTTTGAAGCCGCTCGCCCAGACCCGCCCCGCTGAACGCGGGCGGGTCTGGGCGGTCTCCCGACGGGACGGCGATGCTTGCGGTGTTGACCCGCAAGCACATCGCCCGCGGGCCGGCTTGGGGCGGCCCGGCGCTCGGTCCGCGTTGAGCTTTAAAAGCTCATTCGAGCGCCCACGCGGTACTGCCGCCCCAACACGTCATACAGGAACGGGTTGATGCCGTAGCCCGTGCCCGTCTGCGGCGCGGCCACGGGATCCACGTCAGTCAGGTTGTCGACTTTGAAGTACACGCTCAGGTTCTTGTTGACCTTGTACGAACCGCCGATGTCCCAGTAGAACGCGCCCTTCATCTGGTTGTTCAGGATGGTGGGTCGCGTCACCGTGGAGACCGGGCAGCTGGCCTGGCACTCGATGTATTCGTTGCTGTAGACGCCGTCGCTGATCCAGCGCTGCGAGATCGTGAAGCTCGCGGTGTCCGTCTCCCACGACTGCGAGAACTGGCCCTTCCACTTGGGCGTGTTGCCGAGGTTGACGCCCGCGGCTTCGCTCGGGATGGTGCCCACGACGCCCGAGTTGGTCTTGAAGCTCTTGGTGTGCGTGGCCAGGCCGCGCAGCGTCAGGCTGCCGGGCAGGCCCACGCCGCCCAGGTTGAAGCGGTAGACGCCTTCAAGGTCGAAGCCCTTGTTGCGCATGGAGGCCAGGTTGAAGGCCTGCAGCGTCACGTACTTGGTCGCGCTGACCAGGTCCATCGCCGCGCAGATTTCCTGGTTGCCGGCGACGCACAGGTCCACCTCCTGCTGGGCGTTCAGCGAAGAGATCACGTCGTCAACCTTGATGTCGAAGTAGTCGATGGAGGCGCTGAAGCCCGGCGCCCACTTCGGCTGCGCCAGCACCAGGCCCAGCGTCGTGTTGCGCGCGATTTCCGGGCGCAGGTTGACGTTGCCGATGGTGCGTTGCTGCACGGTCAGCGTCGTGCCCTGGTAGTTGACGGTGTTGTTGACGACCAGCGGCGCGGCGAACAGCTCGCTGAGGTTGGGGGCGCGCACGTCCTGGGACGTGACGGCGCGCACGCGCAGGCCGTCCATGGCGGTCTTCCAGGTGGCGCCGACCTTCCAGGCACTGACGTTGCCCGAGGTGCTGTAGTCCGTCTGGCGGCCGGCCAGGTTGAGGTTGGCTTCACCCAGGCTCGTGGACTTGAACAGCGGCAGGTTGAACTCGATGAAGGCTTCCTTCACGTGGTAGGCGCCCTTGGCGTTGTGATAGTTGCCGGCGTACCAGTTGTTGCCGATGGCGGTGTTCAGCAGCGGGTCGGCCGGGTACTGCGGTGTGTTGGGTGTTTCGGGGAACACGCCGTTGCCGTAGGGGTCGCCGATGACGTAGTACTGCTCGCGGCGCGCCTCGGCACCGAAGGCCATGGCCACCGGGCCGGCCCACAGCGAGAAGGGCTCGCCATTGATGTTGAAGGCGGCGACCGACTGGCGTTGGCGAGAGTACTGGCGTGGGCCATCGGCCGGTGCGATGTAGGCCCAGGCGTCGGGGGCAATGGGGTTGTCGCCAATGATGTTCAGCGGCTTGCAGCCCGACGCGGCCGCGGCGGCGTTGCGGCAGATGATGGTGTTGTTGGGCCCGCGCACGGCGTCGATGGCGGCGTTGTAGCGCGCGTTCAGCGTCATGTTCTCGACGTTGATGTCGATGGTGTTCTGGCCATGTGCCGCGTAGGCGTCATAGGTCCAGCCCTTGCCGAAGGCGTCGAACTTGCCGTTGGCGCCCACCACGGCGCGCAGCTGCGTGCGCACCGGGTTGACCTCGATGTCCTTGGGGAAGATCGCGTTGGCCACGCCGTACTGGAAGCTCGTGATGTTGTTGGCCGCGCAGGCCGCCGCGATGGACGCGGGCAGGTAGGGATTGCTGCACTGGATGGTCAGGTTGGCGTTCTTGGCCGCGCCGGGGTTGGGCGTGAACAGCGAGTCCACCTTGCCGTAGTTGAAGCTGGCGTAGACCTCGTGGTCGTCGTTCAGCTCGAAGCTGCCGCGTACATAGGCCACCTGGCGGGACATGTTCATGCCCAGCGTCGTGCCGCCGCCCACCGTGCCGGTCAGGTCGCCGCCCACGCAGAAGGGCGTCACGCAGCCGGTGACGGCGCCGGTACCGGTGGGCACGCCGTTGGAGCCGTACTGGAATTGGTAGGGCGTGCCGCCCGGGCCGAAGGCCGTGCCCTGCAGCGGGCCGCTGGTGATGAGCCCGTACTTGGAATACTGGAACTGCTGGGCGTTCTCGATGAAGGTGTACTGCGGCTTGCCGTCGTTGGTCTGGCCGATGGGGCGCACCTGGAAGGCCGGGTTCTTGAACCAGGTGCGGCCGTTCGCGCCGGCGCCGCCGAAGCGGGGGGAGGGCACGCCCTTCTCGCGGGCGTACTCGATGCTGGCGGTCAGGTGGCCGCGCCCACCGGCGAAGCCCGTGCCCCAGGCGGCCTGCAGCTGGCCGTTCTTGTCGTCGCCGTAGTTGGTCTGCCCGCCCGCCACATGGCCCTTGAAGCCGGTGAAGCGCTTGTCGGTGATGAAGTTCACCACGCCGCCGACGGCGTCCGAGCCGTAGGAGGCGGACGCGCCGCCGGTCACCACGTCCACCTGCTTGACCAGCAGTTGCGGGAACTGGCTCACGTCGGTCACGCCGGTCACGTTGGCGCCGATGACGCGCTGGCCGTCGATCAGCGTCAGCGTGCGGATGGGGCCCAGGCCGCGCAGGCTCAGCGAGCTGAGGCCCTGGATGCCGGAGCTGGTGCTGTTGGTGCTGGTGGTGCGGCCCGTGCTGCCCTGCAGCGCGGGCAGGTCGGCGATGGCGTTGAAGAGGTTGGGTTCGGCGCTCTTTTCCAGGTCGGCCGCCACCATGCGGGTGGTGGGCGTGGGCTGCGTGAAGCCGCGGGCAGAGATGCGCGAGCCCGTCACGACGACGGTGCTCAGTACGTTGGAACCATCACTGCTGTCTCCGGCGGGCGGGGCGGCTTCGGCCGTCTGCGCTTGAGCGGGCAGGGCCAGGCTGGCACAGGCGGCCAGCGCGGCGAGGTGGATCAGGTTCTTGTGACGGGAAGTGTTCATGTTGTCTCCTGAATGGGCAGCGGAGCTGCCTTGGGTACCGGCAGGCGGCGTTGTTTCCTAAACAAACTTGTTTAATGGATAGCGCTATCCCGATGCTTCCAAAAAAAACGAGGCAAGCTCGAAGTCATTTGGCGGACAGCGCCGTCCCCCCATGAAGATTGGTAAACGGCTTGAGCCAATCTTCTTTGGGATTGCGCTATCCTAGGCGCCTATTCGGTAGCTCGGTATGGGGGATACTCTCTAGCCATGCCCCATCGCACACCGCCGCCCGCCGCCCCCGCCCGACGCACCCGGGCCACCGGCCGGGTGACCCTGGCGGACGTGGCAGCGGCCGCAGGCGTCAGCCCCATCACCGTGTCGCGCGCGCTGCGCGGCGAGCGGGCCGTGGGGCACGAACTGGTGGAACGCGTGCAGGCCGCCGCCGCCGAATTGGGCTACGTGCCCGACCCCGCCGCGCGGGCGCTGGCGTCCAGCCGCAGCTCGCATGTGGCGGTGCTGATCCCCAAGCTAAGCAACACGCTGTTCGTCGAACTGCTGGATGCCGCGCAGACCACGCTGGTGGCCGGCGGCTTCCAGGCGCTGATCGGTGTCACGCATTACGACGCGGGCGAGGAGGAGGCGGTGCTGCGCAGCTTCCTGGCGCACCGGCCGGCCGGCCTCATCGTGACCGGGCGCGACCACAGCGCCGCGGCCACGAAGCTCATCGAAGCCAGCGGCGTGCCCTGCGTGCACGTGATGGAACTGGACACCGAGCCCGGCTGCTACAGCGTGGGCTTCTCGCAGCGCGAGGCCGGGCGCGCCATCACGCAACACCTGCTGGACTCCGGTCGGAAGCACGTCGCTTACGTTGCCGCCCAACTGGACCCGCGCACGCTGGAGCGCGGACAGGGCTATGTGCAGGCCATGCAACAAGCGGGCTTCGGCGAACGGGTGTTCAAGCTGCAGACGCCCGAGCCGTCGTCCATGGCCTTGGGCGGGCAGATGCTGGAACGCGTGCTGAAGGAAGCGCCTGACACCGACGCCATCTTCTTCTGCAACGACGACCTGGCCCAGGGCGCGCTGCTGGCCGCGTTGCGGCTGGGCGTGGCGGTGCCGCAGCGCGTGGCCGTGGCGGGCTTCAACAACCTGCCGGGCAGCGACCAGATGCTGCCGTCGCTGACCACCGTGGCCACGCCGCGCCGCGAGATCGGTGAGCAGGCGGCGCAGATGCTGATCAAGCTGATCCGCGGGCTGCCGGTGGAGACGCCGAACCTGGACCTGGGCTTCCAGGTCCTCAAGCGGGCAAGCGCGTGAGCCCCTCGCCCAGGCCGCCGCGCTGAACGCGGGCGGTCTGGTTGGTCCCCCGAGGGGACGGCGATACACGCGGCATTGAGCCGCGTGTACATCGCCAGACGGGCCGGCTTGGGAGCGGCCCGGCGCTCGGCCCCAATACGCAATGCCTCAGGCCAGGTCGACGTCCAGCCGGTACTCGCGCCCGGCTTCGATATTGCGCACCAGGCCGCCAGCCAGCGGCTCGCCATCCAGCAGCACGCGGGCCACGCCCGTGCGGCGCACCTGCAGCTTGAAACGTGCGCCGCGGAACTCGCGTTCGGCGCTGAGGCTGTTCCAGCTCGACGGCAACTGCGGCTTCACCAGCAGCCCTTCGGCATGCCCACGCAGGCCGCACAGGCCTTCGATGACCGAGCGATAGGCCCAGGCCGCCGTGCCGGTGTTGAACAGCTGGCTGGAGCGGCCGGCGGTACGCGGATATTCCTTGTGCGCGCCGCGGTAGTAGTTCGGGATGAACACCGGCATCTGGCCGCGCTGCAGCAGGTCGGCCTCGTTGGGCCCGGCCACCATCGCGCGCAGCGCGCGCCAGGCGCGGTCGCTCTCGCCGGCGTCGTACAGCGCGTGGATGTAGAACGCCGCCGCGTGGTTGTAGACGGCGCCGTTCTCGGCCGAGCCGGGGTGCTTCTGCGTCACGCGACCCACGTCGTCACGCATGCGGGGGTAGGGCGGGTTGAACATGGCTACGCCGTGCGGCGTCTCCAGCTGTTCCTCGATGGCGGCGAGCATCTTCACGCGTTGCTCATCGCTGGCCGCGCCGCTGAGCATGGCCCAGGACTGCGGATTCAGGAAGATGCGGCCCGCAGGGTCGGTGGCGATGCCGAACTTGACGTCGTCATCCGTGATGCCGCGGGCAAACCAGTCGCCGTCCCACAGGTGGCGGTTGGCGGCATCGTTCAGCTCCTGCGCGGCGACCTGCCAACGTGAAGCTGCTTCAGTGCGATCGGCGTCGGCGCTGATGCCGGCCCACAGCTTCATCGCATAGGCCGCGGCCACGGTCAGCCAGCCGGACACGCCGCGGCCCTTGTAACCCACCATGTTCATCGGGTCGCACCAGTCGCCCTGGGCGATGAAGCTCAGGCCCCGCGCATCGCGGTCCTGGAGCAGCCAGGCCATCGCGGCGTCGAGGCGCTGGGCCACGGTCAGGCCGTTCACGTCCACGTCCAGCAGCGCGAAGTCGCCCGTCTCGTCCAGGTAGGCCTGCAGGCAGACCGGCAGCCACACGCAGTGGTCGGTGTGCGGCACCTGGTTGATGTACTTCAGCTCGGCGCCCTCGATGAGCAGGATGCCGTCGGGCATGGCGCCGCTGGCTTCCTGCTGGCTCAAGGCGTGCAGCAGCGCGCCGCGCGTGACGCTCGGCGCGATGTAGGCCATGCCGAGGTTGTCCTGCAGGTAGTTGCGCGTCTGCGGGTCGGTGCTGAGGCGGTTGACGTCGCCGTGATAGAAGACCTGGCGCGGCAGCCAGTGGTTCACGAAGCGGTCGAAGGCCGCGTCGGGCGAGGTGATGCGCAGGCAGCCCCGGCCGCCGGCGATGTAGGCCGCATAGGCGGCGCGGGTGCGGGCGAAGCCGGCTTCGCTGAGGTAGGTCTCGCGCACCGTGGCGATCTCGGCATCGTCCAGCGCGGGGCCGAAGGCGAAGCGGTAGCACTCGCTCTGGTGCGGCGCCAGTGCCAGCCGGTACTGCACGCAGGCGGCGGGCGTCTCATAGCGCGCGTCGCCGCCGGCCAGGGCTTCGGCCTGCAGCGCGCTCGGGTTGTGCAGCCCGCCTTCACCTTCGAATGCGGCCTGGGCCGCCTCCCAGGCGTCGGGCGTGCGCTCGCAGAGGAAGTAGGTCTTGTCCTTGAGGTCCTTGTTCTTGAAGTAGTCCGCCACCTTCTGGTAAGGCGTGATGCAGCTGGCCACGATGCCGCCCAGGTCCGTGCGCCATTCGGCGGACTGGTTCATCCACGACATGTAGCCGATGGGAAAGTAGGGCACGACGCTGACACGCCGTGGGCGACCGCTCAGGTCGGTGACGCGCAGCTCCCACAGCTCCACCACGTCGTCGGTGGGCAGGCCCAGGCGCATCTCCACGCGCAGGCCCAGGTGCTCCACGGTCCAGGCCAGGTCGTGCGTGCCGGCGGTGAAGCTGAAGCTGTCGACCTTCGCCCGCACCGGCTCGTAGGGTGCCGAGAACAGCTCGCCGGTCTCCTCGTCCTTCACGTAGACGAAGCGGCCCGGGTGGTGGGCGTAGTAGGCCTGCTCCGGCTGCATGAAGGTCTTGGCCTCCAGGTTGGGCGCATGCGCGTACTTGGCCGGTTCGGGCTGCATGAACTGCGCAGTGGCGTAGCCGCGGCAGGTCACCTGGATCATCATGCGGCGGTTCCACAGGAAGCCGCCGGCTTGCGGCATCGTGGTGGGGCTGGTCAGCTCGCAGCGGGCGCCGTCGTCGTGGTGGTGGATCATGGTGTCTGAGAGGAGGTCTTGCGCGTGGCCAGGTCATGCTGGATGCGCGCCATCGTCGGGTTGTCCAGCGTGTAGAAGATCATCAGCACGGCGGCCAGCAGCGTGAAGGCGGCCGGGATGACCGACATCAACCAGACGATGCCGGCCTGGGAGTCGGCCGACTGCGCCGCGTTGGGCACATAGCCCAACGCCGTGAAGAGGGCGCCGATGACGCCCACGGCCACCGCCGTGCCCAGCTTCTGCGCGAAGGAGCTGGCGGCGAAGGTCATGCCGGTGGCGCGGCGGCCGTTGCGCCATTCGTTGAAGTCCGCCGCGTCGGCCAGCATCGAGAAGTTCAGCGGCGACTTGGGGCCGAGCGCCAGGCCCAACGCGATCTGCAGCGCGTACATCAGCCAGATCTGGCTCGCGTCCACGAACAGGAAGGCCGCCGACAGCACGGTGGAGATCAGCATCAGCACGATCATCAGCTGGCGCTTGTCTATGAAGCGTGCGAGCAAGGGCGTCAGCGCCGTGCCGGCGGCGGCGGCCAGCAGGTAGGCGGGCACGAAGGTGGCCAGCAGCTCGGGCCGGTTGACCACGTACTTGAAGTAGTAGGCCGCGCTGGTCATGCGCAGCGTGATGCTGACCATGATGATCAGCGCCAGGATGAACAGCAGGATCCACGGCTTGTTGCTGCGCAGGTCGGCCAGGTCCTGGCGCACGGTGGAGGGCTGGGCCTGCGCCGGCTGCACACGCTCGCGCGTCGTCACGAAGGTGATGGCGAAGATGACTGCGGCGGCCGTGCCCCAGAACGCCATGGTCAGCGTCCAGCCCCTCGTCGGGTCGTCGCCGCCCAGCCATTGCACCAGCCGCGGCGTGGCCGCCGTGACGACCATGCCGCCCAGGAAGCCGCAGACGAAGCGCGACGCGTTGATCGCATTGCGCTCGCGCGCGTCGCCGGTGATGACGCCCGACAGCGCGCTGTAGGGCAGGTTGACGCCGGTGTAGACCGTCATCAGCAGCAGATAGGTCACGTAGGCCCACACCAGCTTGCCGGTGGGGCCGAGGTCCGGCGTGGAATAGGTCAGCACGCCGATGACCGCCAGCGGCAGCGGCATGAACAGCAGGTAGGGGCGGAACTTGCCCCAGCGCGTCTGCGTGCGGTCGGCGAAGGCGCCGATCATGGGGTCGGTGAAGGCGTTGAAGATCTTCACGACGAACAGCATCGTCGCCGCCGCGGCCGCGGTGATGCCGAACACGTCGGTGTAGAAGATCAGCAAAAAGGTCGAGATGTTGGTCCAGTAGAAGTTGAACCCCATGTCGCCCAGGCCGTAGCCGACGATCTCGCGCTTGGTGAGGGCAGGCTGCTTCATGGCGCGGGTTGCTCCAGCCAGGCGCAGACGCTGGCCTGAAGTTCTTCCAGCGGCCGCAGCGCATCCAGCTGCAACACGCCGACCTCGCCCAGCGGCGGCTCCAGCGTCTCGAACTGGCTGTCCATCAGGCTGGCACTGAAGAAGTGGCCGCCCCGCGTGCGGACCCGCTCGCTGGCATCCGATTTGGCAATGTCCAGGAACGCGAAGCGCAGGCCCGGCGACGCAGCGCGCAGCTGGTCGCGGTAGACGCGCTTCAGCGCCGAGCAGGCCAGCAGCACGCCCGGGCGCTGCTGCAGCTGGATGGCGAGGCTGGCCAGCCAGCCGGCGCGGTCGTCATCGGTCAGCGGCTCGCCGCGGGCCATCTTGCTGCGGTTGGACTCGCCGTGGAACTGGTCGCCCTCCAGCCAGACGCGGCCCAGCCGCTTGGCCACCATGGCTGCAAGCGTGGACTTGCCGCTGCCGGCAACGCCCATGACGACGAGAGAGGGGGGCGCGGGCTGGGTCATGAGGCAATGAAGTGTTGGACAGCGCTATCCTAATCGCCGTCATGAGCGTTGTGATCCGTAGTTCCCCGCAATGCGGTGGTGGCAGCGCACTTTTGAGGCCTACTGCGCCCCGAACGGCGATGAGCCGCAGATTGGAGACGCATGCAGCACCAAATTCGCAACACGCTGGCCGCCGCCGTCGCGGCGCTGGCCTTGACCCAGCCGGCATTTGCCGCCGACAAGATCGCCCTGGTCGTGAAGAGCCTGGGCAACGGCTTTTTCGACGCCGCCCGCCAGGGCGCGCAGGAGGCCGCCAAGGAGCTGGGCGGGCTGGAGATCGTCTACGCCGGCCCGGCCAAGGCCACGGTCGAGGGCCAGGTTGAGATCGTCAACGCGCTGATCGCGCAGCGCGTCAAGGCCATCGCCATCTCGGCCAACGACCCGGATGCGCTGGTGCCGGTACTGAAGAAGGCGCAACAGCGCGGCATCAAGGTGCTGTCCTTCGACTCCATGGTGCGCAAGGACGGCCGGCAGCTGCACCTGGCGCCGTCCAGCACGCCGCTGATCGGCGCCAAGCTGGCCGCGCTGGTACTGGACGCAGCGCCCGCCGGCGGCGAGGTGGCCGTGCTGTCCGCCACCGCGCAGGCCACCAACCAGAACGCCTGGATCGCCGCGATGAAAACCGCGCTGGCCACGCCGCCCTATGCCAAGGCCAAGCTGGTCAGCGTGGTCTACGGCGACGACCAGACCGACAAGAGCTACCGCGAGGCGCAAGGCCTGCTGAAGAGCCATCCCAAGCTCAAGGTCATCGTTGCGCCGACGACGGTGGGCATCGCCGCTGCGGCCCGCGCGGTGCAGGACGAGCGCATGACGGGCAAGGTCTTCGTGACCGGCCTGGGCCTGCCGTCGGAGATGCTGGGCCATGTGAAGGGCGGGGCGGTGAAGAGCTTTGCGATCTGGAACCCGGTGGACCTGGGCTACTCGGTGGTGCATGCGGCGAACGCGCTGGTGAAGGGCACGGTCAAGGGCGTGCCCGGCGAGAGCGTGCCGCTGGGCCGCGTGGGCAAGATGGTGCTGGACGCGAATGCGGAAGGCGCGATGGCCGAACCCTTCACCTTCAATGCGAGCAACGTCGAGAAGTTCGCCAAGATGTACTGATGCTGCAGCTCCGCGGCATCACCAAACGCTTCGGCCCCACGCAGGCGCTGCGTGGCGTCGATCTCGATCTAGTTCCCGGCCAGGCACTGGCGCTGATCGGCGAGAACGGCGCCGGCAAGAGCACGCTGGTCAAGACGCTGACCGGCGTGCATGCGCCCGACGCGGGCGAGATCCTGCTGGACGGCCAACCCGTGCGCTTCGCCCGCACGCAGGACGCGCAGGCGGCGGGTATTGCAGCCGTGCACCAGGAGACCGTCG
>CAMLKW010000109.1 GCA_946480605.1 uncultured Roseateles sp. | reverse complement strand
GTCAGCATGCCGTTGTCGACGAACTTCACCAGGCGCCAGGCGCGGGTGACGGACAGCATGGCCTCCAGGCCCTGGGCCGTGGTCTGCTCCTGGTACAGCTGGTAGGCCTTGATGACGGTGTCGATCTCGTCCATCTCGGCGGCCTTGTTCAGGTACTCGTGGATGTTCAGGAACAGGCTGGCGTGGATGTTGGGCTGCCAGGTCATGAACCAGTCCGTCGAGAACGGCAACTGGCCCTTGGACGGCGACTTGCCACTCACTTCCTTATAGAGGCGCAGCAGGCGCTCGTAGGACAGGTCGGTCTCGGACTCCAGCACCTGCAGGCGCGCACCGAGGTGGATCAGCTGAACGGCACGGTCGATCTGCTTGGCTTCGGTGAGGATGCTCTTGACGCGCATGGTGGGCTCCGGAATCTGTGAAATATGGGGCAGCGGATCAGACTGAGGTCAGGCGTGCTCGTGGCGACCGGCCATGAGGATGCTTGCGTGGAGGCGGGAGACCGACTCGTTGGCGCCCGGCTTGCTGTGGTTGGTCAGCAGGCCCCACACCAGGTCGTCACTCATGCGGAAGGCGCACAGCAAGGTGTTGCCGGAGGCGATCTTCAGGATCTGCGCCGGGCTCAGCGTGCCCACCAGCGTGGCCGTCTCCTCGCTGATGCCCAGGCGGTACAGCGCCTGCTCGCGGTCCGCCCGGATCAGGCTCTGGGCCAGCATCAGGTAGGACAGGTTGGCTTCACGGATCTCGGCGAGCATTTGGTCTGCGTTCATGGCGGGCTCCGGTTTCAGAGGTAGGGGGGTGTTGCGGATCAGTGAAACGGATTGTGTTGACCGCCCTTCTCTGGCGATATCAGGCACCGTCGGTGCGCGGCGTCACGCTGGCAGGAAGGCCTTGTCAGGCAAATTCCTACAGCGATGTCTGGTGTGCCCCTCGCCCAGCGGTCCGGCCTGGGAGCGGCCCGGCGCTCGGCCCGGACATGAAACAAGGCCCCGCAGCTTTCGCCGGCGGGGCCTCGTGAGGGAAATCGGCGGTGCGGGTGTCAGACGCGTTCGCGGCGCAGTCGCTCCAGCTCGATCATCGCCACCGGCACCAGTTCCGGCGCCTCGGCCTGCAGGCTGTCGCGGCCGGCGCCCTGCTGCAACTCGTTCAGCACGCCGATGGCGCGGTCGATCTCGCCGCGGCCCGACAGCGCGAAGGCCAGCGTGTAGAGGCTGGGGCCGTGCTGGGACTTCACCTGAAGCGCGCGCTCGGCATAGGCCGCCGCGTGATCCAGGCGGCCGGCGGCCAGCAGCAGCGCGGCCATGTCGGACATCAGGTCGTGGCTCATGGGCTCGCCCTGCAGCGCGTCGTACAGCATGCCCAGCCCGCCACCCAGGTTGCCCTTGGCGGCTTCCGCGAACGCGGCATTGCGCGCCCGGGCCAGCAGCAGCTTGGGATCGTTGGCCGGCGCTGCCAGCGGACGATGGGCGTTCTTGGACTTGGACGACGTCGACAGGGCTCGCATGGCGGGGGCTCCAGTCCGGCGCAGGGTTCGGCCGGGATGGCTCGCACTTTAGGAAGCGCCCCGCCCGCCGATCCCATGAAAAGCGCCGTTTTCGGGGCGCGCTTTTGCCGCCACCGCCCAATCGGACAAACAGGCGGGTTCTGCAACTTTTATTCAATAGATCACGACCTTGACAAATGTGGCTAAAGAAACTTCAGCCGCACACCGATAGCCATCCCAACGGCGCTGCAAACAGTTCCGTGGTCCGGCTGGAAGGCCGGGAAGGTGTGACATCGCTCACAGGGCGAGACACGCCTTCTCGATTGACCGGCGTCGGGCGTTACCGCGAGGGCAGGCTGCAAGGCAGGCCACTGCGGAAGCACGGGTGCCGCCCCACGGGTACCCGGTCTTCGTCCGGCGCTTTTGCCGGGTTGTCTCTAGCTGAAAAGGAAGCGCACCATGGCCTCGGTCATCAACACCAATCTGCTGTCGCTCAATGCGCAGCGCAACACCTCCACCTCGCAGTCGGCGCTGTCCGTGTCGATGCAGCGCCTGTCCTCGGGTCTGCGCGTCAACTCCGCCAAGGACGACGCCGCCGGCCTGGCCATCTCCGAGCGCCTGAACGCCCAGGTGCGCGGCTCCAACGTCGCCATCCGCAACGCCAACGACGGCATCTCCCTGGCTCAAACGGCCGAAGGCGCGCTGTCCAAGGTGGGCGACTCGCTGCAGCGCATGCGTGAGCTGGCTGTCCAGTCGCGCAACGCCACCAACACCAGCGCCGACCGCGACTCGCTGGACAAGGAATTCGGCGAACTGGCCAAGGAAATCCAGCGCGTGCTGGGCGGCACGACCTTCAACGGCCGCGCCATCCTGGCCACGTCCGACGCCGGCACGCAGACCTTCCAGGTCGGCGCCAACGTGACCTCCAACGACCGCATCGACGTCGCCACGAGCGACATGACGACCGCGACGGAAATCACGACCGTGGCCGGTTCCGACAACACCGGCACGGGCCGCGCCGTCATCAATGGCGCCACCGTGTCCGACATCGACACCGTCATCACCAACATCGACTCGGCCCTGACCAAGGTCAACTCCGAGCGCGCCACGCTGGGCGCCTCGCAAAACCGCTTCGACCAGGTCATCAGCAACCTGCAGATCTCGGTCGAGAACCAGAGCGCTGCCCGGAGCCGCATCACCGACGCCGACTTCGCCCAGGAAACGGCCAACCTGTCCCGAGCAAGCATCCTGCAACAAGCCGGCAACGCGATGATCGCCCAGGCGAATCAGATTCCGTCGCAAGTGCTGGCATTGCTTCGATGACGCCGGGCCAGCCCCGCTGGCCCTGAGTGATCTGTCCACTCCGAAGACAGAAGTTCTCACGCCACCAGCACAAGCCCCTTGACGCCTCCCGCCACGGCGGGGGCGTTTTTTGGGCGGCGTGAAAAAAGGATTCAAGTCAATCCTCGCGGCCGACGATAAGCATCCCAACGGGTTCGCAAATCCTTTCGAGGACGACCCGGAACAGACGCCTCGTCTACGAAAGGATTGAACATGCCCCAGATCATCAACACCAACCTCGCCTCGCTGAATGCCCAGCGCAACACGGCGATGTCGCAATCGTCCCTGGCCGTGTCCATGCAGCGCCTGTCGTCGGGCCTGCGTGTCAACTCCGCCAAGGACGATGCGGCCGGCTTGGCCATTGCCGAGCGCATGAACGCCCAGGTGCGCGGCATGAATGTCGCCATCCGCAACGCGAACGACGGCATCTCGCTGGCGCAAACGGCTGAAGGTGCGCTGTCCAAGGTGGGCGACTCGCTGCAGCGCATGCGTGAACTGGCCGTCCAGTCGCGCAACGCCACCAACACCAGCGCCGACCGCGACTCGCTGGACAAGGAGTTCGGCGAGCTGGCCAAGGAAATCCAGCGCGTCCTGGGTGGCACCACCTTCAACGGCAAGGCGGTGCTGGCTACGGCCGATGCGGGCACACAGACCTTCCAGGTCGGCGCGAACACGACCGACTACGACCGCATCGACATCGTCACGTCGGACATGACCACCGACGCGCTCATCACGACGGTGTCGGGCTCCGACAACCTCGGCACCGGCCGTGCGGCGATCAACAGCACGACGCTGACGGACATCGACACCGTCATCACCAACATCGACCTGGCACTGAACAAGGTCAACTCCGAACGCGCCACGCTGGGCGCCTCGCAGAACCGCTTCGACGCGGTGATCTCCAACCTGCAGGTCGCGGTGGAGAACCAGAGCGCCTCGCGCAGCCGCATCATGGACGCCGACTTCGCCCAGGAAACCGCCAACCTGAGCCGCGCCCAGATCCTGCAGCAGGCCGGCAACACCATGGTGGCCCAGGCCAACCAGTTGCCCCAGCAAGTGCTGGCCCTGCTGCGCGGCTGACCCTGTGGCGCCACAGGCCGCCACCGTCCTTTCCTGATGAGGCACCGCACGCGCTCCCGGCCCCGGCCGGGGCCGCCGCGACATCGCCCGACTCCCCTCTCACCGCACCCCGGCGCCAAGCGCGCGGAGGTTTGAATAGCCGTGGTTTGGCCCTCTGATCGGGCTTTTGCCAGCGGCGCGCACTTCCAGAATTCGACCCATCGGATCTCGTTTCCATTGGGTCCGGAGTCTGTCCCGAGGAGTGCGCAATGCCCCAGACCATCAACACCAACATCGTCTCGCTGAACGCGCAGCGGAACCTGAACGCTTCGCAGTCGTCGCTCGCGACGTCGATGCAGCGCCTGTCCTCAGGCCTGCGGGTGAACTCGGCCAAGGACGACGCCGCCGGCCTCGCCATCGCGGAACGCATGAACACCCAGGTGCGCGGCATGAACGTCGCCATCCGAAACGCCAACGACGGCATCTCGATGGCGCAGACCGCGGAAGGGGCGCTCGGCAAGATCGGCGAGAACCTGCAGCGCATGCGTGAGCTGACCGTGCAGGCCCGCAACTCCACCAACAGCAACTCCGACAAGGACTCGCTGAACAAGGAGTTCGAGCAACTGGCCTCGGAGATCTGGCGCATCATCAACGCCACCACCTTCAACGGCAAACCCATCCTGGCCGACACCTCGGGCCTGGCGCAGACCTTCCAGATCGGCGCCAACACCACGGTCAACGATGCCATCGGCATCAATGCGGTGAACCTGACGACGGAAGGAACAATGGTGGCCATCGTCGGCGACGGCACGTCCGGCACCTTCGCGCGCATCGACAACACAGCCGACTTCACGGCGCTGGGTCTGGTCATCGACAACATCGACCTGGCACTGGACTTCGTCAACAACACCCGGGCCACCTACGGCGCCATCCAGTCGCGCTTCGACGCCGTGATCGCCAACCTGCAGGTGGCCGTGGAGAACCAGGCCGCCGCCCGCAGCCGCATCATGGACGCCGACTTCGCCCAGGAAACCTCCAACATGAGCCGGGCACAGATCCTGCAGCAGGCCGGCAACGCGATGGTGGCCCAGGCCAATCAGTTGCCCCAGCAAGTGCTGGCGCTGCTGCAACGCTGAAAAAAATTCGTTCCGGGGCCTAAAGTTCCGGCAACACCTGGCCGATATCGCCCTGGCATATCGGTCTTTTCTACTTTCAGCAGCCATGGCATCCATCAGCTCCGCAGGCATCGGCAGCGGCCTCAACGTCGAGGACCTGGTGGCCAAGCTCGTCGCTGCAGAACGCACGCCGATCACCCAGCTGACCCAGAAGACCGAGGTCATCAAGACCGAGCTCTCGGCCTATGGCAAGGTGCAGAGCGCACTGGCCACGCTGCGTGACGCAGCCTCCAAGCTCACCTCGCCCACCTCCTGGAGCGGCTCGCTGGCCACCTCCAGCAACCCCACCTCCGTGGCGGTCACGGCCGGCAACGGCGCGGCGATCGGCAATGTGGCCGTCTCGGTCAGCAAGCTGGCGCAGTCGCAGACGCTGGTCAGCAACGCCCCCTACGCCAGCTCCACCACCACCGTGGGCCAGGGCAGCCTGACCATCACGCTGGGTGCGTGGGTGACCGACGGCGCCGACCCGCCCACCTACACCGGCTTCACCGACAAGGCCGGCGCGACGCCCGTCACCATCAACATCGGCAGCGGCCAGGACACGCTGGCCGGCATCCGCGACGCCATCAATGCGTCGGGTGCCGGCGTCACCGCCTCCATCGTCAACGACGCCACCGGCGCCCGGCTGACGCTGCGTTCGACCGAAACCGGCGAAACCAATGCCTTCCGCATCGAAGGCACCGGCGGACTGACCAGCCTGTCCTACGACCCGCGCATCGGCGTCACCTCGCTGATCCAGACGCTGCCGGCGCAGAACGCGCGCGCGCTGATCAACGGCATCGACGTCAGCTCCGAGTCCAACACGCTGAAGGAGGCCATCGACGGCCTCAACATCACGCTGCTGAACACCACCACCGTGCCGGCCAGCATCGCCGTCACGCAGGACAAGGACTCGATCAAGAAGCTCATCACCGACTTCACGGCCGCCTACAACGCGGTCAACGCGCTGCTGCGCGAGCAGACCAAGTACGACTCCGCCAGCAAGACGGCCGGCACGCTGCAGGGCGACTCCACCGCGATCGGCCTGCAGAGCCAACTGCGCGCCATCATCGGCGGCACCACGACGCTGGCGGGCAGCATCGGCCGGCTGGCCCAGATCGGCCTGGAGCCCGGCACGGACGGCAACCTGAAGACCTCCGACACCAAACTCAGCACCGCCATGGCGGACCTGGACAGCCTGAAGAACCTGTTCATGGGCCTGGACGGCAGCGACAGCAGCAACGACGGCTTCGCGCAGCGCATCCGCTCCTACATCGATGGCGCGCTCGGCACCGACGGCCGCGTCAGCAGCAAGCAGACTGGCCTGCAGAAGCTCATCGACAACAACAACAAGCGCATGGACCAGATGGAAGACCGCGTCGCGCTGACCGAGAAGCGGCTGCGCGCCCGCTACACGGCGCTGGACACGCAGATGGCCAAGCTCAACGGCCTGTCCGACTACGTCACCCAGCAGCTGGCCAAGCTCAACATCAGCAGCAGCTGAGCCCCGAGGCGGGCCTAGCACAAGACGGCGACCCTCGGGTCGCCGTCGTCGTTTCCGGCGGTCGCAAAAAGGCGCACAGTTCAGCGCATGCCGGGCGCAACCGCCGCTCAAGTCCCCCGCGGGGAGGCCGAAAAACAGTCAACACGACGACGCCTTCCCCAAATCCCATGTACGGCAACATGTCCTCCCCCTTCGCAGCCCGCAACCAGCGCGCCACCCTGTACGCCAAGGTCGGGCTGGAGACCGACGTGCAGGCCGCGAGCCCGCACCGCCTGGTCGCCATGCTGTTCGACGGCGTCTTCGACGCCATGGCGCAGGCCACCCAGGCCATCCAGACCGGCAACGTGGAGCTCAAGGGCCGCGCCCTGTCGCGCGCCGTGCGCATCCTCGACGAAGGCCTGCGCGCCGGCCTGGACATGTCGGCCGGCCAGCTCGCCATGGACCTGCGCGAGCTCTACGGCTACGTCTGCATGCGCCTGACGCAGGCCAACCTGAAGAGCGACCTCGACGCCATCGACGAGTGCCAGCGCCTGCTGGCCCCGGTGCGCGAAGCCTGGGGCGCCATCGGCCAGACGCCCGCCGCGCAGGGCGCCCAGCCGGCCCGCGCCGCCTGAGCCCGCGATCCGCGCCCTCCGACCCCATTCCGGTATCCCTGCAATGAACTCCGAACTGCTGAACTACTACGAAGCCATCGAGCAAGCCAGCGCCGACATGCTCACCGCGGCCCGCACCGGCAACTGGGACGAGGTGGTCAAGCTCGAAGGCGCCTGCGTGTTGCTGATCTCACAGCTCAAGGCCGCGGCCAACCAGCAACAGCTGGAGCCCGCGGAGTCTCAGCTGAAGACCCGCATCATGCAGCGCATCCTGCTCAACGACGCCGAGATCCGTCACCTGGCCGAGCCCTGGCTGGAGGACCTGAACCATGTGCTGAAAGGCAACAGCCGAATGGTGCATTGACCCCTCGTCCGGTCTCGCGCCGCCAAACGCGGGCGAGCCCAGCCGGTCTTGCAGACCGCGCTGCGGCAATGCCGCAGCTCTTCGGCAGGCATGACTAGTCCACTGGACTTGCCATGTCCGGCCTCAGCCCCGAGGGAAAGGCGATGCTTGCCGGATTGACCGCCAAGCACATCGCCGGCTTGGGGCGGCCCGGCGCTCGGCCCGCAACGCGAAGTGAACGCAGACGCGACTGCACGACTACCATCATGGGCATGAGCGCCCCTGAACCCGCCTCCGAGGAATTCCGCGTCACCGCCCCCGCCGAGATCGCGGCCTACCTGGTGCAGCTGCAGCGCGCCGAGGCCACCGTGCTGCTGAGCGCGCCGCCGGGCCAGGGCCTGTCCAGCCGCATCACGACGCTGGACGCCGAGGCCGACGTGATGGGGCTGGACATCGGCGCCGACCCCGAAGGCATCAGCCAGGCGCTGGTGGCCAGCGGCGAGATCACCGCCGTGGCCTACCTGGGTGCCATCAAGCTGCAGTTCGAGCTGGACGACGCCGTGCTCGTCAGCGGCGAACAGGGTGCCGTGCTGCGCAGCAGCCTGCCCGAGCGGCTGTACCGCTTCCAGCGCCGCCAGGCCTTCCGCGTGCAGCCGGCGGGCAGCATCTATCCACGCGTGCTGCTGCCGGGCCACCGGGAGTTCGGGCGCGCGCTGCGCGTGCTGGACATCAGCATCGGCGGCCTGGCGCTGGCCCTGCCCGCCGACGTCACCCCGCTGCCCACCGGCGAGGCCGCCGTGGACCTCACGCTGGAGCTGGACCGCATGACCGCTTTGCGCGTGACGCTGCTGCCCCACCACGTCAGCCCCATCGCCGGCGACGCCAACGGCCTGCAGCAACTGGGTTGCTCCTTCGTCGACCTGGAGGCCGGCGCCAGCCGCGCGCTGCAGGTCTATGTCGACCAGACGCAGAAGCGCCGGCGCCTGCTGAAGCTGGACGCATGAGCCAGGCCACCACGTCGGTCCGGGGCTTCACGTTGATCGAGGCCGTCATCACCCTCGCGGTGCTGGCCATCGTGCTGTCCGTGGCCATCCCCAGCTACAACAGCTACATCTCGCGCCAGCGGCTGCGCCACGTGGCCGAGCTGCTGGAGCTGGACCTGCGCCGCGCCCGCGCACTGGCCGTGGACGAGGGTCGCCACATCCACGTCAGCTTCCAGAGCGGCCCGCAGTGGTGCTGGGGCGCCAGCCGGCAGGCCCCCTGCAACTGCGCCACGGGCCTGCCACGCTGCGAGCTGGGCGGCGTCGGCGCCGTCAACCACAAGGGCATGCTGCTGCAGGCGGGCCAGGGCATCACCTTCGAGGCCGGCCTGGGCCGCGCACTGGGCTGGGCGCGCATAGGCATCTCCAACGAGCGCAACCAGCAGCTCTACCTCGACCTGAACCCGCTGGGCCGGCCGTCCATCTGCGGCAGCGACGCCCGCAAGGGAAGCTGCTGAACTTGGGCCGAGCGCCGGGCCGCCCCAAGCCGGCCCGTTGGGCGATGTGCTTGCGGCTCAATGCCGCGAGCATCGCCGTCCCCTCGGGGGCTGAGGCCGGACATGGCAAGTCCAGTGGACTAGTCATGCCTGCCGAAGAGCTGCGGCATTGCCGCAGCGCGGTCTGCAAGACCGACCAGACTCGCCCGCGTACAGCGCGGCGAGGCTGGGCGAGGGGTTCGCTCAGATTTGCATATTCATGATCTCGGAGTAGGCCGAGACCAGGCGGTTGCGCACCTGCAGCGTCGCCTGGAAGCCGATCTGGGCCTTCTGCATGGCCACCATGGTCTCTTCCAGGCTGACGGTGGGGTTGTCCAGCTGCAGCTCGCGCTGCATCTTGGACACCTCCTGCTGCTGGGCGCTGACGTTCTTCAGCGCCTGCGTCATCGCGTCGCCGAAGCTGGCGCCCGACGGCGCCGCCGGCTTCACGGCCAGCGGCTGGCCATTGACCCCCAGGCCCGCGCGGGCGGCGGCCTGGGCAAAGTCGAAGGGGCGCAGCTTCATGTCCATGGGGCAGCACTTTGGCAGCAAGCCGACGCCGCGAAGCCGCGAGATGGGTGGGCCCAATCGGCCACTTCGACGCTTTCTTGAGGGGCACGGCACGAATAATTTGCGCCATCGCCGGATGTCCCGGCCTCTGCTGTATCCGCCGCCCCGATGGACAACGCCCTGAGCGCCCCCGCTGCCGCCGCCCCGGTGATGGTCACCCCGGCCGACGACGCGCCGCCGAGTTTCGTGCAGCGCATCAACGGCCTGCCGCTGCGCAGCAAGCTGACCATGGGCGCCGGGCTGCTGGCGCTGGCCGGCGCGGTGCTGGCCATCACGCTGTGGTCGTCCCAGGGCGACTACCGCCCGCTGTACAGCGGCCTGTCGGACAAGGACGGCGGCGCCGTCATCAACGCGCTGTCCGCGTTGCAGGTGCCCTACAAACACGAAGGCGGCGGCACCATCCTCGTGCCGGCCGGTCAGGTCTATGAAGTGCGCATGAAGCTGGCGGCTCAGGGGCTGCCCAAGGGCAGCGCCAGCGGCAACGGCACGGTGGGCTTCGAGCTGATGGACAAGTCCTCCATCGGCCAGACCCAGTTCAACGAGCGCCTGAACTTCCAGCGCGCGCTGGAAGGCGAGCTGACCCGCACGATCACTGCCATGTCCGACGTGGCCGATGCGCGCGTGCACCTGGCCATCCCGCAGCAGAACGGCTTCTTCCGCGAGCAGCAAAAGCCCAGCGCCAGCGTGGTGCTGACGCTGCGCGGCGGCCGCACGCTGGACCGCAACCAGGTCGCCGGCATCGTGCACCTGGTGTCCAACGCCGTGCCCGAGCTGCACCCCAAGGCCGTCAGCGTGATGGACCAGACCGGCGCGCTGCTGTCGCAGACCGGCGCCGACCCGGCCACCGGCCTGGACAGCCAGCAGCTGCAGTACAAGCAGCAGGTCGAGGCCGGCTTCAACAAGCGTATCTTCGAGCTGCTGGAACCGGTGGTGGGCCGCGACAACCTGCGCTCCACGGTCACCGCCGACGTGGACTTCTCGCAGACCGAGGCCACCGCCGAGGAGTACCGCCCCAACCAGGGCGCCAACACCCAGGCCGCGGTGCGCTCCAACCAGACCAGCGAGTCCAACAACAGCAACCCGACGCCGCCTACCGGCGTGCCGGGCGCCGCCACCAACCAGCCGCCCGCCCAGGCCGCCGCGCCCATCAACGGCGCCAGCGCGCCGCTGCAGGCCGCGCAGGGCGGCGCCGGCAACGCCAGCAGCCGCCGCGAGCAGCTCACCAACTACGAGCTGGACAAGACCGTGCGCGTCACGCGCGGCGCCGTGGGCAACGTGAAGCGCCTGAACGCGGCCATCGTCGTCAACCACCGCCAGGTGACCGACGCCAAGGGCAAGACCACCACCCAGCCCGTGCCCGACGAGGAGATCACGCGGCTGACCGACCTGGTCAAGGAGGCCATGGGCTTCAACGCCGACCGCGGCGACTCGGTCAAGGTCGTCAGCGCACCCTTCGTGCTCGATAAGAGCGAACCCGCCGACCTGCCGCTGTGGAAGCAGCCCTGGCTGCTGGACCTCGCGCGCAGCGCCATCGTGCCGCTGGCCTTCGTCGCCATCGCGCTGATCGCCGTGTTCGGCATGATCCGGCCCGCCATCAAGGCCGCCGCGCCGCCGCCGCCGGAGGAGAAGGCCGAGACGGTGGACGAGCTGGTCGACGACGCCGAACTGGTGCTGGGCGCCGACGGCATGCCCAAACTGGAGGCGCCGCTGCACAACGAGAAGCTGGACCGCGCCCGCGCCATGGCGCGCGACAATCCGGTCGCCGTCGCCAACATCGTGCGCGACTGGATGGGCGGGCAAACAGCATGAGCCCCTCGCCCGGTCTTGCGCCGGCTGAACGCCGGCAAGCCCAGTCGGTCCCCCGAGGGGAGGCGATGCTTGCGGCGTTGGGCCGCAAGCACATCGCCATGACGGGCCGGCTTGGGAGCGGCCCGGCGCTCTGCCCGGCAAGGCACTACGCTTGGGGTTGTTGAGGTTCGATCATGGATGACAAAGGCACCGAGAACGCCGCAATCCTGTTGATGTCGCTGGGCGAAGAAGAGGCCAGCGAGGTCTTCAAGCACCTGTCGCCCAAGGAAGTGCAGGCGCTGGGCGAGACCATCGCCAAGCTCAAGGTCATCAAGCGCGCCCAGGTCGAGGAGGTGCTGGACAAGTTCGACGCCATCGCCGAGACGCAGAGCACCCTGGTCACCGACACCGACGAGTACGTGCGCTCCGTGCTGCGCAAGGCACTGGGCGAGGACAAGGCCAACCTGCTGCTGGACCGCATCCTGCAGGGCAGCGACGTGTCCTCCATCGAGAGCCTGAAGTGGATGGACGCGGCCAGCGTGGCCGAGCTGCTGCGCAACGAGCACCCGCAGATCATCGCGGCCATCCTGGCCCACCTGGACTTCGACCAGACCAGCTCGGTGCTGAAGCTGTTCACGGAGCGAGGCCGCAACGAGGTGCTGATCCGCATCGCGACGCTGGACGGCATCCAGCCGACCGCACTGAAGGACCTGAACGAGGTGATGAGCCAGATCCTGGCCGGCGGCGAGCGCATGAAGAAGAGTTCGCTGGGCGGCGCCAAGACGGCGGCCGAGATCATCAACATGATGGGCTCCAGCGTGGAAGCCTCGGCGCTGGACTACATCCGCGAGGCCGATGCCGACCTGGCCCAGAAGATCATGGACAACATGTTCACGTTCGACGACGTGAACAAGATCGACGACAAGGGCGTGCAGGCCATGCTCAAGGAAGTGCAGAGCGAGAGCCTCATCGTTGCGCTCAAGGGCGCCAGCGTGGAGCTGCGCGAGAAGATCTTCCGCAACATGTCCACCCGTGCCGCCGAGACGCTGCGCGAGGACCTGGAGACGCGCGGCCCGGTGCGGCTGTCCGAGGTCGAGGCCGAGCAGAAGGAAATGCTCAAGATCGTGCGCCGACTGGTGGACGAAGGCCAGATCGTGCTGGCGGGCGGCGGCGACGACCAGTTCGTATAAGGTCGCGGCATGGCCATGCGACAACCACCACGGCAAGTCCCCCCGCCCGACCGCCGCGAAGGCGAGCGCCGCGGCAGCTATGCCCGCTTCATCCCCGGCGAGGAGGTGCAGGGCGCCAAGGCCTGGAACCTCGATCATCTGGGCGACACACCGGCCTCCCCGTTCGCGCCCATGCGCCCCGGCGCCCCCGCTGCGCAAGCACCCGCCGCGGCGGCCGCGGAACCGCCGCCGCCACCCGAGCCCGACCTGCACGAGCAGTTGCACGCCGCGCGGCAAGGCGGCTACCAGGACGGCTACCGCGACGGCATGGCCGCGCTGGACGCGTTCAAGCACAGCTTCGCTCAGCAGATCAGCGCTCAGGTCGGCCAGCTGGTGAAGAACTTCGATGCCGAGCTGCAGGCGCTGGAGGGCGACATGGCCCAGTCCATCGCGCGCATCGCCGTCGAGCTGGCCCGCCAGGTCGTGCGCAGCGAGCTGGAACAGCGCCCGGAGCTGATCGCGCGCGTGGCGCACGATGCCGTCGAGGCGCTGCAGCTGTCGGCCCGCCATGTGCGCGTGCGCGTGCACCCCGACGACTACCCGCTGGTGCAGCAAGGCGCCGGCACCGAGATGCAGGCCCGCGAGGCCCAGCTCATCCCCGACGCCGAAGTGCCGCGCGGTGGCGTGAAGGTGGACGCCGACATTGCCAGCGTGGACGCGACCATCGCGACGCGCTGGCAGCAGGCCGTGGCCGCCATCGGCCAGCAGTCCATCTGGGAAGACCGCCGCGGAGGCGAGGATGACGACGACTGAGCGCCGCGAGCGCTGGCAGCGCTACCTGGCCGACCTGGAGACGCTGGCCGGCAACCCCGCCCCCATCGAGTCCCAGGGCAAGCTGGTGCGCGTGGCCGGCCTGGTGCTGGAGGCCACCGGCATCAAGGTGCCGCTGGGCTCGGTGTGCCGCATCCAGATGCCCAGCAGCGGCGCCAACCCGCGCCGCGGCGCCGCGCCGGTGAATGCCGAGGTGGTGGGCTTCTCGGGCGACCGCGCCTACCTGATGCCCACCGACGAGGTGCAGGGCCTGTCCAGCGGCGCCACCGTGGTGCCGCGCCAGCTGCCGCCGCTGGCGCCGCAGCTGGGCCAGCCGCTGCACCCCTGGCGCCGTGGCGAGGACCGCGGCCTGCACCTGCCCATGGGCGACGGCCTGCTGGGACGCGTGGTGGACCCGCACGGCCACCCGCTGGACCGCCGCGGCGACCTGGACCGCATGCACAACGAACCCATGGTGCGCCGCCCCATCAACGCGATGGACCGCGACCCCGTGCGCACGCCGCTGGACACCGGCGTGCGCGCCATCAACGCGCTGCTGACCGTGGGCCGCGGCCAGCGCCTGGGCCTGTTCGCCGGCACGGGCGTGGGCAAGTCGGTGCTGCTGGGCATGATGGCCCGCTACACGCAGGCCGACGTCATCGTCGTGGGCCTGATCGGCGAGCGCGGCCGCGAGGTCAAGGAGTTCATCGAGGACATCCTGGGCGAGCAGGGCCTCAAGCGCAGCGTCGTGGTGGCCGCGCCGGCCGATGCGCCGCCGCTGATGCGCATGCAGGGCGCGCACTACGCCACCGCCATCGCGGAATACTTCCGCGACCAGGGCCGCCATGTGCTGCTGCTGATGGACTCGCTGACCCGCTACGCGATGGCGCAGCGCGAGATCGCACTGGCCATCGGCGAGCCGCCGGCCACCAAGG
>CAMLKW010000108.1 GCA_946480605.1 uncultured Roseateles sp. | reverse complement strand
TCATCGACGTGTCGGCGTCGAAGCGGAAGTGCCAGTAGCTGCACTTGCTGTTGGTCAGGTCCGGGTCCACCGCCGAGTAGTTCAGGTAGACGATTTCCTTGCCGGGGTTGCGGTCATTGTGCTTTTGCACCGCGTCGCTCAGTGCCAGCGCGACGCTGGAGCCGTTGCCCTGCATGATGTAGCGGATGCCCTGGTCGGCCGCGGCCTTCAGCAGGTTCAGCGACTCGGCGGGGCTCAACTTGTTGTCGAAGGTGACGACCTCGAACTTCACGCCGGCCGGGTTGCTCTTGTTGAACTTCTCGCCCAGGAACTGGAAGGTCTTGACCTGGTTCTGGCCCACCGGACCCATCAGGCCGGACAGCGCGTCGATGTAGGCGAGCTTGACGGTCTCCCCCTTCTGCGCCTGGGCTGCGCCGGCAGCGAGCGCCAGGGCCGCCGCAGCGGTCAGTGCACGCAACGGGAAGCGGGCCGAAGTGATGTCGAACATGCTTGTCTCCTGTGGTTGTGACGGAACGGGAACTTTGTGGATGGATCAGGCCGTCGGCAGACGGTGGTCCTTGAGCTGGTCGCGCAGCTTCAGCTTCTGGATCTTGCCGGTGGCGGTGTGCGGGATCTCGGTGACGAAGACCACGTCGTCGGGCACCTGCCACTTGGCGATGCGGCCTTCGTAGAAGCCCAGCAGCTCCTCACGCGTGACGGTGGCATCCGGCTTCTTGACGACCACCAGCAGCGGGCGCTCGTCCCACTTCGGGTGCCGGGCCGCGATGACGGCGGCCTCGAACACGGCCGGGTGGGCCATCGCGATGTTCTCCAGGTCGATGGAGGAGATCCATTCGCCGCCCGACTTGATGACGTCCTTGCTGCGGTCGGTGATCTGCATGAAGCCGTCGGCATCGATGGTGGCCACGTCGCCGGTGGGGAACCAGCCCGGTTCGCCGTCCACGCTGACCAGCGGCGACGCGTCGTTCTTGAAGTACTGGCTGATGACCCAGTGACCGCGCACGACCAAGTTGCCGGAACTGACGCCGTCCCAGGGCAGCGAGCGGCCCTCGTCGTCGATGATGGCCATGTCCACGCCATAGATGACGCGACCCTGCTTCTCCAGCAGGCGCTGCTGCGCATCCGCCGGCAGGCTCAGCTGGCGCGTCGTCAGCTTGGACAGCGTGCCCAGCGGCGACATCTCCGTCATGCCCCAGGCGTGGATGACCTCGATGCCGTAGTCCTGCTGCAGCGACTTCATCATCGCCGGCGGGCAGGCCGCGCCGCCGATGACGGTGCGCTTGAAGCTGGAGAACTTCAGGCCGTTGGCCTTCACGTAGTTCAGCAGGCCCAGCCACACGGTGGGCACGCCGGCACTGAACGTGACCTTCTCGCCCTCGAACAGTTCGTACAGGCTCTTTCCGTCCAGGTGCGGCCCCGGCAGCACCAGCTTGAAGCCCACCAGCGCCGCGCTGTACGGCAGGCCCCAGGCGTTGACATGGAACATCGGCACGACAGGCAGGATCACGTCGCGGCTGGAGCAGTCCATCGCGTCAGGCAGCGCCGCCGCGTAGGCGTGCAGCACGGTGGAGCGGTGGCTGTAGACGGCGCCCTTCGGGTTGCCCGTGGTGCCGGACGTGTAACAGATGCTGGACGCGGTGTTCTCGTCGAACGAGGGCCAGGCGTAGTCGCCATCTTCAGCGGCCAGCAGGTCGTCGAAGCACAGCAGGTTGGGAATGGCCGTCTGCGCCGGCATGTGGGCGCGCGACGTCATCAGCACGAAATGCTGCACGGTCTTCAGCAGCGGCGCGATCTTCTCGACCAGCGGCAGGAAGGTCGCGTCGAAGCACAGCACGCGGTCCTCGGCATCGCCGGCGATCCAGACGATCTGCTCCGGGAACAGGCGCGGGTTGATGGTGTGGCAGACCAGGCCCGAGCCCGACGTGCCGTAGTAGATCTCGACATGGCGGTGGCCGTTCCAGGCCAGCGTGCCCACGCGGTCGCCGGGCTGGCAGCCCAGCCGCGCAAATGCCTGCGCGGCCTGGCGCGAGCGCAGCGCCAGGCCGCGCCAGTTGCTGCGATGCAGGTCGCCTTCAACCCGCTTGCTGACGATCTCGGTCTCGCCCGCATGCCGCTCGGCGTGCGTCAGCAACGACGAGATCAGCAGCGGCGCCGACATCATCCGGCCCATCAATGCCATGCTTGTCTCCTGGCCGTGTTATCGGCCCAGTCTAGCCCGCGGTTTCAGACATGAAACGTCACAACCGCGACCCGAGCCCCCCGGGGAAACACCCAGGAAAGCGGTGCCCAAGCGCCCCTCACTAAACTGGTGCGATCAAGCCGTTGGAAACGTCCCGTTCATCATGAGCCACGACCCCACCAAGCCCTACCCCGTCCAGAAGACCGACGCCGAATGGCGCGAACAGCTGGACCCTATGCAGTACCAGGTCGCGCGCCACGCGGCGACCGAGCGCGCCTTCACCGGCAAGTACTGGGACCACTTCAAGGACGGCCACTACAACTGCATCGGCTGCGGCACACCGCTGTTCGAGGCCGACACCAAGTTCGACGCCGGCTGCGGCTGGCCCAGCTACTGGGCGCCGGTCAACAGCGAGGTCATCGAGCGCGTCGTGGATCGCAGCCACGGCATGGTGCGGGTGGAGGTGCGCTGCAACAACTGCGGCTCGCACCTGGGCCATGTCTTCCCGGACGGTCCCGAGCCCACCGGCGAGCGCTATTGCATCAACTCGGCGGCCATCGATTTCGTCGGGGACAATTCCACTTCATGAAGCTGCTGCTCGACTTTCTCCCGCTGATCCTGTTCTTCGTCGCCTTCAAGGGTGCCGAAGGCAATCCCGACCTGGCCGCCGCGTTCGCGACCGAACACTTCGGCTTCCTGGTGCAGGGCGGCGTGGTGGGCCCTTCGGAGGCACCTGTGCTGCTGGCCACCGTGGTAGTCATGATCGCCACGCTGGCCCAGGTCGCCGTCTTGAAGCTGCGTGGCCAGAGGATCGACCTGATGCTGTGGATCAGCCTGGCCCTGGTGGTCGTGTTGGGTGGCGCCACCATCTGGTTCCACAACGAGACCTTCATCAAGTGGAAGCCCACCGGCCTGTACTGGGTCATGGCACTGACGCTGTGGGCCTCACTGGCCGTCTTCGGCAAGAACCTCATCAAGGCCATGCTGGGCGGCGAGCTGCAACTGCCCGATGCCGTCTGGGCGCGGCTCAACCTCGCCTGGGTGCTGTTCTTCGCGGCCATGGGCGTCGTCAACCTCTACGTGGCCTACAACTTCTCCACTTCCGCCTGGGCCAACTTCAAGGTCTTCGGCGTGACCGGGCTGATCCTGCTGTTCACGCTGGCACAAGGCGTCTACATGAGCAAGCACCTGCCGCAACAGGAAGAGGATTCCAAGCCGTGACGAACCCTCGCACGATGGCTGCAGAGATCGAGGCGCGGCTGCGCGTCGAGCTGGCGCCGCTGGAGTTCAAGCTGCGCGACGACAGCGCGGATCACGCCGGCCACGCCGGCGCTCGCGAGGGCGGCCACTTTCACGTGACTGTCCGGTCAGAACGCTTTACCGGCCTGCAACGCGTGGCCCGTCATCGCCTCGTCTATCATTGCCTGTCTGACCTGATGCAGCGCGGCATCCACGCCCTGGCCATCGATGCCAAGGCCCCGGGTGAACCCTGACAGATCAGCATTGATCGAACCGCGCGCCCGATCCGGGCGCGATTTTTTTAGCCTGATCCATCTCCACCCATGAAGAAGTTTGCGCTCGCCGCCCTCGTTGCGGCCCTCGTTCCGGCTGCCGCCGTCGCGCAGAACATCGCGACCGTCAACGGCAAGCCCGTGCCCAAGGCCCGCTTCGAGACGCTGATCCAGCAGGTCACCAAGAGCGGTCAGCAGCAGCGCTCGCCCGAGCTGGAAGCCCAGGTCAAGGACGAGGTCGTGCGCCGCGAGATCTTCATGCAGGCGGCCGAGAAGGCCGGCATCCCGCAGACGGCCGACTACAAGGCCCAGATGGAACTGGCCCGCCAGATGCTGCTGATCCGCGGCCTGATGGACGACTACCGCGCCAAGAACCCCGTCAGCGATGCCGACGCGCAGGCCGAGTACGACAAGTTCAAGGCCGCAAACAGCGGCGAGGAATACCGCGCCCGCCACATCCTGGTCGAGAAGGAAGAAGACGCCAAGGCGCTGATCGAGAAGATCAAGGGCGGCGCCAGCTTCGAGGAGCTGGCCAAGGCCAACTCCAAGGACACCGGCTCCGCACAGAACGGCGGCGACCTGGACTTCGCCAACCCCAACAATTTCGTGCCCGAGTTCAGCAAGGCCATGACGGCGCTGAAGAAGGGTGAGATGACGCAGGAACCGGTGAAGAGCCAGTTCGGCTTCCACATCATCAAGCTCGAAGACACGCGCGCCGCGACCTTCCCGGCCTTCGACGACGTCAAGGCCCAGATCAAGCAGCGAATCGAGCAGACCAAGATGGCCGAGTACCAGCAAAGCCTGGTCGACAAGGCCAAGACCGACTACAAGTTCACCCCGCGCTGATCCCGCACGGCGGGTCACGACAGAAAGACCCGCCTCGGCGGGTCTTCTTACATCCGGAGTTCAAGACACCATGTCCGACGCCCTCAGCACCCGACTCGTCCACGCCACCGGCGGCGATCCGCAGTTCGGGGGCGTGCACGCCCCCGTCCATCCGTCCGTGCAATACGCCCACGAGCGCGTGGAAGACCTGATCGGCGTGTTCCAGGGCACGAACAAAGGGGCGTTCAACTACGCTCGCCAGGGCACGCCCACGACGACCGTGCTGGAGCGCGCCGTTACCGAGCTGGAAGGCGGCGTGGGCTCCGTCAGCTTCGCGACCGGTATGGCGGCGCTCAGCGCGCTGTTCCTGACGCTGCTGAAGGCCGGCGACCATCTCGTCACCAGCTCACGCGTGTTCGGCAACACCAACAGCCTGTTCCAGACGCTCGAAGATCTTGGCATCGCCGTCAGCCGCGTCGATGCCGGTGACGCCGCCGCCGTGCGCGCCGCGCTGCGGCCCGAGACGCGCCTGGTCTTCGTCGAGACCATCGCCAACCCCAGCACCCGCATTCCCGATCTGGAAGGCATAGGCGCGCTGTGCCGCGAGAAGGGCCTGCTCTACGTGGTGGACAACACCGTCACGTCGCCCGCGCTGTGCCGGCCCAAGCGCTTCGGCGCCGGCCTGGTGATGAACTCGCTGACCAAGACCATCGCCGGCCACGGCGAGGCGCTGGGCGGCGCCATCACCGACACCGGCTGCTTCGACTGGTCCGCCTACCCCAACATCTTCGCCGCCTACCGCAAGGGCGACGCCGCCGGCTGGGGCCTGCAGCAGATCCGCAAGAAGGGCCTGCGCGACATGGGCGGCACGCTGTCCAGCGAGGCGGCACACCGCATCCTGGTAGGCATGGAGACGCTGGAGCTGCGCCTGCAGCGCAGCAGCGACACGGCGCTGGCGCTGGCCCGCCACCTGGCCGCGCATCCGGCCATTGCGGCCGTGCACTACCCGATGCTGGAGAGCCACCCCGAGCACCAGCGCGCGCGCGACTGGTTCGGCAGCGGCTCGTGGATGATGGCCTTCGAGCTGCGCGATGCCGCGCGGCTCAACACGGTCATCAACCGCCTGCGCCTGCCGCTGAAGGCCACCGGCCTGGCCGACACGCGCACGCTGATCATCCCGGTGGCGCCCACCATCTTCTGGGAGATGGGTGCCGAGGCCCGTGCCGCGATGGGCATTGCCGAAGGGCTGGTGAGGCTGTCGGTGGGGCTGGAAGCGGCGGAAGACCTGATCGCCGACTTCGATCAGGCTCTGGCCTGATCAGGCCGCGAGCCGGCCTGCTTCGATACGGAGTTGCCGTTCACAGCGCGCCGCGATCTCACGGTCGTGCGTGACCAGCACCAGCGTCGTGCCGGCCTCGCGGTTCAGTTCAAACATCAGCTCCATCACCGACGCGCCGGTCGCGAAGTCCAGGCTGCCGGTGGGCTCGTCGGCCAGCAGCAGCGCCGGCCGCTGCACGAAGGCGCGCGCCAGCGCCACGCGCTGCTGCTCGCCGCCCGACAGCACGCGCGGGTAGTGCCCCAGGCGCTCGCCCAGGCCCACACGGGACAGCATGGCCGCCGCCTGCTCGCGTGCGCTCGCGTCGCCGCGCAGCTCCAGCGGCAGCATCACGTTCTCCAGCGCCGTCAGGTTGGGCAGCAGCTGGAAGCTCTGGAACACGAAGCCCAGCTCCTTGGCCCGCACCGCGGCGCGCTGGTCCTCGTCCAGCACGAACAAGTCCTGGCCGCGCAGCTTGACGGTGCCGCTGCTGGGCCGGTCCAGGCCCGCCAGGATGGCCAGCAGCGTGCTCTTGCCCGAACCCGAGGCCCCCACGATGGCGACCGACTCCTGCGCGGCCAGCACAAAGCTGATGTCATGCAGAATCGTCAGCTCCCCGGTCGCGTCCTGGACGCGCTTGGTGATCTGCTCAACTTGGACGAGGACTTCAGGCATGTCGGGACTGCGGCGGCGAACGTGGGTGGCGCACTTTAGCCTGGGGGTGCTGGCAGGCCGGACGTCAGGGGTCTTGGCCGCCACGGAGGCGCCCGTCGTGCTGGTGGTGGGCGACAGCCTGTCGGCCGAGTACGGCATCGCGGCCGGCACCGGCTGGGTGGCCCTGCTGCAGAAACGCCTGGCCGAGCAGAAGAGGCCGCACCGCGTCGTCAACGCCAGCATCAGCGGCGACACGACGGCCGGCGGCCGCAGCCGCCTGCCCGCCGCGCTGCGCACGCACAAGCCGGCCGTCGTGCTCATCGAACTGGGCGGCAACGACGCGCTGCGCGGCCTGCCGCTGGCCAGCACGCGCGACAACCTGCTGGCCATGGCCCGGGCCGCCCAGCAGGCCGGCGCCAAGGTCGTCGTCGTGGGCATGCAGGTGCCGCCCAACTACGGCGCCCGCTACGCCAGCGACTTCGAGGAACTGTTCACCGAGGTCGCAAAGCAGACGCGCGCGGGCCTGGTTCCCTTCCTGCTCAAGGGCGTGGCCGACCGCAAGGACGCGCTGGAGTGGTTCCAGCCCGACCGCATCCATCCACTGGCCAAGGCCCACCCCACGATGCTGGACAACGTCTGGCCGGCGCTGAAGGCCCTGCTCTGATCCCGCCTCGTCCTCAATAGTTGGCTTGCGGGCCGCGCCGCAGCGCGCTCTGATGCCGCCGGGCCAGGACTTCCGTCGGAGGCCGCCCGCCAGGAGAGCCTCCATGAAGCTGCGCGTGACGACCTTCAACTGCGAAAACCTGTTCGGCCGCTACGCCTTCCTGGACAAGCCACCCACCGATCAGCCCAAGGACTACATCCAGGACATCAAGGTCACCGACGTGGTCGCCTTCGAGCCCGGGCGCAGCAACACGCTGAAGCCGCGCCCCATCGCCGAGGCCCAGCGCAAGAACACCGGACTGGCCATCCTGGATGCCGCGCCCGACATCCTGGCCGTCTGCGAGGTCGAGAACCTGACGGCACTGCGCCTGTTCAACGCCAAGTACCTGGGCAACTACTTCGACCGCATCCTGCTCGTCGAGGGCAACGACCCGCGCGGCATCGACGTGGGTGTGCTGCTGCGCCGCGGCCTGAAGGTCGATGTGCGGGCCATACGCAGCCACGCCGACGACGCCGCGCTGGGCGGTTTCCTGACCACGACCAACATGCTGGACATGAAGGGCCGCGTCGGCAAGGCCAGCTTCTCGCGCGACTGCCTGGAGGTGGACATCGACGCGGGCAACGCCGCGCTGACGCTGTTGGTCAACCACTTCAAGGCCCAGGAGACGACGACCGGCGGCGCCGACCCCACCACGGCCAAGCGCCGCGGCCAGGCCGAGCGCGCCGCGGCGATCGCCAAGCGCGCCCGCGCCGCGGGCCGCCTGCCCATCGTGCTGGGCGACCTGAACAAGGACGTTGCCAGCCCGCAGTACGACGACAGCATCAACCCGGTCGCCCGCTCCAGCGTGTTCGTGGACCCGGTGCGCCAACTGCCCGCCGACCAGCGCTGGACCCACTACTTCAGCTCCAAGCGCAGCGTCAGCCAGTTGGACTACCTGCTGCCCGACAAGGGCCTGGCCGCCGCGATCGCCGGCGTGCAGATCAGCCGCGGCGGCCTGTCACCCAAGTGCAAGCAGTACACCGGCCCCCGGCTGGGCAGCATCGCGACCGACGGGCAGGAGGCCAGCGACCACTGCCCGCTGTCGGTCGACTTCGTGCTGTGACTCAGCGCTGCTCCATCTGACGGGGCTGCTCGCCGCGCTTCTCCTGGCGCACCGGCACGCCGTCCTGCCGGCCACGCTGGGGTGCCTCGTCACGCGACGGCGCCCGCATCTGCGGCTGGGGTTGCGGCTGCGGCATCTGCATGCGCGGCGGCTCCTGCGTGGCCTGGCGGATGGGCATCTCGACGCGGCGCGGCGGCTCCATTGCCGGCGGGCGCTCGGGCATCTGCACGGCACGCGGCGGCTCGACCTGGGGCGCGGGCTGCGGCATCACGCGGCGCGGCTCTTCGCGGCGCTCCTCGCGCCGGTCGTCACGACGGTCGTCACGGCGCTCCTGCATGCGCCACGGCATGTTGTTGTCGCCACCGGCCCGCGGCGTCTCGAAGGACGGTCGCGGCTGTGGCTGCATCTGCGGCTGGGAGGGCTGCTGCGACTGGGCCTGCGCCGGTCCGACCGCTTGTGGCGACTGGCCATCCGCCGTGCGCGGCGTGTCGCGGCGCCAGGGCATCTGGCCCTCGCTGCGCCAACCCATGCCGGCCTCGCGCTCGCGATTGCGCGGCAAGCCGGCCTCGGGGGTGCGCACCGGCACGGCCGGCAGCTGGGCCGCCAGATCGCCACGGCCGGGGGCCGTGGGCAGCGGGCGGTTCCAGCCCGGTTCGGGCTTGCGGTCGGGGCCGCGCACCGGCAGCGGCTGGATGGCAGCGCCGGGCGCCGGCAGCGTGCTGACGGCCCGGGGCTCGTCGCGGTAGCGGTGCGGGCGCTTGACGGTGACCGGATCGCGCAGGTCGCGCGGGTCGTTGATGCGGTGCACGTAGCGCGGCGTGTGGCGGTAGCCGGGCACATAGACCTCGCGCGGCGCCAGCGGATACCAGCCATAGCGCGGCGGCGGCGGGCGGTGGCCGCCGCCGATGCTGATGCCCACGCTGACCGAGCCGCCACCCACCCAGCCGACCAGCGCCGGCGCGTAGACGGGGCGATGCACATAGGCACCCGGCGCCCAGCACCAGCGGCCGCCCCAGCTGACCCAGCGGCCGTAGTGGAAGGGCGCGAAGCCCCAGGGCGCGTCGTCCACCCAGGTCCAGCCCCAGTGGCGCGCCCATACCCAGCGGCCGTAGCGGTACGGCGCCCAGTCGGCGACGACCAGGGTGGTGGGTATCCACACATGGCCGTACTCGGGCGAGGACTCCCAGCGGCCGTAGCGGTCCAGGTCCTCGGCACCGGTCATCTCGGGCGACACGTAGCGCGCCGAGGTCGCGTACTGGCGGTCGCCCTCTTCGCGGCTCTCGGCCAGCACCGAGTCGCCGAAGCCATCGCCGTGCAGCGGGCCGCGCTCGGCGCGCGGGCCGTCGGGCCACCAGAACTCGGCCTGCTCGCCGCTGCCCAGCACGACCGGCGCCGCACCGCGCGCCCACTCGAAGCGCAAGCGTCCCTGCCAGACGTAGGCCTTGCTGCCGCGGTCCAGCTGCTCCACGCGGTACAGGCCCTCGCGCTCGGGCTGGGCCGTGCCCTCGCGGGTGCGCAGGCGCGTTTCGGCCGCGTTCTCGGCATTGCGCAGGCGCAACGCCACGTCGCCGCGGTCGATCTGCAACAGGGTCTGGCCCTCGTCGAGCTGGCTCAGCTCCAGGTCGCTGCGCTCATCCAGCCAGATGGACGTGGAACCCACGCGCAGCGACACGCGACCACGCTCGTCGGTGCGCACGCGGTCGCCCTCGCCCACCGTCTGGTTGCGCACCAGGCGCGTCCATTCGCGGGTGTCGTGGTCGAACAGCCAGGCGTCGCCGACGACGTCCACCACGCGCGCCGCGCGCGACGGCGGATCGCGCTCGGTGTCTTGCGCCTTGGCCGCGGGGGCGATGGCCACCAGCAGGGCCAGCGCGAGGATGCGCCAGTGGCGGCGCTTCAGAACAAGCTTGGGGTCGGCAGGCATGGGCTTGATGCTCCTTTGCGGCCAGGTAACGCACGGCCGGGTCGGACGGTGCACGCTGTTTACAAACGTTTCAACTCTCAGTCGTCGTCGGCGTTCGGGTCCAGCTCGGGAAACAGCACGGACGTGAAGCCGAAGCGCCGGAAGTCCTGCACCCGCATCGGGTAGAGGATGCCGTCCAGGTGGTCGCACTCGTGCTGCACGACGCGGGCGTGAAAGCCCTCGGCGATGCGATCGATGGGCTGGCCGTCGGCATCGAAGCCGGTGTAGCGGATGCGCTCGTCGCGCTCGACGACGCCGCGCATGCCGGGCACGGACAAACAGCCCTCCCAGCCCTCGGTGCGGCCACCGTCCAGCACCTCGATGACCGGGTTGATCAGCACCGTGGGCGGCACCGGCGGCGCGTCCGGGTAACGCACGTTCTTCGTGTAGCCGAAAATGACCAGCCTCAGGTCCACGCCAATCTGCGGCGCGGCCAGGCCGGCACCGTTGGCGGCGACCATGGTCTCGAACATGTCGGCAATCAGCGCCTTCAAGGCCGGCGTGCCGAACTCGGTCACCGGCTGGGCAACGCGCAACAGGCGCGGGTCGCCCATCTTCAAAATCTCGTGAACGGCCAAGCGGGCCTCCTTCGGCTATCGTCAGCCGATTCTAGAAATACCTTCCATGCTTGATTTCATCGAAGACCTGGGCCATGGCATCTACGCCATCGACACCGGTTTCCAGCGCCCGCGCTTCGACGCGGCCTACCTGGTCGTCGAGGCCGGCCGCGCCGCCTTCATCGACACCGGCACCAACCACGCCGTGCCGCGGCTGCTGGCCACGCTGAATGCGCTGGGCCTGGCGCCCGACGCGGTGGACTGGGTCATTCCCACGCACGTGCATCTGGACCACGCCGGCGGCGTGGGCCTGCTGATGGAGGCGCTGCCGCGCGCCCGCGCGCTGGTGCACCCACGCGGCCTGCGCCACATGGTGGACCCGAAGGCGTTGTGGCTGGGCGCGCTGGCCGTTTACGGCGAGGCGGAGATGCAGCGCAGCTACGGCAAACTGGTGCCGGTGCCAGCGGAGCGCGCCGAGGCCAGCCACGACGAGCAGGTGCTGATGCTGGCCGGTCGGCCGCTGCGCCTCGTCGACACACCCGGCCACGCCAAGCACCACCACGCGATCTGGGACGAGCGCAGCCGCAGCTGGTTCACCGGCGACACCTTCGGCCTGTCCTACCGCGCCTTCGACGTGGACGGCCGTGCCTGGATACTGCCGACCAGCACACCGGTGCAGTTCGAACCCGATGCGCTGAAGACCACCGTGGCCCGCCTGCTGCAAGCGCAGCCGCTGGCCATGCAGCTGACGCACTACGGCCGCGTGGGCGGCTCGGTGGACGAGGTGCAACGCCTGGCCGCGCTGATGCTGGAGCAGGTGGACGAGATGGTCGCGCTGGCCTTGTCGCTGCGCGACACGCCCGACCGCCATGAGCGCCTGAAGGCGGGTCTGCTGGACGGCTATCTCGCGCGGCTGCGCGCCCATGGCCATGCGGCCGGCGCACAGGCGGCCGATTGGCTGGCGCTGGACGCCGAGCTGAACGCGCAAGGCCTGGAGGTCTGGCTGGACCGCGCGGCGCGCTGAAGCGTCACCGCACTTGCGCCGGGCGATGCGCCCCGTTCGGGTGCATCGCCAAATTCCCCCGCACCGCACCAGTGCCGTGCATGCGCGGCTGCGACGGCCGGCGCAGCGAATCCAAGGCGGCAGCGGCAGGCACAGCTCTTGCAAAAGACAAGTCGAGGCGCCGCGCGCGAGCGGGCTCCCGATCTCTTCAAACCATCGCCAACGGCGGCGAGTGCCTCGCAGACCAGAGCCCTTCCGGGCGCTGCTGCGCAGGCAGTCTTTGAAACCGCGCCCGACAAGGGTGCCGCCGAAGGTGCTGGCTTTCCATGTCCGGCCCGCCGGCGGCTGTTGTTGACAGGAAAGCCATGCATATCGTCCTCATCGGCCACGGAATGGTGGGCCAGAAATTTCTCGAATCCCTCGCCGAGGGCCCCGCAGCTGCCGACGTGCAGGTGACGGTGCTGTGCGAGGAGCCGCGGCCGGCCTACGACCGCGTGCACCTGTCCGAGTTCTTCTCGGGCAAGACGGCCGAGGACTTGTCGCTGGTGCCCGCCGGCTTCTTCGAGAAGCATCCCGGCTTCAAGCTGCGCCTGGCGGCCAAGGCCGTGGCCATCGAGCGCCGCGACAACACCGTCACGCTGGCCGACGGCGAGGTCGTGCACTACGACAAGCTGGTGCTGGCCACCGGCTCCTACCCCTTCGTGCCGTCCGTGCCCGGCCGCGACCGCCCGCACTGCCATGTCTACCGCACCATCGAGGACCTGGAGGCCATGCAGGCCTCGGGCAAGGTCAGCAAGAGCGGCGTCGTCATCGGCGGCGGCCTGCTGGGCTTGGAATGCGCGAAGGCGCTGCGCGACATGGGCCTGCAGACGCATGTCGTCGAGTTCGCGCCGCGGCTGATGGCCGTGCAGGTGGACGAAGGCGGTGGCCGCGTGCTGCGCGAGAAGATCGAGGCGCTGGGCGTGCAGGTGCACACCAACCGCAACACGGTCGAGATCGTCGACGGCGCCACGGCACGCCACCGCCTCGTGTTCACCGACGGCACCTGGCTGGAAACCGACATGCTGGTGTTCTCCGCCGGCATCCGCCCGCGCGACGAACTCGGCCGCCAGAGCGTGCTGGCCATCGGCCCGCGCGGCGGCGTCGCCGTCGACGACCAGTGCCGCACCAGCGACCGCAACGTCTACGCCATCGGCGAGGTGGCGTCCTGGCGCGAGCAGACCTTCGGCCTCGTCGCCCCCGGCTACGAGATGGCCCGCGTGGCGGCCCGTCACATCACTGGCGACGCCGAGGCTGCCTTCCCCGGTGCCGACATGAGCACCAAGCTCAAGCTGATGGGCGTGGACGTTGCCAGCATCGGCGACGCGCACGGCAAGACGCCCAAGTGCCGCAGCTACCAGTTCGTCGATGAGCGCAAGCAGATCTACAAGAAGATCGTCGTCAGCGAGGACGGCCAGTTCCTGCTGGGCGCCGTGCTGGTGGGCAATGCCGACGAGTACGGCACGCTGCTGCAGATGGCGTTGAACGGCATCAAGCTGCCGGCCGACCCCGAGTTCCTGATCCTGCCCAGCAGCGACGGCAAGGCCGCCGTCGGCATCGGCCCCGACGCGCTGCCCGACAGCGCCCAGCTGTGCTCGTGCAACAACGTCACCAAGGGCCAGATCTGCGCCGCCGTCGGCGAGGGCTGCACGACGATCGGCGACATCAAGGCCTGCACCAAGGCCGGCGCCACCTGCGGCGGTTGCGTGCCGCTGGTCACGCAGGTCATGAAGTTCGAGATGGCCAAGCGCGGCATGGCCGTCAACAACCACATCTGCGAGCACTTCCCGCATTCGCGCCAGGAGCTGTACCACCTGATCCGCGTGGGTGGCCTCAAGACCTTCAGCGAGCTGCTGGCCAAGCATGGCAAGGGTCTGGGCTGCGACATCTGCAAGCCCGCCGCCGCCAGCATCTTCGCGTCCTGCTGGAACGATTTCGTGCTGAAGCCCGAACTGGCCGCGCTGCAGGACAGCAACGACTATTTCCTCGGCAACATCCAGAAGGACGGCAGCTACTCCGTCGTACCGCGCATGCCGGGTGGCGAGGTGACGCCCGACGGCTTGATCGCCGTGGGCCAGGTCGCCAAGAAGTACGGCCTCTACACCAAGATCACCGGCGGCGCCCGCGTCGACATGTTCGGCGCCCGCGTCGAGCAGCTGCCCTTCATCTGGGAGGAGCTGATCGCCGCCGGGTTCGAATCCGGCCACGCCTACGGCAAGTCGCTGCGCACCGTGAAGAGCTGCGTGGGCAGCACGTGGTGCCGCTATGGCGTGGACGACTCGGTGGGTCTCGCCGTCGAGATCGAGAACCGCTACAAGGGCCTGCGCGCGCCGCACAAGATCAAGTTCGGTGTCTCCGGCTGCACACGCGAATGCGCCGAGGCCCAGGGCAAGGACGTCGGCATCATCGCCACCGACAAGGGCTGGAACCTCTACGTCTGCGGCAACGGCGGCATGAAGCCGCGCCATGCCGAGCTGATCGCCTCGGACCTGAAGAAGGACGAGCTGATCCGCCTGATCGACCGCTTCCTGATGTTCTACGTGCGCACCGCCGACCGCCTGCAGCGCACCAGCACCTGGCGCGA
>CAMLKW010000107.1 GCA_946480605.1 uncultured Roseateles sp. | reverse complement strand
CCTGCTGACGCTGCAGAAGTCCAACGGCTCGCTGGAAAAGAAGCTCAGCGCGCTGGGCGCCAGCGTGAAGTGGGTCGAGTTCCCCGCCGGCCCGCAGCTGCTGGAGGGCCTGAACGTCGGCGCGGTGGACGTGGGCTACGTCGGCGAGGCGCCGCCCATCTTTGCGCAGGCCGCCGGTGCGCGCTTCGTCTACATCGGCTTCGACCCCGCCGCGCCGCAGGCCGAGGCCATCGTCGTGCCAAAGGGCTCGGCCATCAGGTCGGCAGCCGAACTCAGGGGCCGCAAGGTCGCGCTGAACAAGGGCAGCAACGTGCACTACCTGCTGGTCAAGGCGCTGGAGAAGCATGGCCTGAAGTTCGGCGACGTGCATGCCGTCTACCTGCCGCCAGCCGACGCGCGTGCCGCCTTCGAGCGCGGCGCCGTGGATGCCTGGGTGATCTGGGACCCCTTCCTGGCCGCCGTCGAAAAGCAGAGCGGCGCCCGCCTGCTGCAGGATGGCAAGGGCCTGGTGAACAACTACGCCTACTACCTGGCCGAGCGCGGCTTCGCGGCCAGGCACCCGCAGTTGGTGCAGGCGTTGTTCGAGGACACGCAGGCCCAGGCCGTTGCGCTGAAGGCCAACATCAAGGCCGCCGCCGCCGTCATCGCGCCACTGCAAGGCCTGGAGCCCGAGGTCGTCGAGCGCAGCCTGCAACGCTATGAATTCGGCGTGAAGCCGCTGAGCGCCGCCGTCGCCGCCGAGCAGCAGAAGATCGCCGACACCTTCCACGCGCTGGGCCTGATTCCCAAGCCCATCCGCGTGGCCGACGCCCTGCCCGGCAGCGCCACCGTCGCCGAGGCCGCGCGATGAGCGCTCCCACCACCCGTCGCGCGGCGCTGGCCATGCTCGCCACCACGGCCGCCGCCTGGCGTGAGGCGGGCGCACAGGCCGCGCCGCTGCGCATCGGCTTCCAGAAGGGCTCCTTCAACCTGGCGCTGCTGAAGAGCTACGGCCTGCTGGAGCAGCGCCTGCCAGGCACCAGGATCCAGTGGACCGAGTTCCCCGCCGGCCCGCAGCTGCTGGAAGCACTGGCGCTGGGCAGCGTGGACCTGGGCGCCACCGGCGACGCACCGCCCGTGTTCGCACAGGCGGCCGGCAAGGACGTGGTCTACGTCGGCGCCGAGCCGCCCAAGCCGGACAGCTCGGCCGTGCTGGTCAAGCCCGACTCGGCGCTGAAGACGCTGGCCGACCTGAAGGGCCGCCGCATCGCGCTGCAGAAGGGCAGCAGCGCCCACTTCCTGACCGTGCAGGCCGTGCGGCGCGCCGGCCTGGCCTGGGGCGACATCCAGCCCATCTACCTGCCGCCGGCCGACGCGCGCGCCGCGTTCGAGCGCGGCTCGGTGGATGGCTGGGCCGTCTGGGACCCGTACTACGCCGCCGCCGAAGTGACGGGCGAGCTGCGCGCGCTGGCCACCAGCCGCGGCCTGACCAGCAACAACACCTTCTACCTGGCGTCCAAGTCGCTGAGCCGCGACGCGGCGCTGTTGAAGACCTTGTTCCAGGCGCTGACCGACACCGACGCGCGCGCCCGCGCGGACCGCCGCGACGCGGTGCAGCGCTATGCCGAGTTCGCCGGCCTGCCGCTGGCCACGGTCTACAAGATGGTCGAGCGCCGCGGCGCCGCGCCGGTGGGCCCGCTGACGGCCGACATCGTCAAGGAACAGCAACTCGTCGCCGACTCGTTTGCCGAACTGGGACTCATACCCCGATCCATCCGCGTCGCCGACGCCATCGCCACTCCCGTGAAGAAGTCCTGACATGAAGATCTTCTGGTTCATCCCCACCCATGGCGACAGCCGCTACCTGGGCAGCTCGCGCGCTGCGCGCGTGGCCGACTTCGCCTACTTCAAGCAGATCGCCATCGCGGCGGACAGCCTGGGCTACGAGGGCGTGCTGCTGCCCACCGGCCGCAGCTGCGAGGACTCCTGGATCGTCGCCGCCAGCCTCATCGACGCGACGCGCCAGCTGAAGTTCCTCGTCGCGCTGCGCCCCGGGCTGGTCGCGCCCACGCAGAGCGCGCGCATGGCCGCCACGCTGGACCGCCTGTCCGGCGGCCGCCTGCTGGTGAACCTGGTCACCGGCGGCGACGCCGAGGAGCTGGCCGGCGACGGCCAGTTCCTGGACCACGCGGCCCGCTACGAACAGTCGGCCGAGTTCATCCGCATCTGGCGCGACGTGTTGGCCCGCTCACACAGCGGCGAGGCGCTGGACTACGACGGCCAGCACCTCGGCGTGAAGGGCGCCAAGCTGCTCTACCCGCCCATCAGCCGGCCCTACCCGTCGGTGTTCTTCGGCGGCTCGTCGGACGCCGCGCACGACCTGGCCGCCGAGCAGGTGGACACCTACCTGACCTGGGGCGAGCCGCCCGCCGACGTTGCGAAGAAGCTGGCCGACGTGCGCGCCCGCGCCGCCGCGCGCGGCCGGCAGTTGCAGTACGGCATCCGGCTGCACGTCATCGTGCGCGAGACCGAGGACGAGGCCTGGCGCGCCGCGGCCGAGCTGGTGTCGGAGCTGGACGAAGCCACCGTCGCTGCCGCGCAGGCACGATTCAAGGGCATGGACTCGGTCGGTCAGCGCCGCATGGCCGAGCTGCACCGCGGCCGCTTCAACAAGGCCGACATCCGCGACGGCCTGGAGATCTCGCCCAACCTGTGGGCCGGCGTGGGCCTTGTGCGCGGCGGCGCGGGCACGGCGCTGGTCGGCAGCCCCGAGCAGGTGGCCGACCGCATCAAGGAATACGCCGCCCTCGGTCTGGAGAACTTCATCCTCAGCGGCTATCCGCACCTGGACGAAGCCCACCGCTTTGCCGAGCTGGTGTTCCCGCTGCTGCCGCTGTCCCTGCAGCGGAAGCTGACGTCGCCGCAGCTGAGCGGCCCGTTCGGCGAAGTGGTGGCCAACAGCTACGCGCCCAAGGCCGTCTCGGCAAGCTGACGCCATGCTCAAACGCCTCACCCCCTGGCTGCTGCCCGCGGCCATCCTGATCGCGTGGGAGATCGCGTCGCGCAGCGGCCTGCTGGCCGCGCGCATCCTGCCCGAGCCGGCCGCGGTGCTGGCCGCGTTCTGGCAGCTGCTGCGCTCGGGCGAGCTGGCCCACCACGTGGGCGTCAGCGCCGCGCGGGCGTTCTCGGCGCTGGCCATCGGTGGCGGCCTCGGCCTGCTGCTGGGCCTGCTGACCGGCACCTGGCAGCGCGCCGAGGCGCTGCTGGACACGACGCTGCAGATGCTGCGCAACATCCCGGCGCTGGCGCTGATCCCGCTGGTCATCCTGTGGTTCGGCATCGACGAGGCCGCCAAGCTGGTGCTGGTGGCGGTGGGCGTGTTCTTCCCCGTCTACCTGAACACCTTCCACGGCATCCGCAGCGTGGACCGCGACCTCATCGAGATGGCGCGCAGCTACGGCCTCAAGCGCCGGCAGCTGTACGGCCAGGTCATCCTGCCCGGCGCACTGCCGTCCATCCTGGTGGGCCTGCGCTTCTCGCTGGGGCTGATGTGGGTGCTGCTCATCGTGGCCGAGACGCTGTCCGCCCAGGCCGGCATCGGCTACCTCACGATGAACGCCCGTGAGTTCCTGCAGACCGACATCGTGCTGGTGGGCATCCTGCTGTACGCGCTGCTGGGCAAGCTGGCCGACGTGGCCGCCCGCGCGCTGGAGAAGGCCTGGCTGCCCTGGCACAAGGGCTATGCCAGCGAAGGAGCATGAACATGTGGCTGACCGAGTTCGACACCCCCGTGGCGCCGCGTGAAGCCGCCGCGCCTGCCCCGCAGCCGCCCGCGAACGGCCTCGCGCTGACGCTGCGCGGCCTCGCCAAGTCCTTCGGCGCCCGCCATGTGCTGGAGCGCCTGGACCTCGACGTCGCGCCCGGCGAGTTCGTCGCGCTAGTGGGCCGCAGCGGCTGCGGCAAGAGCACGCTGCTGCGCCTCATCGCCGGACTGGACCAGCCCGACGCCGGCAGCGTCGAGGCCGGGAGGGTCGACGAGCGCCGGCTGATGTTCCAGGATGCGCGCCTGCTGCCGTGGAAGCGCGTGGTGGAGAACGTGGCGCTGGGCCTCGCCGGCGGCGATGCGAAGGACCGCGCGATGGAGGCGCTGGCCCAGGTCGGCCTGGCCGGCCGCGGCGGCGACTGGCCCGCCACGCTGTCCGGCGGCCAGCGCCAGCGCGTGGCGTTGGCGCGCGCGCTGGTGCACCGCCCGCGACTGCTGCTGCTGGACGAGCCGCTGGGCGCGCTGGATGCGCTCACGAGGCTGGAGATGCACCGGCTCATCGAGCAGCTGTGGCAGCACCACGGCTTCACGGCGCTGCTGGTCACGCACGACGTGGCCGAGGCCGTCGCACTGGCCGACCGCGTGCTGCTCATCGACCGAGGCGGCATCGCGCTGGACGCGCAGGTGCCACTGCCACGCCCGCGCTCACGCGCCGCAGCGGGCTTTGCCGGGTTGGAAGACCGCGTGCTGCGCCACATCGTGGGCGAGCTACCTGGCGGCTGCTGAATTTCTCCTCGTGAGCTCAACTCCGCGAACATGGCGTCGCTGCTTCCAGCATCGTTCGGGGGAGGCCAGGGCCATATCCGGCAAAGCCGCCTATGCTGGGGCGCAAGCAGCGGGAGCAAACATGCAACGCGTCACCGGCATCGGCGGCATCTTCTTCAAGGCTGAAGACCCCCAAGCCCTGGGCGAGTGGTATCGCCGACACCTGGGACTGAAGGTGCAGGACTGGGGCGGCGTCGCCTTTCGCTGGGCCGATGACAGCCCCACGGGCACGACGATCTGGAGCCCGTTCAAGGAAGACACCGGCTACTTCGCGCCCAGCACCGCGCCCTTCATGATCAACTTCCGCGTGGCCGACCTGCATGCGCTGCTGGCGGCGCTGCGGGCCGAGGGCTGCGACGTGCAGGACAAGGTCGACGAGTCCGAGTTCGGCAAATTCGGCTGGGTCGTGGACCCGGAAGGCAACAAGCTGGAGTTGTGGGAGCCCCCGCCCGGCAAGTAACACCCACCCAAAACAAAGGCCGTCGGAACGACGGCCTTTGTGCTTTCGGCATTGGCTGTCCGGCTGTTTCCATCACCCCCTTTGGAGGAGGCGAGAAGCGCAGGGCACCCCTCGAAGAGGGGCGACAAACAGGGGCGACTTCTTGCCTACTTTTTGGTCGCTCAAAAAGCAGGTCGCCCGCCGGGGCGAACTCCCGGCTGGGCCTCACGTCGGCAGACACCGCGGCCCGACAAGCGCCTGAACGGTGCATCACCTCACCAAGCTGATGCAAGCCGCAACAAGCCGAAGAACGCCTCAGAACTCAGAACAGCCGGGCGCCATCCCCCTCGACGCCCCGCAAACCACCCACGCCCACCAACCCCGCCCCGGCTGGCACGCTTGATGCTGGATACCAACTTGTATACCAGCGAGTGCACCATGCCCGAGCAAAGCCCTCTTCTGACGATCAGCGACTGGCGCCAGACCTATCTGGCGGGCGCGTCGCCCCGCGATCTGCTGACCCAGCAGCTGGCCGCGCTGGGCCGGCAGGACCCCGCCGCGTGGATCCACAAGGCAACGGCCGCCGAACTGGAAGCCCAACTCGCCACGCTGGAGACACGGCTCAAGCAAGCAGGCCAGGACCGCGCCGCCCTGCTTTCGCGCCTGCCGCTGTTCGGCATCCCCTTTGCCGCCAAGGACAACATCGACGTGGCCGGCATGCCCACCACGGCGGCCTGCCCGGCCTTTGCCTACACACCCGCCGCGCACGCCAACGCGGTTCAGCGCCTGATCGACGCCGGCGCCGTCTGCCTGGGCAAGACCAACCTCGACCAGTTCGCCACCGGCCTGGTGGGCGCACGCTCGCCCTACGGCCGGCCGCACAGCAGCTTCGACGCGACCCGCGTCAGCGGCGGCTCCAGCTCGGGCTCGGCGGTGACGGTGGCGCGCGCCGAGGTGGCGTTCTCGCTGGGCACCGACACGGCCGGCTCGGGCCGTGTGCCGGCGGGCTTCAACAACCTGGTGGGGCTCAAGCCGACGCCGGGCCGCGTGGGCACCAGCGGCGTGGTGCCGGCCTGCCGCACGCTGGACTGCGTGTCGGTGTTCGCGCTGACGGTGGAGGATGCCGCCACCGTGCTCGCCGTCATCGAGGGCCCCGAGGCCCAGGACGCCTACAGCCGCTTCGAGCCCGGGCCGGCCACGCTGCCCGCGCGGCTGCGCATAGCCGTGCCGGCCGCGCCGGACCTGAGCGCCGACTACGCCCCCGGCTGGACGCTGGCGCTGCAGCAGGCGCAGGCGCTGGGCCACACCCTCGTGCCGCTGGACTTCGCGCCGCTGCACGCGGTGGCGGACCTGCTCTACAACGGCCCCTGGGTGGCCGAGCGCCATGCGGTGGTGCAGCCGCTGCTGGAACACAAGCCCGAGGCACTCGACCCCACGGTGCGCCGCGTGATCGAGGGCGCCATCGGCCGCAGCGCCACCGACACCTTCAAGGCCCAGTACCAGCTGCGCGCCGCCCAGCGCGACTGCGCCGCGCTGTGGCAGCAGGTGGACCTGCTGATGGTGCCCACGGCACCCAACCACCCGCGCTTCGCCGAGCTGGACGCCGACCCCATAGTCGTGAACGCACGGCTGGGCCGCTACACCAACTTCGTCAACCTGCTGGGCTGGTGCGCGCTGGCGCTGCCGGCCGGCTTTGGCGAGCAAGGGCTGCCGTTTGGCGTGAGCTTCATCGCACCAGGCGACGCGGACGCAGCGCTGGCCCGCTTCGGCACAAGCTGGCAGGCCGCCGCGGCGCTGCCGCTGGGCGCCACCGGTGCGCGGCGCCCGCCACAGGCCGCGCCGCTATGGCCGGCGGCCGAGCCGACGCTGGCGCTGGCCGTCGTCGGCGCGCACCTGTCGGGCATGCCGCTGAACGGCCAGCTCACCGAGCGCGGCGCCACGCTGCGCGAGGCCACCACCACCGCGCCCTGCTACCGCCTGCGTGCGCTGGCCGGCACCGTGCCGCCCAAGCCGGGGCTGCAGCGCGTGACCGAGGGCGGCGCATCCATCGCCGTGGAGGTCTGGGACCTGCCGCTTCAGCACGTGGGCTCGCTGCTCGCGCTGATCCCGCCGCCGCTGGGTCTGGGCTCCGTGCAGCTGGCCGACGGCAGCACGGTGCACGGCTTCATCTGCGAAGGCCATGCGCTGGCCGGCGCGACCGACATCACCTCACACGGCGGCTGGCGCGCCTACATCGCCAGCCAGCGCCCCGCCTGAACCTCAGCCAACACCCAAGGAGCCGACGATGACCGATGCCACCTCCCGACCCACCCGCCGCACGCTGCTGGGCGCCGCCGCTGCCGCCGCGACGCTGGGCGCGCCCGCCGTGCTGCGCGCACAGACCGGCCCCAAGATCCGCATCGGCTACTGGCCGGTGGCCGCCGGCCTGCCCTTCTACGCGGCCGTCGAGAAGGGCTACTTCAAGGAGGCCGGCCTGGACGTGGAGGCGCTGAAGTTCGCCGGCGCCCAGCAGGTCATGGAGGCCATGCTGGCCGGCCGCTGCGACGGCAGCTCCAACGGCACGGGCTCGGGCAACCTGGGCGTGGGCGAGATCGCGTCGCCGGGGCTGTTCAAGATCATCGCGACCAACCCCAGCAACGCGAAGTACGTGCTGGACCAGTTCCTCGTGCCCAAGGACAGCCCCGTGAAGACGCTGGCCGACCTGAAGGGCAAGCGCGTGGCCAGCGGTCCCGGCATCCAGAACAAGGTGCTGGCGATGACGGTGCTGGAGCGCGCCGGCGCCGCCGGCACCAGCGTGACCGAGCTGCCCATCGGCCAGCACGTGGCCGCGCTGGCGGCCGGCCAGGTGGACGCCGTCTACACGCTGGAGCCCACCGGCACCGTGGGTCGGCTCAACGGCACGACAAGGCTGCTGGAGGCCGGCGTCATCGCCAAGTACATCCTGGGCGACCCGCTGGCGCCCTGGCACGGCGGCTCGGCCACGCTGACCACCGAGTTCATCAAGAAGAACCCCGAGCTGGCGAAGAAGTACATCGCCGCGTATGCGAAAGGCATCGCGCTGGTGCGCAACGATCCCGCCGAGGCGCGCAAGTTCCTGAAGGGCTACACCGCCATCGAAGGCCCGCTGACCGGCGAGGTGCCGCTGGCCTCCTACATGCTCTACAACGAGTTCAAGCCCGGCGACGTGGCGGCCTTCCAGAAGTTCTTCGACCTCTTCACCGAGAAGGGTGTGTTCGAGAAGAAGCTGGACGTGGCCTCGCTCCTCTACAAAGCCTGACGCCATGGACTCGACCACCACGACGCCCCCCTGGCAGAAGGCCGACGCCCAGCCCGCCGTGCGCGTGCCGCGCTTCAACGCGGGCAAGCTGCTGCCCTTCATCGGCCCGCTCATCCTCTTCGTCATCTGGGACCTGGTGGTGCGCTTCGGCCTCATCCGGCCCATCCTGCTGCCGCCGCCGGCCGCCACGCTGGAGACGCTGGTCAGCGGCCTGGCCGGCGGGCCGCTGCTGACGGACTTCGCCGTCACCGTGTGGCGCACGGTGCAGGCCTTCTTGATCGCCGCCGTCGTCGGCATGCCGCTGGGCGTGCTGCTGGGCAGCAACGAGCGCGCCTACCGCAGCGTCGAGTTCCTGATCGACTTCTTCCGCTCCACGCCGTCGTCGGCGCTGATCCCGCTGTTCCTGCTGATCTTCGGCGTGAGCGACATCAACAAGGTCGCCATCGCGGCCTTCGGCGCGCTGCTGATCGTCGTGTTCAACAGCGCCTACGGCGTCATCAACGCGCGCAAGCAGCGGGTCATGGCGGCCAAGGTGATGGGCGCGTCGCGCTGGCAGATCTTCAAGGACGTGCTGGTGTGGGAGAGCCTGCAGCCCAGCTTCGTCGGCCTGCGCTCCGCCGTGTCGATGGCGCTGGTCATCGTCGTCGTGGCCGAGATGTTCATCGGCTCGGACAACGGCCTGGGCCACCGCATCATCGACGCGCAGCAGGTGCTCAACGTCAAGACCATGTACGCCGCCATCCTGGCCGCGGGCATCCTGGGCTATGTGCTCAACATCCTGTTCCTGGTGCTGGAACGCAAGATCGTCCATTGGAGTGGCAGATGAACGCAGTCCTGAACGCCCCCGTCGTGGCCGACGTGCCGCAACGCCCCTTCCAGCCCGGCCCCGCAGGCACGCACATCACCATCCGAGGCCTGACCAAATACTTCGCCGGCTGGCCGCTGTACGAGGACTTCAACCTCGACATCCCCAAGCACAAGATCGTCTCGGTCTTCGGCCCCAACGGCTGCGGCAAGAGCACGCTGATCAACATGATCGCCGGGCTGATTCCCATCGACGCGGGCCAGATCCTGTTCGACGGCAAGACGCTGAAGGAAACCAAGATCGGCTACGTGTTCCAGAACTACCGCGAGGCGATGTTCCCGTGGATGCGCACCATCGACAACATCGCCTACCCGCTGAAGCTGGAGGGCCGCAGCAAGGCCGAGGTGGACCGCCGCATGGCCGAGCTGGTGGAGAGCTTCGACGTCAAGTTCGACCTCAACCGCTTCCCCTATGAGCTGTCCGGCGGCCAGCAGCAGACGGCGTCCATCATGCGGGCGCTGGCGCCCGAGCCCGAGGTGCTGTTCCTGGACGAGCCCTTCTCGGCGCTGGACTTCGAGATGACCCTCTTCATCCGCGAGAAGCTGCAGGAGGTGTTCATGAAGACCGGCGTCACGATGATGCTGGTCTCGCACGACCTGGAGGAGGCCGTCTACCTCGCCGACGAGGTGCTGCTGCTGACCAAGCGGCCCACCAAGGTGGCCGAGATCCTCAAGTACGACGACCCACGCCCGCGCACCGTCGCCACGCTGTCGGAGCCCAGCTTCGTCCACGCGAAGAAGCTGAGCCTGGAGATCTTCCAGCGCGAGGTTCGCCGATGAGTGAGGCCTATGTGGACGCCACCGCCGCGCTGCTGGCGCTGCCGCTGGCGCCCGAGCACCGGCCCGGCGTGCTGCGCTACTTCGCGCTGGCGACCGAGATGGCCGAACTCGTGAATGGGCTGCCGCTGGACACGCACGACGAACCCGCCGAGGCGTTTGCGCCTGTTTCACCGGAGAACGCGCCGGGGGACCACGCATGACAGCCGAGGCGCTACTGAAGCAACCCGCGCACGCCATCGCCGCGGCCGTGCGGCAGGGCCAGGTCAGCGCCGAGGCGCTGGCGCAGGCCAGCCTGGCACGCATCCAGGCCACGGACGGCCGGGTCAACGCCTTCACCGACCTCACCGCCGAGCGCGCGCTGATGGCCGCCCGCGTGCTGGACCGCCGGCTGCGCGAGGGCGACGCCGCCGTGCGCGCGCTGCCGCTGCTGGGCGTGCCCTATGCGGTGAAGAACCTGTTCGACGTGCAGGGCCTCACCACGCTGGCGGGCTCCAGGATCGAACGCGACCGCCCGCCCGCCGCGCACGACGGCCCGCTGCTGCAGCGCATGGACGCCGCGGGCGCCGTGCTGGTGGGCGCGCTGAACATGGACGAGTACGCCTACGGCTTCACGACCGAGAACAGCCACGAAGGCCCCACCCGCAACCCGCACGACCTGAGCCGCGTGGCCGGCGGCTCGTCCGGCGGCAGCGGCGCCGCGGTGGCGGCGGGCCAGGTGCCCATCGCGCTGGGGTCCGACACCAACGGCTCCATCCGCGTGCCCTCGTCGCTGTGTGGCGTGTTCGGCCTGAAGCCCACCTACGGCCGGCTGCCGCGCAACGGCAGCTACCCCTTCGTCGCCAGCCTGGACCACCTGGGCCCTTTCGCCCGCTCGGCGCAAGACCTGGCCCTGGCCTATGACGCGATGCAGGGTTTCGACGCCGCCGACCCCGGCTGCGTGCCGCGCGGCGTCGAGCCCACGCTGCCCGCGCTGGCGCAGGGCCTGGGCGGCCTGCGCATCGCGCGGCTGGGCGGCTACTTCCATGACAACGCCGGCCCCGAGGCCCGCGCCGCGGTGGACCGCGTGGCGCAGGCGCTGGGCGGGCTGGCGAGCGTCGAGCTGCGCGAGGCGGCGCGCGCCCGCGCGGCGGCCTTCCTGATCAGCCAGGCCGAGAGCTCGAATCTGCACCTGCCCGACCTGCGGACCCGCGCGCAGGACTTCGAGCCGCTGTCGCGCGACCGCTTCCTGGCCGGCGCGCTGCTGCCGGCCGCCTGGGTGCAGCAGGCGCGGCGCGTGCGGCGCTGGTTCGCGCTGCGCGCGGCCGAGCTGCTGCGCGACGTGGACGTGCTGATCGCCCCCGCCACGCCGGTCGTCGCGCCCGAGATCGGCACGGAGTGGCTGGACATCCACGGCCGCCGCCTGCCGGCCCGGCCCAGCCTGGGCCTGCTGACCCAGCCCATCTCCTGCATCGGCCTGCCCGTATGCGCGGCGCCGGTGTGGGGCATGCATGCCGCGCTGCCGATGGGCATTCAGATCATTGCCGCGCCCTGGCGCGAAGACCATGCGCTGCGCGTCGCCCACGCGCTGGAGCAGGCGGGCGTGTTTGCGGCGCCCGTTGCGGAGCTGCCATGACGGACATCAACCTCCCCGACGTGCTAGCCGAGGTGCAGGCGGTGTTTGCCGCGTACGAGGACGCGCTCGTGAACAACAAGGTCGACGTGCTCGACGCGCTGTTCTGGAACTCGCCGCACACCGTGCGCTACGGCGCGACCGAGAACCTGGTGGGCTATGCGCAGATCCAGGCCTTCCGCGCGGCGCGCTCGCCCGCCGGGCTGGCGCGCACGCTGGACCGCACCGTCATCACGACCTATGGCCGTGACTTCGCCACCGCGATGACCGAGTTCCAGCGCGACGGCAGCGCCGCCGTGGGCCGCCAGAGCCAGACCTGGGTGCGCATGGCCGACGGCTGGAAGGTCGTTGCCGCGCACGTGAGCCTGCTCGCGGCATGAGGGCGGTCGCCACGCCGCATACGATGGGGGCCATGCCCTCCCCCGTCGATGCCGCCGCCCGACCCAACCTGGCCGAACAGGTCTACGCCCGGCTCAAGGCCGAGCTGAACGACTTCCAGCTGGTGCCTGGCGACCGCTTCTCCGAGGCCGAGCTGGGCCAGCGCCTGGGCGTAAGCCGCACGCCCGTGCGCGAGGCGCTGTTCCGGCTGCGCAACGAGGGCTTTCTGGACGTGGAGGCCAAGTCGGGCTGGTCGGTGCGGCCCATCGACTTCGGGCGGCTGGAGCAGCTCTACGACCTGCGCATCATCCTGGAGCTGGCGGCGGTGGCGCGGCTGTGCGCCCACACCGGCACGCCGCCGGCCGAGCTGGAGTCGCTGAAGGCCATCTGGCTGGTGCCGGCCGCCGAGCGGCTGACCGATGGCCGCGAGGTGGGCCGGCTGGACGAGGCCTTCCACGCCACGCTGGTGCGCGCCGCCGGCAATGCCGAGATGGCCCGCGTGCACTGGGACGTGACCGAGCGCATCCGCATCATCCGGCACCTGGACTTCACGCGCGGCGAGCGCGTCGAGGCCACCTACGCCGAGCACGGCAAGATCCTGCGCGCCGTGATGCAGCGCAAGGTGGACCAGGCCCAACTGCTGCTGAAGACGCACGTCGAGCAGAGCAAGGCCGAGGTGCGCAAGATCACGCTGGCCACGCTGCACGAGGCCCGCGAGCGCTCGGCGGCGCGCTGACAAAGCCACCCTGCCGGGGCTCGCGGCGCTATGCTGGCCCGCATGAAGCAAGCCCTGTCGCACCTGGCCTGCATGCTGGTGGGCTGGTTGCTCGCCGCCACCGCAGCCACCGCTGCCGGCAAGCCCGTGCTGACCTGGATGGTGCTGGACCTGCCGCCTGGCTCCATGCCGGTGAATGGCCAGCTGACCGACGGCATCAACGACCGCATGCTGAAGATGGTGATCGCCGAGCTGCCGGGCTACGAACACCGCATCGTCGTCGCCAACACGGCGCGGGCGATGGCCGACCTGGCCGAGGGCAAGCAAGCCTGCTTCGGTTCGGCGGCCTACTCGGCGGATCGCGAGCGCGTCGCCTACTTCACGCTGGCCTATCTGATCCCGCCGCTGCACATCGTCGCCCGGGCCGATACCACGCCACGCCTGCCCATGAACGCCCGCGGTGAGGTGCTGGCGCCCGAGCTGTTCGCACGCAGCGACTTGCAGGGCCTGGTGGTGCCGCAGCGCGCCTACTCTCAGCTGCTGGACGACATGCTGAAGCAGCGCCCGGCCGACTCCGGCGTGCGCCAGGTGCTGGCCAACGACGGCGGCGCCAACATCCTGAAGATGCTGAAGCTGCGCCGCGGCGACTACACGGTGGAATACGACTTCGTCGCGAACTACCTGATCGCGCGCACGGCCGACCTCGCCGGCACCCCGTTCAGCATGCTGCCCATCGCCGGCGCAGAGCCGCTGCCGGTGGGCATTGCCTGCCCGCACACGGAATGGGGCCGGCAGATCATCGAGCAGGTGGACGCGGCGCTGGTGCGACTGGCGGTCCGCCCGGCTTTTCGCGAGGCGCTGCTGCGCTGGCTGCCCGCCGACAGCGCCCGGCGCTACCAACCGGCCATCGAGGCCTTCCTGGAGCGCCGCGCCAAGGCCAGCCCGGCCACCGCCTTCCCGCGCTGGCCGAGCGCACGCTGAAGCGCGCCTACAGCCCCAGCTGGACCCTGACCTTCTTGGGCAGCTTGCCCGCCACCAGCTCGTGCGAGCGCGTCACCAGCGCCTTCAGCTCAGCCAGCGGCAGCGCCTTCGCGTTCTCCACGGCCACCCAGTGGTAGCGCGCCACGTAGGGCGCGGGCTTGAGGCCGGGCAGCCCGGTCAGCTCCAGGAAGCGGTGCTCGTCGACCTTGAAGCTGCAGCCGGTGAACGGGCCCGGGTGCGGCCCGGCGACGAAGAACATCTTGGCGCCCACGCTGGCCACCCAGTCGGCGCCCCACTTGACGCCCTGCGTGGCTCCCGGCAGCGAGAGGGCGTGGTCGGCAAGGGCTTGGAAGCTCATGGCGCGATTGCAGCACCGTGGGGGCTTGGATGCGCGGCGGCTCGCGGGCAACATGGGCGCCCCACCACCCGGCGCCTCGCGGCGACCTGCTACGCATGAAGGCTCTTGCATTCGCCCTTTGGCTGGCGCCCGCCGCCGCGCTGTTCGCCGCCCCCTCGCCCACCGCCACGCAACTCAGCGTCAGCAACACCACGGCCATGCTGAGCGCCCGCGCCGCCCACCAGGCCACGGCCACGGCGCAAGGCCTGGTGCTGCTCAGCGGCGGCTGCGCGCAGGCCAACTGCGACGGCGTGCAGCGCTCGGCCGAGCTGTTCGACCCGGCCACCGGCCGCCATGCGCCGGCCGGCACGATGCGCGAGGCCCGCGTGGCCCATGCCGCGGCGCCGCTGCCCGACGGCCGCGTGCTGGTGGCGGGCGGCTGGACCGGCGCCGCCGTGACCGAATCGGTGGAGCTGTTCGACCCCGCCACGCGCCGCTTCACGCC
>CAMLKW010000106.1 GCA_946480605.1 uncultured Roseateles sp. | reverse complement strand
CAACCGCACGGTCGACAACTTCGTCGTGAAACTGCGCAAGAAGATCGAGATCGAGCCCGCCCAACCCCGTCACATCCTCACCGTCTATGGCCTGGGCTACAAGCTAGTGCCGTAGGGAAGCCGTCCAGCCGGCAAGCTGGCTCCTTCGGCGGTCATGCGCTGCAGGCCGACGTCCGAATTCGTGCGCTGGGGCGGCACCACGCCTGACAGCTTCATCTGCAGCGCGACGCCACCGCGGGGCTGCCCATCACGTGACTCGGCGACCTGCGTGAACCACCCGCCGGCCTCCAGGTCCGCGATGGCCTTGCTGCGCGACAGCTCCGCCGGCAGGTCCAGAAGCACTCTCACTTCCATGCCCTGAACATCGACTTCTCGGATCAGCCCTGTTTTCGGAAGCAGGCGCACGAGTTCCTCCAGCACTTCAAGCGGCCGCGGCGCCCGCAGCTGCGAGACCAGCATCGCGCCCCGATCCGCCGCGGCAAGTGCCTTGTCGCGGGCCGCAATCACCGGCGCAACCTCGGCCTTGAGTTCCTCGAGCGCGACTTGCGATTGGCGGCGCGCCTCGTAGCTGTCCCACAGCGTCCGCGCCGACATCGCCGCGAACCCGATCATCACCAGCGCCAACAGGCCGACCAACAATTGCTCGCTGCCCTGAGCCACGCTCGCCAGTTGCGTAGCCACCGTGGGCATCTTGGCCGGCTTCTTCCAGGGCGCGGTCTCGGGCTCCGGCATCTGCTCGGCCGTCGAGTTCCATCCGGCCTGACGCAGGAACAAGGACCACTCGCCGGCATGGGGTCGATTGGCCCACCAGCGACTCGCACGCAGCGCACCTGCCTTCCAAGCCTGGGCTTCGAAGCCATCGAGCCCCTGCAGCAGCCGCACCCCTTCCGGTAGCGGCTCCCGCGCCAGGCTGTCCGGCAGCCAGGCGGCGTTCTTCACGGCGTCCTGCTCAAGTCGGCTCTTCTCGATGGCAAACGCCTGCGCCACAGCGCCCTGCCAGCTCACCAGATACTCGGCCTCTTGCAAGGGCTCCCAGGCCACCAACTGCGCTTGTAGCGCGTTCAGCCGATCACCTTCGGGAACGTCCGTGAGATCGAACGCGCGATAGCGCATCAACCCGCGCGAAACAAGCGCTAGACCGCGCGCCTGGGCGCCCTGCGCACCGAGATCCAGCCGATCACAAAGAAGGCGGGGCAGACGGAGCGGGTCGAGCGAGGTCTTTGCTCGCGTCAGGAAACTTGGCGGCGGCTTGATGGGCATCAGGAGCTGCGAAACGATCCGACTGGCGGACTTCGTGGATCAGCCAGGGCGCATAAGACCCCGTCGGGACAATCGAAAGAGTGTATTCGACGGCCGTCGGCAGCCCTGGCGCCCACAGCCGCATGCGCACCTCGTTGCTGGCGTGGAAGAGCAGGGTCTCGTCGTTCGGGAACGGGATACCGGTCGCAGCGACGGCCGCAGTTGCGTCTCTGAAAGGGGCCGTCTTGCGAAGTCGATCGAACTGCGCCCATTGCTCCTGGGATACTTTTGGCCAAAGCAACTGCAGCAATTCAAGAGGCGCAGTATTTGGGTTGAATAGATTATTTCTGGTGATGTTGGTCCATGAAACCAACCGTTCTCGGAGTTTCTGATTTGTCGCCCAAACCGCGAGTCGCGCAGTTTCATCAACAGAAAGTATCCAGTCGTTGCGTGGTGCCGGGAGGCCGAGCGCAGCGTACTCGCGCACCTCTGCACCGTTGAGGCGCTTCAGGTTGTCGGTGTCCGTGTAGTCAAGCAACACATCTACCATTGAACTGGCCTCGTCGACGGTAGCCCCTGCCCCGATCAACATCGCCAGCCAGCGCTCCCGCTGCGGCTCATTCAGGGACAGCAGCCCCCGGGCGTCCTGCAACTGGATGGATGCTCCGTTCGCCATGTCGTAGGTTCGGCCGTCTAGCCTCAACGGCTCCTCGTCGGCAAAGCCTGACGAGGCCAGGCCGAGGGGACGAGTGCTGAGCCAGAACATGGCTCTCGCCCTGCCACTCTCGACCGCCGTTCGCGCCTGGGCATGGTTCTGCATCGCCAGCGCCTGTTCGCGCAATGCGTCCAGCCGCAGCGCGAATCGCGTTGCGACGAAAGCGACCAGCGCCAGGGCAGTGATGACGAAGATCAGCACATAGCCGCCCTCGCGGCGCGAGTTGCCTAGCCTCTTCCTCACGGCAACCTCTCGATCTCGGTGCGCTTGCCCAACGCCTGCGGAGACGCCTGCATGGCGGCCACGAATAGCAACGCACCGTTCTCGGCATGGACAGCGATGGCTCGCGGCAGCAACGGCGGGTTGCCCCCCATCGGCGGCCATTCAGGCCGCCATTCCCCGCTGGGATCCAGATAGCTGAAGTAGCCCGCGTCACCCCGCCAGCGCGCTAGCACGGCGGTCTGGAGGCGCTTGTCCGGTGCGCCAATGCCCAGGGAAAGCTCCGTTTGACCCGTTTCTTGTCGGTAGGTCATGGAAAGTGTCATGGGCAGCGGCCCGAGATGCTCGGGCAATGGGAGCAGGCTGCTCACACCCTGCACCCTGCGACGGTCGCCCTGCATCTGCTCCGTGGTTCCCTGCTCGCCCGGCCGCAGCCCTTCCAGGGACTGCTGTAGCCACAGCACATGCAGGTTCTCGAGCCTCGCCTGTAACTGCCCCGTACCCAGCCGCTGCTCCACCCGCCCCAACTGGAAGAGCCCCTCGGCCATCAGGCCTGCAACCATGGCCGTGATGACGAGGGTCACCAACGCTTCCAGCAGCGTCAGGCCTCTCTGTTTTGCAGAGCAAATCGTCACGGCATGTCCTCGCGCCGCAGCGGCTGTACAGCCAACCCGTTCAGCCCGACCTGCTCGAGACTGAACTCGACGCGGGTTCCAATTGCGTCGTCAACGCCGACGACGTCCAGCCGATACAGGCCCACCTGCCAGCGTGGGCTCGCGGCTCCGGCGAAGGGCAAGCTGTAGCGCAACGGTTCGATGAGCGCGGAGTTCCATTGCACGCGCAAGGCCCCCACACGCCGCTCGCCTTTGGGCTCGGCAAACGGATTGACATTGGCGACCAGACCCATCGCGGTCAATTGCAAGGCTGCGCGCGCCTGCGCCTCTTCGACGCGCCGAACGTCGATAACGGTCTGGCCTATCCACGAGAACAGGGCAAGGCCTGCACCAGCGAGGATCGCCAGCGCCACGATGGCCTCGAGAAGGCCGAAACCCCGTTCACGCGACTGCACCACAAACAAGCTAGCCTTGAACCTCGCCCGTCACGGCGATGACGCGCCACACCAGCGCCGGGGCACCGGCGCGCTTCAAACGGATTTCTGCCGGACTGGCGGCGCCGGTCGGGCCGTAGTGCAACGGCGCCGAGAGCTCGATAGAGATGTCAGATGGCATGTCAGGGGCAAGGTCCCTCACGGCCTGCGCATCGAGACGCAAGGCCTTGCCTGAGTGAAAGGCACGCAGCGGCTGACTCCGGAGTTGCGCGCGCAGGTCATCCTGCCAGGCCCGCTGGCGCGCGGCATCCAGCCAGCGCGAGCCGGCCGGCGCCACCAACCCAGCCGCCAGGGCAAGGAGTACAAGGACGACCAGGATCTCCAGCAGGGTGAAGCCACGCGAATGTCGCGGGCCACGCCGGCATCGAGAAGTGGTCACTGGGCAGCCGGCAGCACACCCAGGTCAGCCGCGTCGCCCTGGCCACCGCGCTTGCTATCGGCGCCCATGGAGAACAATGCAAACGGCTGCCCATCAGCACCCGGTACGACGTACTGGTACGGCTGGCCCCAGGGATCCTCGGGCAGCGCGCCATCGAGGTAAGGGCCGCGCCAACGACTGGCCAACGCCGCGTCCGCCGGCGCCTTGGTGAGCAACGCCAGCCCCTCTTCAGGCGTGGGATAGCGGCCGATGTCCAGGCGCATGCTTTCCACCGCACCGCGCAGCATCTTCGCCTGCGTGGTGGCCGTCGTTATCTTGGACTGATCGACCTTGCTGAACAACCGAGGGCCGACGAGCCCAGCAAGCAAGCCGATGATCACAAGCACCACCAACATCTCGAGCAACGTAAAACCTCGGGACACTGCAGCACCGGCGCGGTGCTTGCTCTCAAAAAAACTGGGCATCTGTGGATCCATGGACACGTAATGCGGCCGAATTCTAGTGGTGCGGACTTTTCATCGAAATTGCCCCGCAAAAGAAAAAAGGGCGCCCGAAGGCGCCCTTTCGCAAGTCAGGCCAGATTAGTTGGCCGGACGCTGCAGCGGGTAGGACGACAGGTCGGTGACCTTGCCCGTGGCCGCGTCGTAGGTGTACGAGTTGTACACACCCGTGATCTTGCTGTTCGGGGCGGCAATGATGAACTTCATTGCGAAACGCGTGCCAGCGCTCAGAACCGGGCAGACTTCCGACGAGTTGATGAACAGCTGCTTGCCGGCCTTCAGCGTGAAGCTGCTGGTGCCGCCGGAGCAGGTCACACCGTCTTCGGTGATGACCGAAGCTGCGACTGCCACGTCAGACGAGTGCGTGCTGGTCAGAACAGCGCGGTTGCCGGTACCGCCGTAGATCGTGGCGAACGGAGCTTGCAGTTCCGTACCGTCGCGAGCGATGGTGCCGATCGCCTTGTCAGCGATGCTGGCCGTCGAGGCACCCGAGGCAGCGACCACATCAGCGCGGATGCTGTAGGTCGATGCAGAGATGGCCGACGTGCCGTTCACGACGTAGCAGAGGCCCTTGTTGGCAACCGTGTTTGCATCGGTCGTGAAGCTGGCACCCGTGGCGTTCGGCACCGTCGTGGAGGCCGTGCTGCCCACCGAATTGCAGTCCGCGGTGCTGGAGATGTAGACGCTGGCCTTCTTGCCGGCGTCGTTGGAACCAGCAGGAATGCCCAGATCGCCGGTGATCACGAGCTTGGTACCCGTACCCGCGAGCAGGTCAGTGATGTCAACGCCGCTGCCATCGTGCTCAGCAACGTCGGCATCCACGTCAAACGTGATAGCGCCAAGCTTGGCGGTGGTGTCGGTGATGTAGCCACCACCGGTCTTGAACTTCAGGAACGACTGCTCGACCGAAGCGGTCGTCGTCGGAGAAGCCTCGACCTTCAGGACCAGGCCCGAAGCGAACGTGACGATGTTTTGCGTCTTGGTGTACAGCTTGGCGGCACCAGCGGAACCGGCCACAGCGCTCACGGCAGTTTCGTGCAGCGAGTAGGTGACGGCGACGGGCGAAGCGGTCGACGTGACGCGCAGCGAAGGCGTCTTGATATCAACGATCGCGCCGGCAGCAAAGTCGGTACCTGCCGTCACTTGGTAAATGACGTAGTTGTCACCAGCGGCACCACCCTGCACCACGGCGTAAGCGTCCGAGTTGCGGTCGGAGATCTCGATGTCGGTACCTGCAACTGCGGTGTGCGCAGTGTGCAGCACGGCATTCGAGTAGTCGACGCGGATGTAACGCGTTTGGTTGTTGCTGACACCGAAGCCGAGCTTCGTGGTGACGTTGATACCATCGATCGCCGCCAGAGGCGTGGTCGAGTTGTAAGTCAACTCCTTGGCGTACTTCTTCACGGTCGGGCTCGAAGCGTCAAAGTTGACGCCTGCCGTGATGGCGGCGACCGCAGAGCCTCCAGCCAGCGCACCGATCGCCAGAGCGGTCGCCTTCAACACATATTTTTTCATTCGGTGAACTCCACAAGGGTTATGGAAAAGAGATCAATGATTCGCGAATCACACGTGTTGTTCCAACACACGCCGCGGCATTCTAGACGGCATTTTCTACCGTTTGTCAATGAACGAGACGCACTTCGGGTAAACACGTGAGGCTTCACAACAGTCTGCATCGGGTCCGCTCTGGACTTGCAGCAGCGAGCCGATGGTAGCGGCTGCTACTTCCTGGATCGATTGATGATTGCAACTTTCCGTTGCCACCAAGAGACATTCCTGCCTCTGTGAGGGATTTATCACAGCCGTTACGAGCAAGCGGAGGACCGCTCAGCCTCTTCGTACTCAGCATCCAACAGAGCGGCCAACATCTTTCTCACCTGAACATCACCCAAGGGCTGGTCGTCACGCTGAATCAGATCCCTGAGCCATGCATACACAAGTGCGCTACGAGGCCCGTCGTCTAGCTTAGCAAGCAGCAGCCGTTTTATGCTCGTAGGCATCGTGGAATCAGCATCTGCGAGCAACTCCTCGTAGAGCTTCTCGCCGGGGCGCAGACCGACGTAAACGACGGGAATGTCCATCGTTCCGTGACCAGACATTCTTATCAGGTCCTTCGCAAGATCAGCTATCCGCACGGGCTCGCCCATGTCCAAGACCAAGACTTGCCCACTCTGGCCAAGCGCTGCGGCCTGGACAACCAGCCGCGCTGCTTCAGGGATCGTCATGAAGTAGCGGGTGATGTCCGGATGGGTGACGGTCACCGGCCCGCCTTTGGCGATCTGCTCCTTGAATTTCGGGATCACGCTCCCGCTTGAGCCCAGCACATTGCCAAAGCGGACGGCCATGAAGCGCGTGAGGTGCCCCTGCGCTGCCATATGACTGACGACCAGTTCCGCAGCGCGCTTGGTCGCCCCCATCACGTTGGTCGGGTTCACGGCCTTGTCCGTGCTGATCAAGACGAAGCGCTCTGCACGAACCTCAGCGGCTGCCAGGCAGGCGTGATACGTGCCCAGGACGTTGTTGCGTAAGCAGACGGCTGCGTTGCCCACCTCCATCAACGGCACATGCTTGTAGGCGGCCGCATGGAAGACCACTTGCGGCCGATGCGCCTCGAATGTGGCGCGCAAGTGATTCAGATCCTTGACGTCTCCGATCAGGCGGATCAGCGGCAAGTGGGGGAACTGCTCGCTCAGTTCCTGCTCTATCTGATAGAGCGCGAATTCGCTGAGCTCATAGAGAACCAGTTGGCGCGGACCGTAGCGCGCGACTTGGCGACACAGTTCGCTGCCTATGCTGCCTCCGGCGCCCGTGACGAGGACGACCTTGCCGCTCAACGCTTCACTGATGCCGCTCTCGTCGAGCTGGATAGGTTCGCGGCCCAGCAAGTCCTCGGGCTCGATATCGCGGACTTCATTGACGCGCCTGCCAGCCAGCAACTCAGCACTGCTGGGGACCGTCAACACCGGAAGTGCCGTGCCTGCAGCAATTTCCAGCGCGCGGCGCCGCTGCGCTAGCGCGGCCGCCGGCAGTGCAACGATCACGTGGGTCACGCCCTGGGTCGAGGTAATGCGCGCTGCGTCGTCCAGCACTCCGAGCACCGGCAGACCAGCGACACGCACACCGCGCTTCTCGGGCGCATCGTCCAGGAAGCCCACCACGGTCCAGCCCTGCTGGTTCTGGATGCCCGCCACCAGCAACCGCCCCGCGTCGCCCGCCCCCATCACCAGCGCGCGCCGCCGTTCCTGGGCGCTGCCGCTGATGCGACTGCGCATCTGCTCGTACAGCATGCGGTAGCCCATGCGCATCATCGCCAGCAGCATCAGCGTGAACAGCGGATGCAGCGTCAGCACCGCGCGCGGGACGGCGCGCAGATGGGCCATCAGCACCAGCGTCGCACTGACCAGGCCGGCGATCAGGCAGGCGACTGCCAAACGCTGGATCTCGCCGAAGCCCGAGAAGCGCCACATGCCCTTGGGCACGCGCAGCCCCCAGAACACCAATCCGTAGATGCCAAGGAGCCCGAGCAGCACCCAGCCGTCATAGCCGGGCCGCGCCGCGAACCAGCGTTCAAAGCCTAGACGGAAGAGATAGGTCGCCTGCCAGGCCAGCGCCACGATGGTCAGGTCCAGCAACAGGGCCAGCACCTCACGGTGCGGTCGCAGCCGGGTCAGCAGGGTGTCAAGAAACTGCCAGTTCATCGGGGCGGTATTGTCAGCCGCGCAGCACGCGGCCCAGGGTTGCAGCGATCAGGCGCAGGTCGGTGGTCAGGTTGGCGCGCGCTGCGTACTCTGCCGACAGCTTCAGCTTGGCCGGCAGCACCACCTCCCGGTACTCCCGCTCCGGGTCGGCCGCCGCGGCGAGCAGTTCGGCCTCGTGGCTGAAGGCCAGCGAGGCCGGGTCGGTGATGCCGGGCCGCACCGACAGCACCCGTTCGCGCAGGTCGGCGGGGTACAGCTCGACATAGCGCGGCAGCTCGGGCCGCGGCCCGACCAGGCTCATGGCGCCGCGCAGCACGTCCCACAGCTGGGGCAGTTCGTCGAGTTTGCTGGCGCGCAGCCAGCGGCCGCTGCGCGTGATGCGCGGGTCTTCGCCCACCGTGATGGCGGCGCCCGGCTCCACGCGCATGGTGCGGAACTTGTGGATGGTGAAGTGCGCGCCGAAGCGGCCCACGCGGGTCTGGCGGAACAGCACCGGCCCCGGCGAATCCAGCCTGATCCAGACCGCCACGGCGAGCAGCAACGGCGCCAACAGCAGCAGACCCAGGCCCGAGGCCAGCATGTCCAGCAGGCGCTTGCTCAAGACAGCAGGCCGCGCACGGCCGCGATGACGCGCTCCACGTCGGCGTCGCTCATGGCCGTGTACAGCGGGATACTGACCATGCGCTCGTAGGCCTTCTGCGACTGCGGGAACATCTCGGGTGTCAGGCCGTAACGGTCGCGCCAGTAGGGGTGCAGGTGCAGCGGCACGTAATGCACCGAGCAGCCGATGCCCGCCGCGTACATGCCCTCGATGAAGGCATCACGGTCAATCCCTGCGTCGTCGGCCAGCCGCAGCACGTAGAGGTGCCAGCTGTGCGTGTCACCCTCCGGGGCGTCCGGCGGCAGCAGCAGCGGCAGGTCGGCGAGGGCCTCGTGATAGCGCTGGGCGATGGCCTCGCGGCGCGCCTGGAAGGCCGGCAGGCGCTTGAGCTGGTGCAGGCCCAGCGCCGCGGCAATGTCGGTCAGGTTGTACTTGAAGCCGGGCGCCACGATCTCGTAGTACCAGCTGGGCACCTTGGCCGTGAAGCGGTCGAAGGCGTCGCGGCTCATGCCGTGCAGGCGCATCACGCGGGCGCGCTTGGCCAGCTCGGGGTTGCGCGTGACCAGCATGCCGCCCTCGCCGGTCGTCATGGTCTTGTTGGCGTAGAAGCTGAAGACCGTGGCGTCGCTGCCCAGCGTGCCGATCAGCTCCTTCTCCAGCGTGGTGGGCAGCGCGTGCGCGGCGTCCTCCACGACGCGCAGGCCATGGCGGCGCGCGATGTCCAGCAGCGCCAGCATGTCCACGGCCAGGCCGGCGTAGTGCACGGGCAGGATGGCTTTCGTGCGCGGCGTGATCGCGGCCTCGACGGCGGCAAGGTCGATGTTCAGCGTCCTCGGGTCGATGTCGACCAGCTTCACGTCCGCACCCAGGTAGCGCACCACCTCGGCGGTGGCGGTGAAGGTGTGCGTGGTCGTGATGACCTCGTCGCCGGGCTGCAGGCCGATGGCCTCCAGCGCCAGGTGCAGGCCCGCGGTGGCCGAGTTGACGGCGATGCACTCGATCTGCGGGTCGCCCAGGAACTCAGCGAACGCTGCCTCGAAGCGCTTGGCCTTGGGGCCGGTGGTGATCCAGCCGGATTTCAGCGTGTCGACGACCTCGGCGATCTCGTCGTCGCCGATCTCGGGCAGGGCAAAGGGAAGGAACGACTGGGAACTCATGGGGCGGGATTTTCGTGCATCAGGGCTTGGCGATCAGCACGAGGCGGTGAGTGCGCAGCCAGGGCACGAGGTTGAGGAGCGAGTACGCCGCGGGCAGTGCGCGCGCCAGCGGCGGCGCCAGCGTGACGCGGCGGACCGTGAACTGGCCTTGCGGGAACAGTTCCCGCACCCGCGCCAGCGGCACGCCGCGCACGTCCGGATTGCGCGGGTTGTCGAGGGTGAAGTCGTACCAGACGATGGCGCCACCCGGCTTCAGCCAGCGCCACATCGCGTCGGCCACGCGCTGCTGCAGCGCGTCGTCGAGGATGGACGAGAACACGGTGGACTGCAGCACCAGGTCCTGGCTGGCCGGCGCGACGTTGGCCGAAGCGGCGTCGCCGGCCAGCAACCGCACGCTTTCCGGCAGGGCCGCGCGCGCCGCCGCCAGCCGCTCGGGCAGCAGCTCGATGCCGGTCAGGTGGGCGGGCTGCAGGCCCAGGCGCAGCAGGTCCAGCAGGTTGCCGCCGGCACCGCAGCCCACCTCGGTGGCACGCCAGCCGGCCGGCGTACCGGGGCGCCGCGCCAGCAGGCGCAGCAGCGCGCGCTGGCGCTCCTGCCACATCTGCCAGACCTCGGGGCGCAGCAGGCTGTAGCGGTCGCCGGTGTCGCGGCGGGCGTAGCGTTGGGCGATCTGGTCCAGCTCGCTCATTGCAGGGCTTGGATGAAGCGTGCGGCCAGCACGGGGTAGGCGTGGTGGGCCATCGCGAAGGCGCGGCCACGCTCGCCCATGGCCGCCCGCTCGGCGGGCGCGAGCGCCGCCAGCTTCAGCAGGCCGTCGGCCACGGCCCGCGGATCCTCGGGCGCCACGGTCAGCCCCGCACCGGCCTCCGCGACCGGGTCGTTGCCGGCCACGACCGAGTGCAGCACGGCGCGGCCGGCCATCAGGTAGTCGATGAGCTTGTTGGGCGCGATGCCGAAGCGGTAGATGGGCGTGCGCTGCCAGCCGATGTAGGCGATGTCGAAATGGCCCAGCAGCGTCGGGATCTGCGCCTTGGGGATGGGTGCGAAGAAGCGCACGTTCACCAGCCCCTCGGCCGCGGCGCGCTCGGCCAGGCGCGCGGCCTCGTGGCCGCTGCCGACCAGTACGAAGCTCAGCGGCGCGTCCTTCAGCGTGGCGGCGGCGTCCAGCAGCACGTCGAGCGCATTGGGCAGGCCCATGGAGCCGGCATAGCCCACGATGACACGGCCAGCGGCGCGCTCGGCATCGAGATGCGCCTGCAGCGTCGCGCCCAGCGGTTGCGACTCTCCCTGCCACTCCTCCGGCGCAAAGCCGTTGGGCACGACATGCAGCTTGGCGAGATCCAGGCCCCGGGACGCCATGTGCTCGTGCACGCAGGGCAACATGGAGATGACCCGGTCGGCGTCGCGGTAGGCGTCGGCCTCGGCCTTGCCGCACATCAGCACGAAGGGGTGGCGCGGCGACATGCCGGACAGCTCGATCAGCGACAGCGGCCACAGGTCGTGCACCTCGTAGACCAGCTTGGCCCGCGACGGGCCCACGGCGCCCGGCGCACGCTCGGGCTTCGCTAGCTTGGCCAGCTTCTTGGCGACCCACATATCCATCGGATAGGTGCTGGACGCGATGACCGCATCGGGCCTGAACTCGCGCGTGAGCCGCCATGCGTCGGCGCGCAGCTGGCGCAGAAAGCTCAGGATGTTGCGCAGCCGGCCCACGCCATTGCCCTGGTAGGCGGGCGTGGGCAGCCAGCGGTAGCGGATGCCGTCGATGATCTCCTCAACGGGCTGGCCCGGCACCACGGGCTGCACGGCCCGCACATGCGAATGGCTGGCCGCGACGATGGTGACCTCGTGCCCCGCCCTGACCCACTCGCGCGCCAGGTAGTAGGGCCGGAACTCCATGCCGTGGCGCGGCGAGCCGGCGTAGTGGTTGATGAGCAGGACCCTCATGTCGGGGAGAGTTCCCGCAGCCGGGTCAGAAAGCGCTGCACATGGGGCTCGAACAACCCGTGCGCGGCCACCCAATCGCGGTTGCCGACGGCAAGCCTTTCCGTGTCCAGCGTGGCCATGCGAGCGGGCAGGTCCTCGACCGCGCCGACGATGAGCCCACGCGCCGAGTCGCCGATCAGCTCGCGGTTGGCCGGCAGTTCGGACAGCAGCGGCACGCAGCCATGGGCCATCGCCTCCAGCACGGACACCGACACGGAATCACTCTCCGGCAGGCTCAGGAACCAGGTCGAGCGCGCATAGTGCGCGGCCTGCGCGGCGGCATCCAGCCGGCCGACGAAGCTGACCCGATCCGTCAGCCCGCGCGCCGCCACGTCGGCCTCCAGCGCGGCGCGCAGCGAGCCGTCGTTGGCCACCACCAGCTTCGCCTCGGGCTGCGCGGCGGCAATGCGCGCGAATGCGGCGATCACCAGCTGCGGCCGGTAGATGGGCTCCAGGCCCCGGTTCGCGAAGCACAGCCAGGGCTGCTTCTTCGCGTTCTGCTTGGGCATGGCTTCCAGGCCGAACGGGAAGGTCATCACCTCACCCGCGCCCAGCTCGCGCATGCACTCGGCCATGTAGACCGAGTCGGACGTCGTGATGGCGCATTCGCGCAGCGCCTTCTTCGTCAGCCAGCGCCAGGCGCCGCCGCGCTGCGGCGTGACGAGGATGTCGCTGCCCCAGGCCGAGCCGGCTATTTCTGCCCGCAACCGCCAGCCCAGCCGCGCCGCCCAGGCCAGCGTGCCGTGCGAGGTCAGGTAGTGGGCGTGCAGCCAGTCCGCGTCCACCGCGGCCAGCCAGTTGCCGATGCGCGGCAGCTGCTTGATCAGTGCGACGTTGCCGCCGCCATGGTCCGGCGCGGTGTTCAGCGCCAGCCGCTGTGCATCGGGCAGCAGCAGCTCCCAACCCGGCGCGAAACCGCGCGACGAGATGGCCCACAGCCGCACGCGCGGCTGCAGCATGCGCGCCCACTTCAGCAGGTGGGGGCTTTCACCATCGCCGATCAACACCAGTTTCAAAGCTCAAGTCCTCACAACGGCAGGCGGCACGGCGCCCCGATACAGCCAGGCCAGATAGGCCGCGAAGTACAGCGGCATCACGACAGACACGGCGCCCAGCGCCTCGGTGACCGGCCGCCCCGACGCCAGCATGGCCGCCAGCGCGAACGCATACAAGGCATTGCCCACCAGGCTGAAGGCCAGCGCGCCGGTCTGGCGCTGCGTCACCATGGGCGCGACGGTCAGCGGCGCGCAGACGAAGTGTGCCGCGACATACGGAGCCATCCAGCGCGCGTACTCGCCCGCGGGCGCCCAGTCGGCGCCCAGCGCCCAGCCGAACAGCGTGGGCCCCACCAGCGCCAGCAGCACCGCGCCCCCGATGGCCGGCAGCAGCAGGCCGCGCATCGCACGGGCCAGCGTGGGCTGCAGGCTGCGCCCCTCGCGCCAGTCCTCGGCCAGCCGCGACAGCAAGGCCTCCGACAGCGCGCCGCCCACCAGCGTGGCAGGCGCCTTCACCAGCCTCACCATGACCGCATACCAGCCCGCCGCAGCCAGGCCGGCATAGGCCGCGATCAGCGACAGCGCGATGGCCTCCTGCAGCCCGTTGACGAAGGCATGCGGGCTGTTCACGAGCGGGAACTGGCGGTAGCGCCAGGCCAGCGCCCGTACCCGCCTCCAGCGGCGCCGCGCTGCCACGGCGGTGCGGGCGCCGCGCAGCTGCACGGCCTGCCCGCGCCACCACAGCCACAACGGCGGCAGCAGCAGCGACAGCAGCTGCGCGCCAACCAGCGCCGCGGCCGTCAGCCAGCCGGCCGCCACGGCGGCCAACTGAGCCAGTGCCATCACGACTTGCTGGCCCACACGCGCCTGGGCGATCGCCGCGAAACGGCCATGGCGGTTGCTCCACAAGGCCAGCCCCTGCTGCAGGCCCAGCAGGCCCACGGCCAGCGCCAGCGGCAACGCATAGTCCTGCAGCCAGCCGACCTGCCCCCAGCGCCCGCTCAGGGCGCCACCGGGCAACGCCGCCAGCCCCCAGGCCAGCAAGGCCGTCACCCACGTGGCCGCCAGCGCGAGAGCGAGGGCCAGCGCCAGCAGCAAGCCGGCTTCGCCGCGCCGGCGGGGCAGCGGGATGGCGTACTCGTAGCGTGCATTGGCCACCACCGCCAGGCTGGCGACGATGGCGGCGAACCAGGCCCACTGGCCCAGCACCTCGGCGCCGAAGGTGCGCGTCAACAGCGGCGCCATGGCCATCGGCAGCGCCTGGCTGATGGCCGAGGCGGCGGCCAGCTGCGCGAAACGCTGGCGCAGGCTCATGCCGACAGCCGCCGCTGCAGCGCCTGCCGTTGGCGATCGCTCAGGCCGGCATGCAGGCCCAGCGGCAGGTTGGCGACGCAGGCCGCCGTCGCCTCGCCCACCGGGCAGTCCCCGGTGCGGTAGCCGTAGCGCAGGCTGCCGCGGGGGTGCACGACGTCGTCGAACCAGCGGCCCAGCTCGATGTCGTCGGCCGCCAGCAGCGCGGCCAACGTGTCACGGTCCAAGCCCACGGGCAGCCGCAACGGATAGCGCAGCAGCACATCGCCGGCACCGCGCCGGGGGCGCAGCGCGGCGGGCACCAGCGCGTCATACACCCGGGCCTGAGCGCGGCGCGCGGCCCAGACCTCGGCCGCCCTGCAGGCCTGGCGGTCGCCCAGCGCGGCCGACCAGGGGTGCAGCCCCAGGCGGTAGTCCGGCCTCGCGCTGCCCTGCAGCTCGCCTGCCGGCGTGTCGGCCACGACGCCCAGGCGCCGCGTCGGCGCGCGCAGCAGCTGCTTGATGCCCTTCAGCCAGGCTGCCGGCAGCGCCTGCACGAGGCGGTGCCAGGCCAGCGTCAGCGCC
>CAMLKW010000105.1 GCA_946480605.1 uncultured Roseateles sp. | reverse complement strand
TGGTGGCCAGCTTCCTGTGCAAGGACCTGGGGCTGGACTGGCGCCGCGGCGAGGCGTATTTCGCGCAGCAGTTGCTGGACTTCGACCTCGCCGCCAACAACGGTGGCTGGCAATGGGCCAGCAGCAGCGGCTGCGACGCCCAGCCCTATTTCCGCATCTTCAACCCCACGGCGCAGAGCGAGAAGTTCGACGCCGAGGGCCGCTTCATCCGCCGCTACTGTCCGGAACTGGCCGGCCTTGCGCCCAAGGCCATCCATGCGCCCTGGGAGCGCGCGCCGCTGGCCATGCAGGGCGTGGACTACCCACACCCGGTCGTGGACCACGCCGTCGCACGCGAGCGCACGCTGGCGCGCTATGCGGTCGTCAAGAGCCGCGCCCAGCCTCAGAAATAGGTCAGCGTCACGTTGATGGTGTCGGCATAGCTGCCCGGCACCGCCGTCAGCTGGCGGCCGGGGATGCGGCCATAGACCCAGAAGGTCTGGGCCGGCGACAGGCCCGCCACGTCCAGCGTGACGCCCGAGCTGACGATCTGCGAGGCCGCGCTGCCGTCGCCCCAGATGGTGGTGTAGGAGGCGTCGGTGTAGAGGTTGTAGCTCAGCGTGTTGCCACCGCTGCTCATGCGGCGGCCGGCATAGCTGCCGCCGCCCCCGGCGCTGATGGCGAGGTTGAACGGGATCAGCAGGCCCGCCACGCCGCCGCACTGCACCCTGACGCTGCCGGTGCTGTCGGTGTTGCCGAAGGCCAGCGGGTTGTAGCTGCCGAAGGCGACGTGGGTCGTCGTCACGCCGCAGCTGCACAGCGCCGGCAGGCACAGCGCCCGCGCGGGGCCGCACCAGCCGAGCAGCGTCAACAGCAGCACAAGCAGGGATCGGGTCATGGCGTCACCGGCAGATCAGGGTGCCCAGGTCGGGCAGATCATCGCCGCTGGCGGGCGGCAGGTCGAACTCGAACGCGCACTGGCCGTCGGGCCAGCGTGCCTGCACGCGGTTGCGCCCGGCCGCCAGGCCGGCCACGAAGCTGCGGCCGTTGAGGCCGACCGGGAACTGCTTGGCATGACCGCCCGGCTGCAGCCAGGTGCCGGGCGGTAGCGCCAAGCCGGCGGCGTCGATGAGCTGCAGCGTCGCCGCCCGCCCGCGCTGCACCGGGAACTCGATGCGCGCCGCGCTGCGCGCCGCCGGCGTGAGCTGGATCTCCAGCGCCTCCAGCTCCACGTCCATCGGCAGGTCGGACGCCAGGATGCCCACGCGGTTGGGCTGGTAGCCGCGCAGCCCCGACACGAAGGCGCGGCCACGCGTGTCGGTGCGGGCCACGGTCTGGTTGTCCTGCGTGACGCGCACGCCCGCGTGGCCGCCCACGTCGACCACCGCGATGCCGCCCTCGATGCGCCGGCCGGCAAACAGGCTGCCATCCACCCACGCCAGGCCGCCGCTGGCGCCCACGCGCGTCTCGACGTCGCGGCCGCGCCGGGCCACGCCGCCGTTCAACACCGCCTGGTCGCCCTGCCACTGCGCTTGCACCATCTGGCGCCCGCCGCGCTCGGCCAGCAGCCGATAGCCCAGGCCCGAGCCGAAGGCGGGGTTGCGCTGCACCTGGGCCTGCAGCAGCGTCTCGTTGCCGCCGTCCAGCGCGCGCTGGCGCTGCAGGCTGACGCCAGTGCCGTGGCGCTCGTCCAGCGCGCGGCTCCAGCTCAGGCCCAGGGTGGTGCCGCTGCCGCCACGGACGAAGTCGCGCAGCACGATGAGGCCGAGGTAGCCCCAGCCGCCCAGGTCGCGGCCGTAGTTGATCTGCGCCAGCTTGCTCTCGAAGCGGCCACCGCGCTGCCGGGCCCAGCTCACGCCCACCGAGTGCCCGCGCCAGGCGGTGCCGGCCGACGCCGTCAGCACCGTGCGCGGCGCCGTGCCGTCCATCTGCCCGAGCTGGCTGAAGCGCGGGCTGGCGTGGCGCCACTGCACGCCACCACTCCAGTCGCGCGCCTGGCGGTCCAGGCCCGCCATCAGCATCCAGCCCGCGCCGGCGTCGCGGGAGTGGCTGGCCACCGCGGTCGCGCTGGCCGTGCCCAGGCTGGGCCACAGCATCCACCCGCCCACCCCGACGGCCTGCTGCCGGCTGCCGGCCTCGACGCGCAGCTCGCGCGTGAAGCGCTCGGTGACGCCCAGGCGGTGGGTCAGGCTGGCCATGGCGCGGCCGTAGCGGTTGCTGGCGATGCCATAGTCCTCGCGCTGCGCGCCCACATCCACGCTGACGGCGCTCAGGCCCGGCTTGAGCAGCGCCGGGCTCACGTAGTACGGCGTGACGACCACCTGCTCGCGGCCCAGCAGGTCGCGCACGACGGTGCGGATCTCGCCCTGGCCGGTGACCACCGGCAGCTCGCTGAGGTCGAAGGGCCCGGCCTGCAGACGGCTCTGCAGGCGCTGGTTGTTGTTGACGTAGACGTCCAGCGTGGACGGCAGCGCCGCCTCGCCGCGCAGTGCCGGCAGCGGGAAGCTCAGGAAGCCGGGCTGCAGCGAGAAGTCCGTGCCCCACTGGACCCCGCCGTAGCGCAGCGCGCGGCCCCAGGCGCCGGCCTGGCTGATGCTGTCGCCCACGCGCAGCCGCGCCAGCCGCGCGGGGTCGTCGCGCTGCCAGCGCGTGTCCAGACGCACGCCGCGGCCCTCGCTGCGTGCCAGGCCGGTGCTGCTGAAGTCACCCACGGGGCCGAACAGGCCGAACTCCCACAGTGCGTCGGCCATGCTGCGACTGCGCGTGCGGCTCTGCCACTGGGCGTCGTAGTTGACGAAGGGCGCCCAGGCCGACGGCTCCGTCACGCGGGGCATGCCGGGCGACAGGTCCACGCGCTGCCCCATGAAGGCCGAGGCCGGTGCGTCGACCTCCAGCGTCTGGGTGGCCTCATCGATGCGCCAGCGCAGCGGGCCGGCCATGGCCAGCAGCACATGCTGCTCGCCGTCGATGACGCGGGTGCCGGCGGTGGGCAGGCGCAGGTGCATCTCGTCCCAGTGGGACTGCGGGATGGCCAGACCCTCGGCCAGGCGCACGGCACGCAGCATGCCGTCCTGAGCCACGCCGTTGACGCGCAGCGCCAGCAGCAGCGTCTCGCCCCAGTTCACACGGACCTCGGGGCGAGGCGCCTGCGCCGCAGCCGCCGTGGCGATCAGCAGCGGTGCAGCAAAAGCCGCCAGGGACCAGGTCAGGGCTTGACCTCGCGAGTCTCGTTCAGCGCCACGGTCTGCAGGCCCTGGTCGGTCTGCACCATCACCTGCGTGGCCTTGTCATGGGCCGGCAGCCGGAAGCTGCGCTGCTCGCCCGGGAAGATGACTGACTGGCCGCCCTTCTGCGTCAGCGAGGCCAGCGCCGTGCCGCCCTCGCCCTGCAGCCGCAGCTCGCCGACCTTGAGGTGCACGTTGCCGGTGTTGGACACCTGGGCCAGCAGCTCGCCGTTGGCGGCGCGGCTGACCTGCCATTGCTCGCCGCGCCTGACCTGGGCCGGCGCCACGTAGACCGGCACGCGCAGCGCCACCAGCACGCGCACGCTGCCGGCCACGTTCAGCACGTCGGAAGGCCGCGGCATGGGCACCTCGCGCAGCACGATGCGGTAGGTGGCCTCCTGATCCAGCTGCGGCGTGCGGCGCAGGCCCAGGCGCAGCACCTGGGTCTGGCCGGGCTGCACGGTGAACACCGGCGGGTTGACGATCAGGTCGCCGGTGGGCGCATCCACGTCGATGCCGCCCACGCGGTTCCAGGCGATGGCCTCGGCCTGCATCAGCACCGGCTCCTGGCCGTTGTTCATGACCTGCACCGTGGCACGGTCGTTCGCGCGGTCCAGCTTGACCGTGACGGGCATCAGCGTCACGTCGGCGGCCCGCACCGAGAAGGACCACAGCGACACCAGCAGGTACAGGCCCAGCAGCTTGAGAAAGCGCGTCATGGCTAACCTCCTTCAGTAGCTGACCGTGACGGTCACGGTGTCGGTGTAGCTGCCCGGCACGACATTGGCAAGTGAGGGCAGGCGGCCGTAGATGGTCAGCGTCTGCGCGCTGCCGGTGCCGGTGCCGGCGGAGGTGCTGCTGCTGGAGGTGCCGTCGCCCCACACGCTGGAGCGGCCGGCGTCCAGGTAGAGCTGGTAGGCCAGCGTGTTGCTGCCGCTCTTCATCAGGCGCGAACCGAAGTTGGACGCGCCGCCCGCGTTGCTGCCGGCGTTCAGCGCCACCGTGTACGGCGTGGTGTTGGTGCACTGCACCGTCAGCGTGGAGTTCGCGTCCAGCGGCGTGGCGGTGGCCAGCGGGTCGATGGCGGAGCCGAAGTTCAGCGTCGTGCCCGACACCGTGCATGCGCTGGTGACCGTGGCCGTGACCTGGAAGCTGTTGCCGGCACTGCCCGCCTGGGCCAGCGCGGGCAGCAGCAGCGCCACGGCGAGAAATTGCAGCTTCTTCATGTTCGTCTCCCTTGGAAAAAATCAGAGCGCGCCGAAGGCGCTTGCCTGGGCCAGCGTCAGCAGACCGCGCGGCGACACCGCGTCGGCAGGAAACAGGGCCATGCCGATCTCCAGGCCCATGACGTGATCGCGGCCGTCCAGCTGGAAGGGCTGGGCCATCAGCGCGGCCAGCAGGCGGGCATGGCTGGCCGCCTGGTCGGCCTGGTGCAGCCGGGTCAGCACGACGGCGAACTGGTCCGGCGAGCTGCGCGCGACGATGTCGGCGTCGGCGCTGGCCTCCTTCAGGCGCTGCGCGACCTGGCGGGCCAGCGCAGCGGCGGTGTCGGCGGGCAGCGCGGCCAGGCCGGGCAGGCGCAGCACGTAGACCGCAAGGTCGATGCCGTCGCGGGTGGCCGTGCGGGAGACCTGGTCCAGCCGCTCGTGCAGCGCCACCTCGTCGTAGAGGCCGGTCAGGCCGTCGCGCAACTGCACGGCGGGCTGGGGCTCCGGGTCGGCGGCGCTGCCCAGGCTCGCCAGGTCGTCGAACAGCGTTTCCAGGCCGCTGGCCTTGTCGTAGAAGGCGTCGGCACCGGCGTCCAGGCAGGCGCTGCGATAGGCGTCCACGTCCTGGGCCGTCAGCACGGCGATGCGGCCACCGTAGCCGGCGCGGCGCAACTGGCCCACCAGGCTGAGGCCGGAGCCGTTCGCCAGGGACACGTCCAGCAGCACCACGCCGGGCTGGGTCCACTGGATCAGCGCCAGGGCCTGACGCTCGCCCGTGGCCTCGCCGACGACGCGCATGCCAGGCAGGGCATCCAGTCGGCGCACCAGCAGGCGGCGGATGGACGCGGAGTCTTCGACGAGAAATATGTTCATGGACGCCATCGTCCGATTCGCTCGGCCCGGACGGCAGCGGCGGATGACGGCAGCTCGCCAGAAGGACTGCCGCAACCGCGTGTAGGTGGATTGCCTACACGGGTGCATCGCGCATCAGATGTCGGTCAATCCGTGCTGCACGCAGTACTTGGTCAGCTCGGTGTTGTTGGCCCAGCCGGCCTTCTCCAGGATGCGGGCGCGGTAGCTGCCCACGGTCTTGACCGACAGGTGCATGGTGTCGGCGATCTGCGCCGGCGTCCGGCCGGCCGCAATCAGCAGCATGACCCGGTGCTCCTGGGACGACAGCTGCTCGTGCGGCAGCGCATCGGGCGCCTTGCCGCTGAGCAGGGCCAGCAGGTGGTCAGCCATGCTGGCGGTGACGTAGCGCCCGCCCTCGGCCAGCCGGCGCAGCGCCACGCGCAGCTCGTCCGCGGCACGGTCCTTGGGCAGGTAGCCGCTGGCGCCCATCTGCATCAGCCGCGCCGCATAGGCCGCCTCGGCGTTGAGGCTGAGCACCAGCAGCGGCACGCCGGCGAACGCGCGCAGCAGCCGGCTGGCGCCTTCGGTGCCCTGGACGTCGGGCAGGGACAGGTCCAGCGTGATGAGCTCGGGCCGCAAGGTCGCCCCGAGGCTCAGGGCCTCGGCGATGGTGGGCGCCTCGACGATCCGCGCGTCGGGCCATTCCTGCAGCACCAGCTGGCTGATGCCCATGCGCATCAGCGGGTGGTCATCGACAACCAGCACTCTCATTGCCAGGCCTCCTCCTCTTCATGCCCGCTGCCCACGCCGCCGGGCGCGTCCAGCGGCAGCCAGACGCGCACGCGGGTGCCGCCGCCCGGGGCCGGGCCGAAGTCGAACTCGCCACCGGCCATTGCGGCGCGCTCGCGCATGCCGCGCAGGCCCGAGGCATCGGCCCGCGTGCCGCCGGGGCCGCGGCCGTCGTCGAGCACCTCCAGCTCGTAGCCGTCCCGCCCGGCCTCTGCATAGGGCCGGCCGACGACGCGCAGCCCCTGGGCCTGCGCATGCCTCAGCACATTGGTGCAGGCCTCCTGCACGATGCGGAACATCGGGTTGGCCTGCTCGTGGGACAGCATGTCGGCGTCGGACAGCTCCAGCGCGGTCTTCAGCCCGGCCTGGCGCGACAGGCCCTGCAGGTAGTGGCCCAGCGCGGCCTGCAGGCCCAGTTCGTCCAGCAGCGGCGGGCGCAGCGCGGCGGAGATCTGGCGCGCTGCGCGGATGCTCTCGTCGGCCAGCTCCTGCAGCTCGTCCAGCAGCGGCTCGCTGCGCGGCGCCAGCTTGGCGCGCAGCGACAGCGACAGCATCTTGATGGCCGTGCCGACCTGGCCGATCTGGTCGTGCACCTCGCGCGCCAGGCGGCGACGCTCGGTCTCGATGCTGCGGTCCAGCTCGCTGGCGAAGCTGCGGATGCGCAGCAGCGCGCGACTCAGCGCCTCGGTGCGCTCGCTCACCTGCCGCTCCAGCCCGGCGTTGGCCTCACGCAGGGCCACCTCGGCGCGGTCGCGCAGCCGGCGCTCGTGCAGCAGCAGCGCCAGCGCCAGCACCAGCGTGGCCAGGCCTGCCGCCATCAGCAACTGCGTGAGCCAGGTGGTGCGCTCCTGCACCTCCACCGTCAGCCGCTCGGCGGTGGCGATGCGGCGCTGCTGCTCCAGCGCCAGCTGGTCGATCTGGAAGCGCAGGTCGTCCATCACCCGCTTGCCGTCCACGTAGACGCTGAGCTCGCGCCCGACGGGCTCGCCACCGAGCCGCCGGTCGATGACGGCGCGGGTCTGCGCCAGCCTCAGGTCGACGAGCTGCTCCAGCCGCTTCAGCATCTCCGCATGAACGCCGCTGCGCGCCAGTTGCGGGCCCAGCGCCGCTCGCAGCGTGCCCAGCTCGACCAGGGCCTCCTCGTAGGGGCGCAGAAAGGGCTGCTGGCCGGTGATGATGAAGCCACGCTGCCCGGTCTCGATGTCCACCAGCAGCGTCATCAGCCGCTGCAGCTCGGTCTGCAGGCGCAGCGCGTCGCTGCGCTCGGCGTCGCGCACGACCAGATCGGCCAGGCTGTGCCTCGCGGCGACGGCCGTGCCGACGAAGGCCAGGAAGGCCGCCAGCAGAAGGCCCAAGGGAAGCCAGGAATACCGCATGCTCACCCGCAGCAACGCCACGAAGGTGGGCCGGCCGCGGGCAACGGCGCGATGCCCAGCGACGACAGAAGACCAGGCCCACCCGCCCGAACTGGGTCGCCGGCCGGCGTCTAGCTGCACCGTGTCTGGCAACGCCCCGAGGCTATGGCCGGACATTCCAAAAATCAAGTCATTTCTGACCCGCGAACACGCCGTTAGACCGGCTCAGAAAAGCTCGACGTCGCTCAGCTGTGCGGCTTCGCGGATCACGCCGCTGGCCACCAGGGCCGCGTAGTTGTGCACCTGGTTCCGCCCATGGGCCTTGGCGTGGTAGACGGCCTTGTCGGCGCGCTCGAAGGCCCCGGCGGGCGAGTCGCCGGCGCGGACCTCCGTGAAGCCGATGCTGACCGTGATGTGCCCCACCTGCGGGAACAGGTAGCGCTCGGTGTTCACGCGCAGCCGCTCGAAAGCCTCGCCGGCGTGCACCTCCTCGTCGCAGCGCATCAGCACGACGAACTCCTCGCCGCCGAAGCGGTACAGCAGGTCGTGGAAGCGGAAGGAGCCGCGCATCAGCCGTGACAGCAGCAGCAGCACCTCGTCGCCGATGAGGTGGCCGAAGCGGTCGTTGACGGACTTGAAGTGGTCGATGTCGATGACGCCCAGCACGTAGTGCGGCGTGGCCGTCTCGTGGCGGCGGTCCTCGGCGTCGTACCTGGCGTCGTGCTTGGCCGGGATGTCGGAGAGCACCTTCAGGAAGCTCTCGTCGAAGGTCTTGCGGTTCAGCAGCCCGGTCAGCGTGTCGCGCTCGGAGTAGTCCAGCAGGCCCTGGAAGTTGTGATAGATCCGCAACACGCTGCTGACCATGCGCTGCGAACCCGTGCCCAGGCGGCGCGTGGACAGGATCTCGATGACGCCCACCACGTCGCGGTCGGTGGCGATGGGGAACAGATACAGCCACTGCCCGCCCTGCGCCACCTGCGTGACGCTGCGGCTGCGCATGGCCTCCAGGCGCAGCGGATGGTCGGCCGCCAGCGGCAGCGCCTCGGGCTTGGCCCACAGCGGGTCGGCCGTGGCCACGGCGTCGCCGGCGCGCAGGTGGGCGCGCGTCAGCCAGCGCTCCTGACCCGGCTCGCCCACGCTGCGGTAAATGGCCACCGACTCGGGTTCCAGCAGGTCACGCAGGGCCATGACCAGCGTGACGTCCATGACGTCACGGTCGCGGAAGCCGGTCAGCTCGGCAAGGTGGTCGACAACCTGGGACATGGGCTCAGGTCGCCGTGGCTTGGGTGTACTGCCGGATCAGGCCCAGCAGATGCTCCTCGTCATACGGCTTCCCGAGGTAATGGTCCACGCCCAGCTGGGCGGCGTAGTCACGGTGCTTCTGTGCAATGCGCGACGTGATCATGATGACCGGCAGCCCGGCCAGCCGGGCGTCGGCCCGCATGTTGCGCACCAGGTCGAAACCGTCCATGCGCGGCATCTCGATGTCGGACAGCACGACCGACGGCAGTTCGTCGCCGGCCAGCTTCTCCATCGCATCCAGGCCGTCCTTGGCCAGCAGCACGCGCAGGCCCACGCGCTCCAGCAGGCGCTGGGTCACGCGGCGCACGGTCAGCGAGTCGTCCACCACCAGCACCAGCGGCGCCTGCGCCACCTCGTCGGCGGCCGGCACGACCGGCAGGGCCGCGCCGCCCTCGACCTGCGCCTGCAGCGCCGCCAGGCGCGCCTGCGCGTCGGCGCCGTACCAGTCGGCCAGCGCGACGACGTTGTAGATCAGCGCCACCTCGCCCGAGGCCAGCAGGCTGATGCCCGCCAGGCCCGGCACGCGGTTCAGCTGCGCGCCCAGGTTCTTGACGACGACTTCCTGGTTGCCCACGACCTCGTCCACGTGCAGCGCCAGCGCCGCCTGGGCGCTGCGCACCAGCACCACCGGCGCATGCTTGCCGTGCGTGTGGCCGCGGCCGGCCTGGCCCAGCAGGCCGCCCAGCCAGTAGAACGGCAGCTCGGCGCCGCCGTGCCGCAACTTGCCGGTGGCGTAGGCCGCCTCGACGGCCTCCACCGGCACGCGCTGCACGGATTCCATCAGCGCCGCCGGCACGGCCACGACCTGGTCGCCGCTCTTCAGCAGCACGACCTGGGTCAGCGCGGTGGTCAGCGGCAGGCGCAGCAGGAAGCTGGTGCCCTGCCCCGTCGTCGACGTGGTCTCGATGCTGCCGCCCAGCGTGCCGACCTCGGCGCGCACGACGTCCATGCCGATGCCGCGACCGCTCAGCTCCGTGACCTGACTGGCCGTGGAGAAGCCGGGCGCGAAGATCAGGCGGCGCAGCTGCGCCTCGTCGGGCTCGGCGTCGGCCGAGATCAGGCCCAGCTGCAGGCCGCGCTCGCGGATGCGGGCGAGATTGAGGCCGGCGCCGTCGTCACTGAAGTTCAGCAGCACCTCGTTGCCATGCTGGCTCAGCTCGATGCGCAGCGTGCCCGTCGGGTCCTTGCCCACCGAGGCGCGCACGTCCGGTGCCTCGATGCCGTGAGCCACACTGTTGCGCAGCAGGTGCTCGAAGGCGCCCGAGGTGCGCTCCAGCACCGAGCGGTCCAGCTCGGTCTGGCCGCCGCGGATCTCCAGCTTGACCTGCTTGCCGGAGTCGCGCGAGGCCTGGCGCACCACGCGGTGCATGCGCTCGCCGATGCTGTCGAACTCGACCAGGCGGGTGCGCAGCAGGTCGTCCTGCAGCTCGCGGGTCAGCCGCGACTGGGCGGCCAGCTCGTCTTCGCCGGTCTGCACGTTGCGCGTCAGCGTGCGCTGCAGCGTCGCCACGTCGCCGACCGACTCGGTCAGCATGCGGGTCAGCTCCTGGAAGCGGGTGTAGCGGTCGAACTCCAGCGGGTCGAACTCGCGGCCGCCCTGCTGCGCCGCCTCCTGCTGGGCGTGCATCTGGGCCTCGGCCTGCAGGTCCAGCTCGCGCAGCTGGGTGCGCAGGCGTTCCAGGTTGTCGTCCAGGTCCAGCAGCGCGGTCTTCATCTGGACCAGCTCGGACTCCATGCGCGCGCGCCGGATGCTGACCTCGCCGGCCTGGGTGGCCATGCGCTCCAGCAGGCTGCCGCGCACGCGCACCAGGGCCTGGCCGATGGCCAGGTTGTCGCTGCCGGCCTCGATCTCGGCGGCGTCGGCGAAGCGGCTCCAGTCGATGCGACGATCGGACTCGGGCGCCAGCTCCTCCACCGGCGCCGGCATCGCGAAGCGGGCCAGCGGTTCGGGCCGGTCTTCCTCGACCGCAGGCGGCGGTGCCGGCGGTGGCGGCGCGACGGGCGTGATGGCCGGCACCGCCACGGCGGCGGGTGCCTTCAGGCTCTGGCCCAGCGCCTCGAAGGCGTGTTCCAGCGCGTCGCCTTCATGTTGCAGCGCCTCGACCTGCGCGAAGTCCGCGCCGCCCGACTGCAGCAGCGCCTCGATGGCCGATTCCAGGTGGTGGGCCTGCTCGCCCAGGCGCATGGCGCCGGCCAGGCGAGCACCGCCCTTGAAGGTGTGCAGGGCCCGCATGCAGGCGTCGGAACGCGCCAGGTCCTCGGGCTGGGCCAGCCAGTCGCGCAGCGCACCGTGCAGCTGCTGCAGCAGGTCGCGGCCCTCTTCCTCGAAGATGGGATAGAGCTCGGGCTCGATGGCGTCCGGCAGGCCGGCCTCGGGTTCCGGTTCAGCGGCGACCGACGCCGGCGGCGCCTGTGCGGGCAGCTCGTCCAGCAGCGGCGCGGCCGTGGTGGCCGGCTCCTCGTCGGCGGCGGGCTGGTCCGGCATGTCGGCCGGCAGGTGCAGGTCGTCGGCCGGCAGCAGGCCGTCCAGCGGCACGTCGGCGGTCAGCGCTGCTTCCTGCGGCTCGTAGGCATGCAGGCGCGCCTTGAGCTCGGGGTCATTGGGCTTCAGGAAGCCGGCGGCGAACTGGTGCAGCAGGCGGCGGATGTCGTCGGCGGCGCGCACGAACAGCTCGGCATCGGCCTCGTCGAACGCCGTGGCCCGCTGGGCCCGGCCCAGCGCATGCTCCAGCTCGCGCGCCAGCGCGGACAGCTCGTCGTAGCCCACCGTGCCGGCATTGCCGGCCAGCGCATGGGCCTGCACCTCGCAGCTCTGCGGTATCGGCGCGTTGCGCAGCGTGGCCCACTCGGCCAGGCTCTGGGCCAGCTTGCGCGACAGCTCGTCGGCCTCGTTGAGGAAGATGTTGAACAGCGCAATGCTGATGCGCAGCGGGCCGATGAGCTTGAAGCCCTCGTCCGGGTCTGAGGGCTCGGGCTCGGGGGCCTCGTCGATGGGCAGCGGCAGGTCGGCCAGCACCGGTTCGTCCGGCTCCAGTGCCGGCAGCGCCAGCGTGGCCTCCTCCGGCTGGGGCGGCGGCTCGGTGGCCGGCGTGGGGATGATGACCGTGGGTTCGTCGTCCAGGTCCAGCTCCAGCCGGAAGTTGGGCAACGTCAACTCGTCGCGCCCGACCAGCGGCATGGGCTCGGTGGCCGCCTGGTGCGGCATCAGCTCGGTGCTCAACTCGCCCAGGTCCAGCGTGACCTCCTCGACCACCGGTTCGGGCAGCGGCGGCGCGGGTTCGGCCAGCTCGATGACGAAGTCGGGGGCGATGGCGGCTTCTTCAATCTCCGCCATCGGCTCGGCGGCCGCCTCGGCCGGGAACTCGATGACCTCGACCTCGGGCAGGGTGTCCAGCGGCAGGTCCACGGCCGGCGCGTCGTCGGCCAGCAACGGCAGCCGCTCGCGCTGCAGGCGCAGCGCATCGGCGCTGCGGCGCAGCGGCTCGGAGGCGCTGCTGCCGGCCGCGTTGCCGGCGATCTGCTCGCGCCAGTGGGCGAAGTAGTCCAGCGCCTCGGCGGTGAAGCCCTGCAGGTCGGCATCGGCCTGCGGCTGGGCTTCGGCCAGGCGGGCGTTGTAGAGCTGCTCGCAGGCCCAGGCGCCTTCGCCGAAATCGTTCAGGCCCACCATGCGGGCGCTGCCCTTCAGCGTGTGGAAGGCGCGGCGCACGACGGTCAGCTGGCCGTGGTCGGCCGGTGCGGCGCGCAGCGCGTCCAGCGCAGCGCGTGCGTTGACGATGACCTCGTCGGCTTCCTCCAGGAAGATCTCGCGCATCTCCGGGTCGTCGGCCACGCTGGGCTCGGGTGCGGCCGGCGCGGCCGGCGCGACCACGGGTGGCGGCACCGGCTGCGACAGGTCCAGGTCGGGCAGGCTGAGATCGGGCAGGTCCAGCTCGGCCAGGTCGATGCGCAGCGGCTGCGTGGCCTCCATGGACGGCGCGGGCTCGGGCTCCAGGTCCACGTGGAAGCCGCTGGCCTCGAAGTCGGGCAGCTCCACCGCGCCCTCGCGGCGGCCCATGACGGGCGCCAGGCGGCCGCTGGCCTCGTCGAACTGGAACATGCGCTTGGCCAGGGCCGGCTGCACGCTCAGCATGTCGATGAGGAAGCCCAGGGCGCCGAGGTTGGTCGCCAGGCGCTCGAAGACGTCCTTGGCGCCGGGGCGGTCGAAATCGATCTCGGTGTTGGCCAGGCCGTCCACCTCGTCGCGCATGCGCACGGTGGCCTGGGCGGCCTGGTCCAGGCCCAGCACGCTGAGCACGCCGCGCATGGCCTGCAGCTGTCCCGGCACGGGAATCAGCAGGTCGCGCCGGGTCGGGTCACGGAAGTAGTCGTCGCACTGCTTCTCGATCTCCGACAGGCTGGCGCGCAGCTCGTGCACCACGCTGCCCAGCGTCTGGCGGTCGGAAACCCGGCGGTACAGGTCCTCCATCCAGTCTTCGAGCGGCTCGGCGGGCTGGCCGTGGGCCACGGCCTCGACGCGGCGCGCCAGGCGGCGCACGCGGTCGGCCTGCTCGGGCTGGTCAAAGGCGGCGTCTTCCAGCGCGGCCTCGACGTACAGCAGGCTGGTGGCGACTTCCATCGCCAGCTCGGGCGGCGGCGTGCTGCGCGAGCGCAGCGTCGCGACGACGGCGCGCTGCAGCGTCTGCGCCAGCACCTCGCCGCTGGGGAACAAACGGGTCAGGGATTCGGACAGTGCGGCGAACTGCTCGTCCAGCCCGGACAGGCGGTGCTGGTCACCCTCGGCGGCACTGGACCAGCTCTCCTTGGCGGCCATCACGCGGCGCTTGGCCTGGGCTACCCAGGCGGGGTCGATGCGGCCCAGGCTGTCGTCCTGGTAGTCGCCGGCCTGGTCCTCGGTCAGGCGCCAGGCCTCGTGCACCGCGGTCAGGCGCGGACCGGCGCCGCGCGTGACGCGGCATTGCGCGCAGAAGAACAGCAGGTCTTGCGCGAGACGCTCGGAGACCTCGCCGCGCCCCAGCACGCGCAGCTCGTGCAGCAGCTTGGAGCCCAGTCGCTTGGTGTAGGCATCGCTGCCCAGCAGCTTCAGCGCCTGGCCCTCGAAGACCGCGGCGGCCAGTTGCCACAGCGTGCGGCCGTTGCCGGCCGGCAGCGCGGCAGCCAGGCCGGCGCACAGACCCGACAGGTTGGCCGCGTGCACGGAGCTGGGCTCGCGCATCTGGCGCAGCAGCGCGGCCTCGAAGGGCGCACGCACGGACTCGGGCGGGCGCGGCGCGATGCCCGCCTCCAGCGGGATCACGCGCCAGGACCAGTCGAACGGCCACAGGTCGGCGGGATGGATGCGCTCGGCGCCGTTGAGCTGCTGCAGCTCCTGGTAGCTGGGGTAGAGCGCCAGCGGCGACGCCTTGCCACCGGCCAGCAGCCGGGCCACGAAGGCCAGCAGCGCAAAGTTGGCGCGCTCGATGATGTCGACGGTGGCGGCCTCGATCTCCAGCGGTCGCTCGGCCAGGCGCTCGACGGCGGTCTCGGCGGCGCGCAGTACCGTGGCACCGGCGGGCAGGCCCACCAGGGACAGCACGCCGGTGACCTGGTGCAGCTGGGCGGCGGCCTGCTGCAACGGCAGGCTGGGCTGGGCGTCACCGCCAAAGGCCGAGGCGCGGTTGTCGTTGCTGTCGCGCACCAGGCGGCGCAGGGTCTTGTGCACCGACTCCAGGGAGCGGCGCAGTTCCTCCTGAACCCAGGCCAGCGGACTGAGGTCGGCCGGGAATTCGGAGTCTCGCAGGGAGCTATCCATGTCAGTGCGCCACCGCAGCGGCTGAAACGATTGCATGGCGGGCCGAGCGCCGGGCCGCCCCAAGCCGGCCCGTCCGACGATGTGCTTGCGGCTCGATGC
>CAMLKW010000104.1 GCA_946480605.1 uncultured Roseateles sp. | reverse complement strand
CCCGCTCCGTCGACATCGTCGAGGTTCTGATCGACCGCACCAGTGGCAACCCGGTCTACAGCGGCAGCAGCTGCACCGGCCCCAACATCACCAACAACGGCGCCAACAGCGACCAGTGCAAGATCGACCGTGCGCTGGCGCCTGTCGGCGTCAACTTCAGCAACAAGCAGTACGGCTTCTATCTGCAGGACGACTGGACCGTCACGCCGCAGCTGGAGCTGAACCTCGGGGTCCGCTACGACTACGAGGACAACATGTTGAACAACGACTACAAGACGCCGGCCGACCGCGTCGCCGCGCTGAAGGCGCTGGACGTGCCGCGCTACGGCATCACGCCGCCGGCCGGCCAGACCTATGCGCAGTCGCTGGCCAAGGGCGGCATCAACATCGACGACTTCATCGCCACCGGCAACTCGCGCAGCGCCTACAAGGGCGCGTTCGCGCCGCGCGTCGGCTTCTCGTTCGACGTGCTGGGCGACCGCAACAGCGTGCTGTTCGGCGGCTGGGGCCGCAGCTATGACCGCACGATGGCCAACCATGCGCTGGACGAGATGCAGAAGAACGCGTCGCCGGGCGGCGAGATCTGGCTGATCCGCAATGAGTTCAAGATGCCCTATGCCGACCAGCTGACCTTCGGCCTGCGCCAGGCGCTGGGCGGCTGGAACGGCGAGATCGCCGTCGGCCGCGTGCACGCCAAGAACCAGTTCACCTGGTACGGCGGCAACCGCGACGCCAACGGCGGCTGGGCCACGCAAAGCCCCATCGACCCGCTGTGGGGCGGCCCGAACGGCTTCGGCACGCTGATCCTGGGCGACTTCGTCGGCGCCAGCAAGACCGATTCCATCTACGGCAAGCTGGAGAAGCCCTACACCGCCGCGTCGGGCTGGACGGCCACCATCGCCTACACCTACAGCGATGCCAAGACCACCAACAAGGAGTGGACCAACGACATCTTCGACTGGACCGTGGGCAAGCCCAATCGTGGCTACAACCCCAGCACGCTGGTCGACAAGCACCGCATCGTCGGCGCCTTCATGACCGACAAGCTGCTGCCCTGGGGCATGACCTTCTCGACCAAGGCCACCTGGGCCAGCGGCATGCCGCGCCGGGTCACGTCCTGCGCCGCGGGCTGGAACCAGTGCGTCTACGTCGAGGGCGACGCGCCCAGCTTCCGCCAGGTGGACCTGAGCTTGGGCAAGGAGTTGGGCTTCGGTCAGCACCGCTTCACGCTGCGCGGCGATGTGCTCAACGTGTTCGGCGTCGAGAACTACGGTGGCTTCGACGACTGGGGCGGCGGTCCCGTCGGTGCCGGCGGCAAGGCCAACCAGTACGGCGGCGACAACCTCAACGTCGGCAAGCCCAACGCCATCCGTGGCGACAACCGTACCGTGCGCCTGGTCCTGAGCTACAAGTTCTGACCTCGGCCTGGAAAAGGGAGCCGGTCACCGCCGGCTCCCACAATTGCTTCACATCATGGATCTGCTGACACGACGCGCGCTGCTGGCGCAAGGCGCCGGCCTGGCGCTGGCCGCCACCCAGCCGGCCTGGGCCGCCCCCGCCTCCCCGGGCGCCGAGGCCTTCCTGGCCGACCTCGAACGCCGCACCTTCGACTTCTTCTGGGACACGACCGACGCGAGGACCGGACTCGCGCCGGACCGCTGGCCCACGCCCTCGTTCGCCAGCATTGCGGCCGTCGGCTTCGCGCTCAGCGCCTATCCGGTGGGCGTGGCGCGCGGCTACATCACGCGCACCCAGGCGCGCGACCGCACGCTGACGACGCTGCGCTTCTTCGCCGGCCTGCCGCAAGGCCCGGGCAAGACCGGCGTGGCCGGCTACAAGGGCTTTTTCTATCACTTCCTCGACATGAAGGAAGGGCTGCGCTTCGGCGGCTGCGAGCTGTCCACGGTGGACACCGCGCTGCTGCTGATGGGCGCATTGCACGCGCAGAGCTTCTTCGATGCCGAGCAGCCCGAAGAGGCCAGCATCCGCAGCCTCGTGGACGAGTTGTACGGCCGCGTCGACTGGGCCTGGGCCCAGGTGCGCCCGCCGTCCATCGGCCACGGCTGGACGCCCGAGAAGGGTCACATCCCCAACGACTGGAAGGGCTACAACGAGGCCATGATGGTCTACCTGCTGGCGCTGGGTTCGCCCACGCGGCCGGTCAAGGCGGAGGCCTATGACGCCTGGCTCAGCACCTACGACCGCAGCTGGGGCGAGAGCTACGGCCACAGCCTGCTGCGCTTCCCGCCGCTGTTCGGCCACCAGTTCACGCACTGCTGGGTGGACTTCCGCGGCATCCGCGACGCCTACATGCGTAAAAAGGGCCTGGACTACTTCGAGAACTCGCGCCGCGCCACCTACGCGCAACAGGCCTATGCCGCCGCCAACCCGCTGGGCTGGCAGGGCTATAGCGCCGAGGTCTGGGGCGTCAGCGCCAGCGACGGCCCGGCCGACGTCACGCGGCCCTACAAGACCACCACGGGCAAGGTCGAGCAGCGCCGCTTCATCAGCTATGCCGGCCGAGGCATGGGTGAGCATGACGACGGCACGCTGGCGCCCTATGCGGCCGGCAGCTCCATCGCCTTCGCGCCGGAGATCTGCATTCCCGCGTTGATGGCCATCAAGCAGCGCTACCCGCACTCCTGGGGCCGCTACGGCTTCTGGGACTCGTTCAACCCCAGCTTCGACTACGCCGACGTGAAGCTGCAGCACGGCCGCATCGAACCCGGCAAGGGCTGGGTGGACACCGACATGCTGGGCATAGACCAAGGCCCCATGCTGGCCATGATGGGCAACCACAAGGGCGAGCTGATCTGGCAGGTGATGCGCAAGAACGCGCATCTGGTGCGCGGTTTGAAGCGCGCGGGTTTCACGGGCGGCTGGCTGGGCTGATCTCGTTCATGCGCCGTCGCAGTCTCCTCACCGCCGCGGGCGCAGCAGCTTTGACAGGCTGCGCCCGCGACACCGGCACCACCACGCTGCGCTTCTGGGCCATGGGCCGCGAGGCCGAGGTTGCGTCCGAGCTGATCGCCGGCTTCGAGCGCGAGCACCCCACCGTGCGCGTCAAGGTCGAGCAGCTGCCGTGGACCGCCGCGCACGAGAAGCTGCTGACGGCCTTTGCCGGCGACGCCACGCCCGACCTCGCCCAGGTCGGCAACACCTGGCTGCCCGAGATGCAGGCGCTCGGTGCGCTGGAGCCGCTGGACCCGTGGATCGCGCGCACGCCCCTGCTGCAACCGGCCGACTACTTCGACGGCATCTGGGCCACCAACGCGCCCGACGGCCAGCGCGTGGGCCTGCCCTGGTATGTGGACACGCGGCTGCTGTTCGTGCGGCAGGACCTGCTGAAGCGCGCCGGCATCCCGCGCATACCGCAGGACTGGGACGAGTGGCGCAACGCGCTGACCCGCCTGCGCGAGCACGGCATGGCCACGCCCATCCTGCTGCCCACCAACGAGTTCGAGCCGCTGCTGGCGCTGGCGCTGCAGCAGCCGGGCGAGGTGCTGCGCGACGGCGGCCGCTTCGGCAACTTCTCGTCGCCCGACTTCCGCCGCGCCTTGGGCTTCTACGCCGAGCGCTTCGAGCGCGGCGATGCGCCGGGGCTGACCAACAACCAGGTCGCCAACCTCTGGCAGGAGTTCGGGCGCGGCACGTTCGCGTTCTACATCTCGGGCCCGTGGAACATCGGCGAGTTCAAGCGCCGCCTGCCGGCCGAACTGGACGATGCGTGGACCACCGCGGAGCTGCCCGGGCCGAGCGGCCTGGGCGCGTCCGTCGCCGGCGGTGCCAGCCTCGCGATGTTCAAGCGCTCGCGCCACAAGCCCCAGGCCTGGGCGCTTATCAGCTACCTGAGTCGGCCCGACGTGCAGCAGCAGTTTTACCGCCTGACCGGCGACCTGCCGCCGCGGCGCAGCACCTGGGCCATGCCGCTGGAAGGCGGCGCCACGCTGGCCGAGGACCGCCACGCCGCGGCCTTCCGCCGCCAGCTGGAGCGCGTGCGCCCCACGCCGGCCGTGCCCGAGTGGGAGCGCATCGCCAACGAGATGCAGCTGGCCGCGGCGCGCGTGGTCGGAGGACGCGAGCCCATTGACGCCGCCGTGCGCGGCCTGGATGCACGCGTGGATGGCATCCTGGAGAAGCGCCGCTGGATGCTGGACAGGAAGACCGCATGAGCGCCAGCAAGGAATCCCTGGCCGGCTGGGCCTTCGCCGCTCCGGCGCTGATCGTCATCGCGCTGTTCTTCGGCGTGCCGGTGTTTGCCGGCCTCGCGCTGAGCCTGACCGACTTCGACATCTACGCGCTGGCCGATCTGCGCAACCTGCGCTGGCAGGGCTGGGACAACTATGTGCAGGTGCTGTCCATGCCGCTGTTCTGGCAGGCGCTGGGCAATACGGCCTATTTCGTCGTGCTGGGCGTGCCGCTGTCCATCGTCCTGTCGCTGGCCGCGGCGGTGCTGCTGCAGAGCAAGCTGGTGCGCTTCAAGCCGCTGCTGCGCACGGCGCTGTTCGCGCCGGTGGTGACGACGCTGGTGGCCGTGGCCGTCATCTGGCGCTACCTGTTCCACGTCAAGTACGGGCTGGTGAACTACACGCTGCAATCGCTGGGCATCGATCCCATCGACTGGCTGGGCGACCCGCACTGGTCCATGCCCACCATCATCGGCTTCGCGGCTTGGAAGAACTTCGGCGGCAACATGATCATCTTCATCGCCGCGCTGCAGGCGGTGCCGCACGACCTCTACGAAGCCGCGCGGCTGGATGGTGCGCGCTCCTGGGCGCAGTTCAGACACATCACGCTGCCCAGCATCGCGCCGACGCTGCTGATGGTCACCATCCTGACGACGGCCGGCTACTTCCAGCTGTTCGCCGAGCCCTATGTGATGACGCAGGGCGGCCCGCTGCAGAGCACGGTCAGCGTGCTGTACCTGATGTACGACGAAGGCTTCAAGTGGTGGAACCTGGGCCTGGCCTCGGCGGTGGCCTTCGTGCTGTTCGTCATCATCGTGGGGGTCAGCAAGGGGCTGATCGCGCTGCAGCGTCGGCTGACGGGGGAGGGCGCATGAAGAAGCTCCTCGTCAACGCGCTGCTGTGGGCCTTCGCCGCGCTGGCGGTGTTTCCGCTGGTGTGGATGGTCTGCGTGTCGCTGATGCCGGCCGGCAGCGCCTCCAGCCTGCCGCCGCCGCTGCTGCCGCGCGAGCCCACGCTCGTGCACTACGAGAAGCTGCTGGGCGACGGCGGCCTCAAGCGCGCCTTCGTCAACAGCCTGGGGCTGGCGGTGGTGGCCACGTTTGTTTCGGTCAGCTTCAACACGCTGGCCGGCTATGCCTTCGCCAAGCTGCGCTTCCGGCACCGCGAGCGCGTGTTCGGGCTGCTGATCGCCGCGCTGGTGATCCCGGGCCAGGTGGCCATGCTGCCGCTGTTCCTGATGCTCAAGGGCATGGGCCTGGTGAACACCTGGATGGGCGTGCTGATTCCGTCGATGGCGGGCATCTTCGGCATCTTCCTCGTGCGGCAGTACGCGCGGGGCGTGCCCGACGAGTTGCTGGAAGCGGCGCGGCTGGATGGCGCCGGTGAATGGCGCATCTTCTGGAACATCGTGCTGCCGACCTTGAAGCCGGTGCTGGTGACGCTGGCGGTGTTTGCGTTCCTGGGCAGCTGGAACGATTTCATGTGGCCGTTGATCGTGCTGACGGATGGCGACATGCACACGCTGCCGGTGGCTTTGGCGGCGCTGTCTCGTGAACACGTGCAGGACAGCGAGCTGATGATGGCCGGCGCGGTGATCACCGTGCTGCCGGTGCTGGTGTTGTTTGTGGCCTTGCAGCGCTACTACATGCAAGGCCTGCTGATGGGAAGCGTGAAGTGAAGAAGTCTCTTGCCATCGCCCTGCTGCTGGCTGCGCCGTTGGCGGGCGCCGCGGTGCTGGACGACATGAAGGACGCCTCCGTCTGGAAAGCCACGGCCTCCGACCAGGTCAAGGCAGCGCTGCGCCGTGACGTCAAGGACGACAGCCTGTGCCTGGACTACGACTTCGCGGGCGTGTCCGGCTATGCCGTGCTGCGTCGCGAGCTGCCGCTGGACTGGCCCGCCGACTTCGCGCTGACCGCGCAGCTCAAGGGCAGCAGCAGGCACAACGATGTGCAGATCAAGTTCGTCGATGCCAGCGGCGACAACGTCTGGTGGGTCAACCGCCCCGCACTGGCGCTGCCCGACACGCTGACCGACATGAGCTTCAAGCGTCGCCACGTTGCGTTTGCCTGGGGCCCCACGACAGACCGCACGCTCGCCCGCAGCCAGTTCATCGAGTTCGTCGTCGTCGCCGGCCAGCAGCAGGGCGGCGGTGCAGGGCAGCTGTGCGTCGGCGCGCTGAACCTGGAGCCGCGCGAGCCGGCGCCCGACAAGTGGCCCGAGCCGAAGCGCAGGCTGGGTGGCGGCGAGGTGACGCTGGACTTCCAGCGCCTGCGCGAGTTCAACGGGCTGTGGTTCACCAATGGCGCGGCCACGCGGGTGGAGGTGTCGGACGACAACCGGCGCTGGAAGCTGCTGTCTTCGCGCCCGGGCCGCGCGCTATTCCTCGGTGAACAGGAGTGGCGCTGGCTGCGCATCCGCCATGAGGGCCGCAAGCCGCCCGAGGTCGAGCTGCGCGATGCCGCGCAATGGCCCGACCGCAATGCGGCCGTGACCGAGTTGGCCAAGGCGTTGCCCCGTGGCGAGTTGCCGCGCGGCTTCATCGGCGAGCAGAACTATTGGACCGTCGTGGGCGTGGACGGCGGCGCGCAGCGCTCCGGCCTGGTCAGCGAAGACGGCGCCATCGAGCTGACCCGAGGTGGGCCCAGCATCGAACCCACCATCCGGCTGGCCGATGGCCGCCTCATCACCTGGGCCCAGGTGCGCGCCGAGCACAGCCTCGTCGAGCATGCGCTGCCCGTCGTGCAGTGGCGGCATGCGGACGTGGAACTGCGCATCGAGGCAGGGGCCGACGGCCAGGCCCAGGACCCGCAACTGCTGGCGCGCTACACGCTGCGCAATCCGACGAGCAAACCGCAGCGGGTCGCGCTGCTGCTGACGCTGCGCCCCTGGCAGGTCAACCCGCCGCAGCAGTTCCTGTCCACCCCCGGTGGCATCAGCCCGCTGCCCACCATCACCTGGGCGGATGGCCGGCTCAGCGCCGCGGGCCTGAACCTGAAGCCGCGCAAAGCGCCGGCCGAGGTCCGCGCGGCGCCGTGGAGTGCCGGCCCCGGCATGGCCTCGCTGCTGCAGGCCGCGCCGCTCGTGCATCTGGCCGACACCGAGGGACTGCCCTCCGCCGTCATGCGCTTCGACGTGGAGCTGGCGCCGGGCCAGTCCCGCACGCTGGGATGGGTGTCGGGCGCTGGCGCCGTCGAGGCCTCAGCGCTGGACACGCGCCTCGCCGTCGCCGCCGCGCAGTGGCGCGACCGCCTGGGCGTGCTGGAGTTGCGGCTGCCGCCACAGGCCCAGCCCGTGGTCGACACCATGCGCGCCGCGCTGGCACAGATGCTGATGTCTCGCGAGGGCCCCGCCCTGCGGCCCGGCACGCGCTCCTACGCACGCTCGTGGATACGCGACGGCGCCATGATGGTGGCGGGCCTGGTGCGCATGGGCGAGGTGAAGGCGGCGCGCGAGTTCGTCGACTGGTTCGGCGGCTACATCTTCGAATCCGGCAAGGTGCCCTGCTGCGTGGACCAGCGCGGTGCGGACCCCGTCGTCGAGAACGACAGCCACGGCCAGTACCTGTTCTCCGTCGCCGAGCTGTGGCGGCACACGCAGGATCGGGCGCAGCTGGATCGCCACTGGCCCAAGGTGCAGAAGGTGATGGCATGGATGGAAGGCCTGCGCCAGAGCGAGCGCCTGCCGGGCGCCGACCCCAGGTTCAAAGGCCTGATGCCGCCGTCCATCAGCCACGAGGGCTACAGCGACAAGCCGGCCTATTCCTACTGGGACGACTTCTGGGCGCTGCGCGGCTACAAGGACGCGGTGCAGATGGCCCGGGCGCTGGGCGATGCCGCGCTGGCCCAGCGCTGGGCCGGCTGGCGCGACGAGTTCGAGGCGGATCTGTTCGCGTCCATCACGGCCACGGCAAGTCACTACAAGCTCGACCACATCGCCGGTGCCGCCGACCGCGGCGACTTCGATGCGACCTCCACGACGATGGCGCTGAACCCGGCCCAGGCGGAAGGCAAGCTGCCGGCAGACCTGCTGCGCGGCACCTTCGACCGCTATGTGGGTGAGGCCGATGCGCGCATCAGCGGCGCCAAGGTTTGGCGCGACTACACGCCCTACGAGCTGCGCAACGTCAGCGCGCTGGCACGTCTGGGCCGCGTGGACGACGCGCACCGGCTGCTGGCCTGGTTCTTCACGCACCAGCGGCCGGCCGGTTGGCACAGCTGGGCCGAGGTCGTGCTGCCCGATGCGCGCGAGCCGCGCTTCCTGGGCGACATGCCGCATGCGTGGATCTCGTCGGACTACCTGCGCGCCGCGCTGGACCTGCTGGCCTACGAGCGCGAAGCCAGCGGCGCCATCGTGCTGGGAGCCGGCCTGTCGCCCGCCTGGCGCGCGGCCGGCGACATCGCGGTGACGGGCCTGTCCACCGCCTGGGGGCGGCTGGACTACCGGCTGCTGCGTCGCGCCGACGGCGGCTGGACGCTGCACATCGACCGCCGCCCCGAGCGCCTGCCCGGCGAGCTGCGCCTGGCCTGGCCTGGCACGGCGCCGCTGCCGCGCGCTAGCGTCGAGTCCACGCTGTTGAGCTGGCAGGGCCGCGAGCTGCCGCTGCCCGCCCACGCCACCACCATCCATCTGGAGCCCGCGCCATGACGATGAACCGCCGCCAGTTGCTGTTGACGACACCTGCGCTGTTGAGCGCCTGCGCGGCGTTGCCGCCCACCGTGCCCGATGGCCTGGCCGCAGGCGAGCAGCGCGCCTGGGAGCTGGAGGGGCAGCGCTTCTGGATCTGGCTGCCGCGCGACTACGCGCAGCGCAGCGAGCGCTGGCCGCTGGTGATCTTCCTGCACGGCTCCGGTGAGCGCGGCACCGACCTGCAGAAGGTCAAGGTCCATGGCCCGCCCAAGCTGGTGGCCGCCGGCGCGGCCTGGCCCGCCATCCTCGTCAGCCCGCAGTGCGAAGACGGCCAGCGCTGGGACCCCGAGCGCCTGCACAAGCTGCTGGTGGCCTTGAAGGCCAGGCTGCACGTGGACCCGCAGCGCTGCGTCGGCACGGGCCTGTCCATGGGCGGCTTCGGCATGTGGCACTGGGCCACGGCCCACCCGCGCGACCTGGCGGCCATCGTGCCAGTCTGCGGCTTTGGCGACCCGGCCAAGGTGGGCGCGATGCGCGCAGTGCCCGTGCGGGCCTACCACGGCGACCAGGACACGGTGGTGCCGCTGGCGCCGCACGTCGCCTGCGTCGAAGCGCTGCGTGCCGCCGGCGGCACCGCCTCGCTGACCATCTATCCCGGCGTGGGCCACGACTCGTGGACGCCTGCCTACAACGACCCCGACCTGCTGCCCTGGCTGCTGTCTCAACGCCAGACCTGAACATGGAACCGCACCTGATCCGCAACGCTGCCGGCCTCGAAGCCGAGCTGCTGTCCCACGGCGCGCTGCGCCGGTTGCAGCTCGCTTCCGGGCTGCTGCTCAACCTCTTCCCCGGCAACGAGCTGGAGGGCGGGCCTTCCAACCTCTGGTTGCGCCGCCGTGACGCCGGTAGCGGCGACTGGCGCGCCGTGCCGCTGCTGGGGCCGCATTCGCCACTGAGCGCGCATGTCGGCGACAACGCCTTCGAGATGCGCGGCGTCTGGGACGGCCTGGCGCTGCGGCTGCAGCTGCGGCTGGCGGCTGACGAGCCGGTGCTGTTCTGGCATCTGCAGGCCATCAACGACAGCGGCACCGCCTGCGACATCGCGCCCGTGCTGGTGCACGACGTGGGCCTGGCCGACTACGGCGCCGTGCGCACCAACGAGTTCTACGTCAGCCACTACATCGACCTGCAGCCGCTGCAGCATGCGCAGCACGGCACGCTGCTGGCCGTGCGGCAGAACCAGGCGCAGCGCGGTCAACATCCCTGGCTGCTGGCCGGCTCGCTGGCGCGCGCGGAGAGTTTTGCGACCGACGCCGCGCAGGTCTGGGGCCATGCGGCCCGCGACGGCGCCGTGGTGCCGCCCGCCGTGCTGGCCGGCCTGCCGGGTGAGCGGCTGCAGCAGGAGCACGCCGTGGTGGCGCTGCAGGACCAGGCCGTCACGCTGGTGCCCGGCGCCAGCACGTCGGCCGGCTTCTTCCTGGCGCTGCAAGCCCATCACCCCAATGCCAGCGGCGACGCCGACCTGGCCAGCTTGCCCGCGCTGCTGGCGCTGCCCGAGGCGCGGCCCGGCCCGGCGCTGGATGCGCCCGGCCAGCCGCCTGCGGCCAGCCTGTTCGCCACGGCGGCGCCGCTGGCCGCCGCGGACCTGGACGACGCGGCCTGCAGCGAGCTGTTCCCCGGCGAGCGCCGCCACGAGGAGCGCGACGACGCGGGCCGGCTGTTGAGCTTCTTCACCGGCGATGCCGGCCACGTCGTGCTGCGCGCCAAGGAGCTGCGGGTGCAGCGTCCGCACGGCCACATCCTGCGCGCGGGCGCCCACCTCGTGCCCGACGAGGGCGCGCTGACCTCCACCTGCTGGATGGCCGGCGTGTTCCATTCCATGCTGACCCAGGGCCATGTCAGCATCAACCGGCTGCTGTCCACGCAGCGCAGCCTGTTGGGCCTGTTCCGCACGGCCGGCCTGCGGCTGTTCGTGCAGCCGCAGATGGCCGACTGGCAGCTGCTGGATCTGCCCTCTGCCTTCGAGATGCAGCCGCAGCAGTGCCGCTGGCTTTATGCCCACGCGGGTAGTGTCATCGAAGTGCTTGCCTCGGCCGGCGCCGTGCCGGACGAGATGGCGCTGACGCTGCGCGTGCTGAAGGGGCGCGGCCTGCGCCTGCGCGCCAGCCTGAATCTCGCGCTGGGCGGCGACGACGGCGCCGCGCCGCACAAACCCGCGTGGGAACACAGCGGCGACCGCCTGCGCATCACGCCGCCGGCCGGCAGCGCGCTGGCCGAGCGCTTCCCGGGCGGGGCGCTGGTCGTCGAGGCACCGGGCCTGGCCATCGTCGGCGACGACGGCCGGCTGTACGACGACGGCGTCAGCCGCGGCGAGCCCCTGGTCTGCCTCGACTTCTCGCCGGGCCATGCCTTCACGCTGACGCTGCGCGGCGAGCTGCTGTCGGTCGCGCCGCCGTCCGCCCAGCCGCTGGCGCTGCCGCAATGGCGCCATGCGGCACTGGCCCAGCTGCGCGACATCCTGCCCTGGTACGCCCACAACGCGCTGGTGCACTACCTGTCGCCGCGCGGGCTGGAGCAGTACTCCGGCGGCGGCTGGGGCACGCGTGACGTCTGCCAGGGGCCGCTGGAGATGCTGCTGGCCCTGGGCCAGACGGTGCCCGTGCGTGACCTGCTGCTGCGCACCTTCGCTGCGCAGAACCCCGACGGCGACTGGCCGCAGTGGTTCATGTTCTTCGAGCGCGAGGCCGGCATCCGCGCGGGTGACTCGCATGGCGACATCGTGTTCTGGCCGCTGCTGGCGCTGGCGCAATACCTCATCGCCAGCGGCGACGCTGCCGTGCTGGACGAGCCGCTGCCCTTCCATGGCGAAGCCGCTGCACCGCTGGCGGCGCATGTCGAGCGGGCGCTGGGCCTGATCCGCCAGCGCGTGGTGCCCGGCACCGGCCTGGCCGCCTACTGGCACGGCGACTGGAACGACTCGCTGCAGCCCGCCGACGCTGCACTGCGCGAGCGCCTGTGCAGCGCCTGGACCGTGACGCTGCACCACCAGATGCTGCACACGCTGGCGCGCGCGTTCGGCCAGATCGGCCGCGGCGACGAGTCGGCGCGGCTGGTGGCCGAGGCGGCCGGCGTGCGCGCCGAGTTCCAGCGCCTGCTGGTGCAGGACGGCGTGGTGGCCGGCTATGCGCTGTTCCCGGAACAGGGCGCACGCGAGCTGTGGATACACCCGGCCGACACCCGCACCGGCCTGCGCTACAGCCTGCTGCCGATGATGCATGCCGTCATCGACAGCCTGCTGACGCCCGAGCAGGCGCGCGCCCAGGCCGCGCTGATCGAGCAGCACCTGAAGGGCCCCGACGGCGCCCGCCTCTTCGACGCGCCGCTGCCCTACCGCGGCGGGCCGTCGCGACTGTTCCAGCGTGCCGAGACCAGCACCTTCTTCGGCCGCGAGATCGGCATCATGTACATGCACGCCCACCTGCGCTATGCGCAGATGCTGGCCCACCTGGGCCATGCCGAGGCCTTCCTGCAGGCGCTGATGCAGGCCCACCCCATCGCGCTGCGCGAGCGCGTGCCCAGCGCCAGCCTGCGCCAGGCCAACTGCTACTACTCCAGCTCCGATGCCGCCTTCCCGGACCGTTATGTCGCCCAGGCCGAATACGGCCGCGCGCTGGCGGGCGAGGTCGCGCTGGACGGCGGCTGGCGCATTTACTCCAGCGGCCCCGGCATCGCGCTGGGCCTGGTGATCGGCTCGCTGCTGGGCCTGCGGCTGGAGCAGGGCGAACTGGTCATCGACCCGGTGATGCCGCAGCGGCTGGACGGCCTGCAGGTGCAGGTGCAGCTCGCCGACCTGCAGTTCGAGCTGAACTACCGCGTGGGCCCGCGCGGCCATGGCGTGGAGCGCGTGCGCGACGAGGCCGGCGCCGAGCTGCCGGCCACGCGCCGGCCCCATGCCTACCGCATGGGCGCGCTGGCGCTGCCGCGACCGGCGCCGGGCAGCACCAGCCGCTGGACGATAGAACTCGGCTGAGGCGGCTTACTTCGTGTCCAGGTCGATGGTCTTGGCTGGCTTGCCCTTGTCGTCCAGGAACTGGATGCTGGGCTTGCCGTCGGGCGTGACCATCAGCATCAGCCGTGGCTTGCCGCTGGCGTCGCTGAGCGTCAGCGCCGAGGCCTTGCTGAGCGTGGTGCCCAGGCGCACGCGGTTGGCCGTCAGCTGACCCTGCTCGCGCAGCGCCTGGATCGCGGCCTTGCGCGCGTCGGGCTCCAGCTTGAAGGCGGCATCGACCTTCTCGGTGCGCTGCAGCACGTCCATCTGCATGCCGTCGGGTTCGTCGTTGATGACCAGCGTGCTGATCGGCTGGCCGCCCTGCTCGGCATGCAGCAGCTGGATGACCTGGTCCTGGCGGAAGCGGTCGAAGGTCAGGCTCAGGCCGGCGTCGGGCTTGCCGTCGGCGCCGATGACGCCCTTCTGGATCAGGCCGCCGTTCTCGGTGCCCTCGTCGTTGACGAACAGCATGCCGGCGAAGGCCGTGCGGTCCGGGCGCGGCTTCTCGCCGCCCTTCCAGGGCAGGCCGGGGAACTGCGCGCGGTTGGCGATGACCATGCGCAGCGTGCCGTCGGGCTCGCGCACGTTGATGCGGCCCACGTCGATCTCCTCGAACCTGGTGGGCGGCGCCTTGGCGCCGGTCAGCAGCGTGATCGCAATGATGGCGGTGGCGCTGGCCGCGCAGCCGCTCAGAAAGGCCGTGGTCTTGCTCAAGAGTTCTCCATTCGATGGACGAGTTTGCAGGCTGCAAATGTAGGGGCAGGCGCGGGGATCATTCGGGAGTGCCGCTGAGGCCTCGCTGCAGCGGCCACTGCCGGTCAGTTGACCGATGCTTGTGGTCTGCTGGCGGCCAGCAGCGGACTCTGTCCAGCGACAGCTGAATGGGTCCAGTGATATGGTGATCGTTAACGATCTACATACAACAAGTTAGGCGCCTGCAATGCAACGTCCGCGCAGTGTCGAGCTGCCGCTAAAGCATCCCGGCACCGGTAGGCTCGCCACGATCATTCAGGCGAAGAGCCTTTGGGAATGTTTGCCTGTCTCTGTTCAGCAGGGCAATTACGTGCTTCTCACGGCGAGCGACCGCCAGGCGCTGCACTCCAAGATTGAGGCTGCACGCGCATGGGTGGAGGCCGGTGCCGTCTACGTTTGCGCCTGGGGTCCCAACTCTCCAGAGGTTGAGGAAGCCTTCGACTACGCAGCCTTCCTCCCGGAACTAGGTGAGCCAATCCCTTTTACCCTCATGACGACAAGCCACAAGGATGAGCCTCTGGAAGAGGCTCTGTGGTTTGCCTTCTATAACGGCAAAGGCCCCGACGAAGTCGACGAAGGTTCGTGTCCAGTGGTAGTCGTTGTAGATTCCCAGGCACTTGGGGAACAAGCTGCTGCGTGGGTGCAGGGAAACACCGAATGAACTTCGCCGCGCATGCGCCTAACCCTTCCATCGAGAGGACGTCTTACAGCTGGCTTCGCCAGCAGCAAGCCGCCTCTCATGTCAAACGCTGAGCGACTGCTTTCGGGCAGGCCCCAAGGTGGTGGACCGGCAGCTCGGATCGTGAGCAGCTCGTCGCCAAACACGCCGGCGAAAGACTACGACCGGCCTGAAACCATCTCTTGGCCTGCTCGCCAAGCCGCTGAAGCTGCTCAGCCCGCCACGTCCACCAACACAAACTGCTTTCGCACGGCCTCCACCACTTCGAACTCCCCCTCGAAGCCCGGCGGGATGACGGCGCCCTGGCCGGGGCCCACGTCCACGGTGCCGGCTGGGCCGT